>CAYRWY010000006.1:0-29970 GCA_964427955.1 uncultured Anaerolineaceae bacterium
GCACGCTCAGCGGCGCGCCCAAAGTGCGGGCGATGGAGATCATCGAGGAGTTGGAGGGACGGCGGCGCGGGCCGTATGGCGGCGCAGTGGGCTATTTCAGCTTCGACGGCTCGATGGACACCTGCATCACGATTCGCACGATGGTCATGCGCGGCAGCACGGTCTATTTCCAGTCCGGCGCGGGCATCGTGGCGGACAGCGATCCGGCGCGCGAATACGACGAAACTGTCAACAAAGCACGCGCGGTGGCCGTGGCCGTGACGAACGCGGAGAACGGCCTGATTTAGCGTATAGAGGAGCAAACATCATGATCCTGGTCATCGATAACTACGACAGCTTTACCTACAACCTAGTCCAGGCGATGGGCGAACTGGGCGCGGAATTATGTGTCGTCCGCAACGACCAGATGACGATCCCGGAAGTCAAAGCCCTGAAGCCCTCGCACATCGTGATCTCGCCGGGACCGGGCACGCCAGACGACGGCGGCATCTCGATGGACGTGATCCGCGAGCTGGGGCCGAGCACGCCGGTGCTGGGCGTCTGCCTGGGCCAGCAGTCGATCGGGCAGGTGTACGGCGGGCGCGTCGTGCGCGCCCCGCGCCTGATGCATGGCAAGACCAGCATGATCTACCACAAAAACACGGCGCTGTTCACCGGCGTCCCCAGCCCGTTCGAGGCCACACGCTACCACAGCCTGATCGTGGAGGAGCCGCTGCCGGAAGCGCTGGCCGTCACCGCTTTCACCGACGCCGGAGAAGTAATGGGACTGCGCCACAAGGAATATCCGATTGTGGGCGTGCAGTTCCACCCGGAGAGCATCTTGACGAAGTATGGTCCGCGCATGTTGCAGAACTTTTTGGAGAACCGGTTGTGATAGGAGGCGAGCACATGGAAATTCAACGCGCCATCGAAGTGATCAGCCGCTTTGGGCAGTTGCGTGCCGACGAAGCCGAGGCGGTCATGAACCAGATTATGCGGGGCAAGGCCACCGAAGCGCAGATCGGCGCTTACCTGATGGGCCTGCGCATGAAAGGCGAAACCGACGCCGAGATTTTGGGCAGCGCGCGCGCCATGCGGGCGAATGCCGTGCGGGTGCCGGTCAATACCGCGGAGGACTTGCTCGACACCTGCGGCACGGGCGGCGATAAGTCCGGTACGTTCAACATCAGCACGACGGTCGCCTTCGTCGCCGCCGGGGCAGGCGTGCGGATCGCCAAACACGGCAACCGTGCCTCGACCAGCAAGTGCGGCAGCGCCGACGTGCTGGCGGAAATGGGCGTCAACCTGGACCTGACGCCGGAACAGGTCGGGCAGTGCGTGGACGAGATCGGGATCGGCTTCCTGTTCGCGGCCAAGCTGCACCCAGCCATGAAACATGCCATCGGGCCGCGCCGCCAGTTGGGCGTCCGCACCATCTTCAACATCCTGGGACCGCTGACCAACCCGGCGGGCGCGCAGCGGCAGTTGATGGGCGTCTTCACCCCGGACCTGACCGAGTTTTTGGCCAGCGTGTTGGGTGAATTGGGATCGAAATCCGCTATCGTCGTGTGCGGTTACGGCAACCTGGACGAGCTGACTACCACCGGGCCCAACCGGGTCAGCCACTTCGAAAACGGGGCGGTGCGCACCTACGACCTGGACCCGCTCGATCTCGGCCTCAAGACGGCGCACATCTCCGAACTGCTGGGTGGGGATGCGCCCACCAACGCCGGGATTTTGCGCGGCGTGCTCAGCGGGGAGGTAGACAGCGCCAAGTATGATGTGGTGCTGTTGAATGCGGCGGCAGCCCTGGTCGCAGCGGGAAAAACGTCTAACTTCCAGGATGGGATGGCGCTAGCCCAGCAGGTGATCGACAGTGGGGCCGCGCTGGCCAAGCTCGACGCGCTGATCGCCTACAGCCAGGAGTTGGCCGCGCATGGCTAGCCGGTACGTCCTCACCCGCACGGTGCTGGATAAAATCCTGGACCACAAGGTCACGGAGATCGCAGCACGCCAGGCCACCGTGCCGCTGGCTCAGCAGATCGAGCACGCCCGGCAGGCTGATCCGCCGCGCGGGATGCTGGCCGCGCTGCGCCGGGACACCATCGCGCTGATCGCCGAGGTCAAACACGCTTCGCCCTCCAAAGGGGTACTGATCGAGCCGTTCGACCCGGTGGCCCTGGGCACGGCTTACGCGGCCCACGGCGCAGCAGCGATCTCGGTGCTGACGGACGAGGAATTTTTCAAGGGCCGCCTGGACGACCTGGCTGCCGTGCGCCGGGCCGTGACAATCCCGGTGCTGCGCAAAGATTTCGTGCTCGACCCGTACCAGGTCTACGAAGGCCGCGCCGCCGGAGCCGATGCCCTGCTGCTGATTGTGGCAGCCCTGGCGGACAGTCAACTGGCCGACTTGCACGCGCTGATCACGGAATGGGGCATGGCAGCGCTGGTCGAAGTGCACGACGAGGCCGAGTTGGAGCGCGCGCTGCGGATTAATCCGGCCCTGATCGGTATCAACAACCGCGATCTCAAGACCTTCCAGGTCAGCCTGGACACGACCGCGCGGCTGGCGAAGTTGGTGCCCACCGCGATCACGTTGGTGGCCGAGAGCGGCATCCACAGCGGTGCGGACGTGCGGCGCATGGGCGAGATCGGCGCTCACGCCGTGCTGGTGGGCGAGGCGTTAGTCAAGGCGGCGGCGCGTGATCAGCTCGTGCAAGAGATGAGCACTCAGCCGCGCAAGGGGGGACGATGAGCACCCGGATCAAAATTTGCGGAGTGACCGTGCTGGACAACGCGCTGATGTGCGCCGAAGCCGGGGCCGATCTGTTGGGGCTGAACTTCTACCCACCCAGTCCGCGCTACCTCACGCCGGAAGCGGCCCGCGCCCTGGCCGACGGTCTGTGGGCCGCGCTGGGCGAACGATGTCCACTGCTGGTGGGCGTTTTCGTCAACGCCAGCGCCGACGAGATCACCCAGGTGGTGCAGAGCGTCGGGCTGGATGCCGTGCAGCTCAGCGGGGATGAGTCCAGCGATCTGCTCGCAGCCCTGGACGGGCGCGGGATCAAGGCGATCCGCCCCCGCAGCCGGGCCGAGGCACTCGAACAGGCAGCGCACCTTCTGCCGGGCGCGCCGGATAATCTCCGCCTGCCCTCGCTGATCGTGGATGCCTACCACAAAGAGTTGTACGGCGGCACCGGCGAACAGGCCAGCCTCGGCGTTGCGCTGGCCGTCAAGACAGTGGCCCCGCGGTTGATGCTGGCGGGCGGACTCGGCCCGGAAAACGTGGCCGAGCGGGTGCGCGCCGTCCGGCCCTGGGGGATCGACGTCGCCAGCGGCGTGGAAAAGGGACAGCCGGGAATCAAAGACCCGGCGCGCGTTCAGGCTTTGATACAGGCCGTGCAGGCTTGCGATAGGGACTAACTCATGCAGACATCAGCCCAGAATGGACCCCAGCCCGCCGTCCAATTGCCCGACGAGCGCGGCTACTTCGGAGAATTCGGCGGGCGCTTTGTGCCCGAAACCGTCATGGCCGCGTTGGACGAACTCACGGCGGCCTTTCACACCGCGCTGAGCGATCCGGCCTTTCAGGCGCAGTTCGCCGATCTCCAGGCGACGTATACGGGCCGCCCCACGCCGATCACCTACGCGCGGCGGCTCAGCGAAAAGCTGGGTGGCGCGCAGATCTACCTCAAGCGCGAGGACCTGGCGCACACCGGAGCGCACAAGATCAACAACGCGCTGGGACAGGCCTTGCTGGCGCAGCGGATGGGCAAACACCGCATCGTGGCCGAAACCGGCGCAGGCCAGCACGGCGTGGCCTCGGCCACCGTCTGCGCGCTGCTGGGTCTGGAATGCCACGTCTACATGGGCAGCGTGGACATCGCCCGCCAGCGCCCTAACGTCTTCCGCATGAAGCTGCTCGGCGCGGAAGTGATCCCGGTGGAGAGCGGCAGCAAGACGCTGAAAGACGCCATCAACGAGGCGATCCGCGACTGGGTCACCAACGTCACCACCACCCATTACCTGTTGGGATCGGCGCTGGGGCCGCATCCCTACCCGCTGATCGTGCGCGAGTTTCAGAGCGTGATCGGGATCGAAGCGCGCCAGCAGATGCTCGACCAGGTGGGACGGCTGCCGGACGCGTGCGTAGCGTGCGTGGGGGGCGGCAGCAACTCTATCGGCCTGTTTCACGCCTTCCGCGACGATGAGCAGGTCGATCTGATCGGCGTGGAAGCGGGCGGGCGGGGGATTGCCAGCGGGGAACACGCCGCGCGCTTTGCCGATCCGGCGTTGGGTCGGCCCGGCGTGCTGCACGGCACACGCTCGTTCGTGCTGCAAGACGAGGACGGGCAGATTCGCAACACCCACAGCGTGTCCGCCGGGCTGGATTACGCCTCGGTCGGGCCGGAGCACGCCTATTTGCGCCAGATCGAACGTGCTTTTTACACGGTGGCGACCGACGACGAGGCGCTGGAAGCGTTCCAGGCGCTCAGCCAGTTAGAGGGGATCATCCCCGCCCTGGAAAGCTCGCACGCCGTCGCCGAAGCGATCAAGCGCGCGCCGACCATGCCGAAAGACGCGATCCTGCTGGTCAACCTGTCGGGGCGCGGCGACAAAGACCTGGACACCGTGATCCAAGAATTGGGGAAAAGAGCATGAGCGACGGCACGCTGCACACCGGGATCGACGCCATCGCGGCCATGTTCGCGACGGCGAAAGCACAGGGGCGCGCGGCCTTCCTGCCGTACTACCCCATCGGCTATCCGACCTACGAGGCGTCGCTCGACGCGATCCGCGCGCTGGCGGCGGTGGGCGTGGATGGGCTGGAGATCGGGATGCCGTTCAGCGATCCGCTGGCCGACGGGCCGACCATCCAGGCGGCGACGCAGATCGCGTTGGAACAGGGGATCACGGTGCGGCGCTGCCTGCAAGCCGTCCGCGATCTGCGCGCCAGCGGCGTCCAACAACCGCTGCTGATGATGGGCTATCTCAATCCGCTGCTGGCCTACGGGCTGGACGCTTTCGCGCGTGATGCCCGGCTGGCCGGGGCGGACGGCCTGATCGTGCCGGATATTCCACCCGAAGAAGCAGGCCAACTGGCCGCCGCCTGCGCGCGGGAAGGGCTGGCACTGGTCTTCTTCCTGGCCCCGACCAGCAGCGCGGCCCGGATCGCGCTTGTCGGGCAGCATACCACCGGCTTCATCTACGTCGTGTCCATCGCGGGCGTGACCGGGGCGCGGACGCAGCTTCCGCCCGACCTCACCAATTTCATCGCGCGGGTGCGCGCCGCGACCGATCAGCCGCTGGTGCTCGGCTTTGGCATCAGCCAGCCCGCACAGGCCCGAATGATGAACGGGTTGGTGGAAGGCTTCATCGTCGGCAGCGCGCTGGTCAAAGCAGGCGGGATCGGCGTAGACGCCGTGCGCGATCTGGCATCCAGCTTGCGACAGGCGCTGGACGGGGCCTGATCCGAACCGTGAACGACGCGATCCACCGGCCTCATGTCACCCGACATGGGGCCTTTGATTTTCCGGGCGCGCGTGTTCTAATCGTTGGTGGTTGAATGTCGAGGAGGAGATCAACCTATGCCTATCCAAACTCACGCCAACGCCTGGATTCTTGAAACCCAACAGACGGCCTACGTCCTGGGACTGCACGCCAGTGGGCGGCTGGTACACCTCTATTGGGGACCGAAGCTGCCCTTTGTTTCCGATTATCCCGGTGATCACCAGTGGACCATCGGCTCCCGTCCTTTGGAAGAATTTCCTTTCAACGGTCCGGATATGTTTTTACGAGAAGAATACCCGACCAGTGCCGGCATCAAATTCGTCGAACCCTGTCTCAAAACACGTTTTGCGGACGGCGTGCGGGACACACAGTTGCAGTTCGAGCAGGCCGAAATTCTGAGCGGCGCGGTGCCCGAACTGCGCCTGTACCTGCGGGACACGGTCTATCCCCTGCGCCTGGTGTTGCACTACCGCGTGTGGGAAGCCTACGACCTGATCGAGCGTTTCGTCACGCTCACCAACGAGGGCGACACGCCGGTCGCCGTGGATCGCCTGTGGTCGGCGCAGTGGCATTTTCCCCTCGGCGGGCATTACTACTTCAATCACCTGAATGGCCGCTGGCTCAACGAATTCCAGCTCCTGCGCGAGCCGCTGATCGAAGGCGCCAAAGTGGTCGAAAGCCGCCGTCTGACCACCAGCCACCACCATAACCCCTGGTTTGCCGTGGATCGTGGGACGACCACCGAGGATCAGGGCGAGGTATGGTTCGGGGCGCTGGCCTGGAGCGGCAACTGGAAACTGGTCGCTGAAGTCACCGAGTTTGCTTCAACGCGGATCAGCCTGGGCCTGAACGACTGGGATTTTAGCTGGCGGTTGGACCCCGGCCAGTCCCTGAGCGCGCCGGGCAGCCTGGCCGGGTACACCGCACAGGGTTTCGGAGAAGCCAGCCGCCATTTCCACGACTACGTGCGCGAGACGATCCTGCCGCATGGGAACACGCCGCACAAAGTGCTTTACAACTCCTGGGAAGCGACCTTGTTCAACGTGGACGAAGAGTCCCAGGTCCATTTTGCCGAGATCGCCGCAGGGATGGGCGTCGAGCTGTTCGTCATGGACGATGGCTGGTTCCACCGGCGCGATTCCGATCACGCGGCGTTGGGCGACTGGTGGCCGGACGAGCGCAAGTTCCCCAACGGACTGGCCCCGCTGATCAAGCGCGTCAACGACCTGGGAATGGATTTCGGCCTGTGGATCGAACCCGAAATGGTAAGCCCCGACAGCGAGCTGTACCGCGCCCACCCGGATTGGGCCATCCATTATCCCACCCGCCCGCGCACCGAAGGCCGCCACCAACTGATCCTCAATCTCGGCAAGCCGGAAGTCCAGGACACCCTGATCGCCCTGCTGGACCGGCTGCTCAGCGAGAATAACATCGCGTTCATCAAGTGGGATATGAACCGGAATGTGAGCGAACCGGGCTGGGCCGACGCGCCTGGCGATCCGCGCGAGATCTGGGTGCGCTACGTGCAGGGGGTCTACCGCGTGTGGGATACGCTGCGCCAGCGCCACCCCCGGGTGACCTGGCAGAGCTGCTCCGGCGGCGGCGGGCGGGCCGACCTGGAAATCCTGCGCCGCGCCGATCAGATCTGGGTGAGCGACAACACCAACCCGGCCAGCCGCCTGACGATTCAAGCGGGCTTTTCCCACCTTTTTCCCGCAGCCACGCTGGAATCGTGGGTTACGGATATGGGTGAAGACTTCCTCCCGTTGGATTTCCGCTTTCACGTCAGCATGTGCGGCGTGCTGGGCATTGGGGCCGATCTGCGCAAGTGGAGCGATGAGGATATCACCGCCGCACGGAAGTGGATCGCGCTCTACAAGGAACTCCGCCCAGTCATTCAGCAAGGCGACTGCTACCGGCTGCTGTCACCGTTCGAGCAGCCCTTCTCCGCCGTCCAGTACGTCAGCAAAGACAAAACCGCCGGGGTGCTGTTCGCCTTTTTGACCCACCGCCTCGATCCTGTCCCGCCGCTGATCGTGTATCCGCGCGGGCTGGAACCGGAGCGTTTGTACCGGATCGAGGGCTTCGAGGACACACGGTCGGGCACGGCCTGGATGAATACCGGCATCGCCCTGGGTCTGGGCAGCTTTAGCAGCACGGTGCGCCGCATCTGGAATGCATCACCGGCCTGAGTGGATTTGGCTCTACTCCTCCACGGCGTGCATTTCCGGGTTCAGCGCGGCCAGCAGCGCCACCACGGACAGCAGTACGCCCGCGCCGACAAACAGGCCGGTCACGCTGAAATCGCCGACTACCCCGGCCAGGGCATTCGAGATCGGGCTCAAACCCACCTCGGCCAGGACGATCAGGCTCATCACCCGCCCCATCATCTGCGGCAGGACGTGACGCTGCGTCATGGTGATCGCGTTCACATTGCCAAAGCCCGCCCCACAGCCGATCACCACCCACAGGCCGCACGTCAGGACGAGGATCGAGGTGCAGCCGATCACGACCATCAGCACCCCTTCCAGGGCCACCCCCAACAGGCTGGCCAGGCCAGGACGGCGAGGATGAAACACGCCTGCCGCCATCGTGCCGAGCAACATGCCGACCGCAAAACACGAGAGCATCGCGCCGAAGGCCGCCGATCCCGCGCTGAAACGGGCGCGGCTGAGGACCGCCGATCCGACCACCAGCGGACCGGTGAAAAGCAGATTGATGGCGGCGATCACGCCCACCAGGGTCGAGAGGCGTTTCTCCTGCCGGATGACGGACAGCATCTCACCGATCTCACGCCACAGCCCAGGGCGGGCCGGGGCCACCCCCTGGCGCAAGATGACGACCGGGCGCATCAACATCAGCAGCAGCGAGGTGAACAGAAAAGTCGTGGCATCAAACGCGAAGGAAGCCACCACGCCGACGCTGTGGACCAGTACCCCGGCCAGCCCCGGCCCGGCCACAGAGGCTAACTGCGACGTGCTGAGCATCAGCGCATTGCTGGCTTTCAGTTCCGTTTTGTCCACGAGATGCGGCACAATGGCCCGGTAGGCCGGATGAAAAAACGCATCCACGACGCCAAAGGCCAGGGTCATCACGTACAGCATCCACAACTGGATCGCGTCTCCGGCCACGATCAGCGTCACCAGCGCGATGATGAGCAGGCGCAGCAGATTGGAAACGATCATGACCGGGCGGGGTGACAGGCGGTCCGCGACTGCCCCGCCGACCAGCGTAAAGACCGCGCGGGGAATACCGCCGACCATCAGGATCGTGCCGAAGGCCAGCGAGGAGCCGGTCATCTGGAAGACCAGCCAGGGCAGCGCGATAAAATAGAATTGGTCGCCCAACAGCGATACATTCTCGCCCAGCCACAGCAGCCGAAAATTGCGATTCGCCAGGGGCCCCCAGCGCGTCGCCATTGTGCTCGAACTCAGAGTTTTGGTCTGTTCGGTCATTCGATCATCTCTCGCAGCATTCACTCGACGCCCATATAGAAGCGAAGATAATCCGGCGCATGGCGGCTCCAATAGCTCCAGTTATGCCCCCCGGGCCAGACGTGCATCTGGTAGTCGCTCAGGTGCGCGTGGTTGAAGAGCGCAGTGACCAGGCGAAAAACGCCCCCGATCAGATTGTCCGAGTTGCCAATATCGACCAGGAAGCGGGTATCGTCAGGCCAGCCGTTCGTTTCGATCAGGCTGACCACGTCCCGCTCGGCGAAGAGTTCTCCCTGGGCGCCATAAACATACTGGGAAATGGGATCACTGCCAGGCTCGAAGATAGCCGGACTGTGCGCGCCGATGGCGCTGAACAGATCGGGGTGGCGGAGGCCCAGGTACAGCGCGCCGTAGCCGCCCATGCTCAAGCCGCCGATGAAGCGCGCCTGGCGCGTGGCCGCGGTCGGAAACACCTCATCGACCGCCGGGATCAGTTCAGCGATCACATAGCTCTCGTAATCCCCCTGGGCGCCGTTGATATAGAAGCTATTGTCGCCATCGGGCATAAGAATGATCAAGGGATCAATTTCACCCGCCAGAATGAGATCGGTGGCGGCCTCGTCCAGGTGCCCTTGATTCACCCAGTCCGTGTGGTCGCCATAATAGCCGTGCAGCATGACCAACAGGGGCAAATTGTCCAGATTGCACCAGTCAGGCGGCAGATAAACGTTGTAAGATTTCTCCTGGGCGATGGCGGCGCTTTGAATCTGCTGCGTGACGACCGTACCTGATGTGGCTGAACAGGCTGGTTCGTCCTGGGCCTTGAGCGGCGAGGCGGGGAAGCATAAGCCCAGCACGAACAACAGCATCCCGATCCGAAACAACATCATGGCGGAATTCCTTTCGACACAAACGGAAGGTGTGTGGAGGATCGGAGGTGTCGACGCGGTGAGGGAGTGGTGAGCCAATGATCCCTACTCGATCACTGTACGGGAAATTGACCGGCCCGTCATCAGCCGAAAGTCGCGTAAATACTGGACATCAGTCTAAAAGTAATCGGATGAACGCCTTCATAACCTGAGCTTTCTAGCCAGGAAAAGAAGTTTGGTTTAGAATTCACAGTGGGTTAGTTTGCAACAAGGCCAAGGTCTACCTATGTATGATCTGCCGCTTTTTCCGCTCAACACCGTGCTGTTTCCCGGAATGCCGATTACCCTTCATATCTTCGAGCCGCGCTACCGGCTGATGATCCAGCAGTGCATTCAGACCAGCCAGCCGTTCGGCGTGGTACTCATCAAAAAGGGTGTGGAGGTTTCTGGACCGCTGGCTGAACCCTATGGGATCGGGTGCACAGCCCAAATCACCCAGGTGGAACGCGGGGAAGATGGGCGGATGAATATCGTCGCCGTCGGCGGGGAGCGGTTCCAGATTCGGGACCTGATTTACGACAAACCCTATTTGGTGGGAAAAGTGGACAACTACCCGCTGGTAGGCGCGGATTGGGGAACGGTCAACCAGGCCGGGCGAGACCTGCGCCCCTGGGTGGAACGCTACCTGGACGTGCTGCGCCAGGCGTCGAGCGAGCTGAAATTCGATCTGACCCGCCTGCCGGATGATCCGCTCGCGCTGGCGAATATGGCCGCCTCGCTGGTCCAGATTCCACTCGACCAGAAACAAAACCTGTTGGAGTCCGGCCAGGCGATGGAATTTCTGGATGAGGTGCGCGCCGTGTACCGCCGCGAGGTCGCCTTGCTGAGCGCCATCATCGAGCGGGATATCGCCCACGAAGGCGAGCAGGGGTTGTTTTCGGTCAACTGATCGCCAGACTACGCTTGAAGGTACTTCTCTAGCTCAACCCTCAGATCGGTGTCGGCACGAAAGAGGATCGTATGGATCCCCAGGGCTTGAGCCGCGCGCACGCTCACCAGCGCAGAGTCGACCAGATACGCCTGTGGGGGGGACACGTTCAAGGTGTGGAGCGCCACCCGGTAGGCGGTGGGATCGGGTTTCATCACCCCGATCTGTGCCGAAATGAGCACGTGATCGAATAGATTTTTGACCCCATACTCCTCTAACCGGGACTCCAGTTCCAGCGATTCGTTGCTGAGCAGGGCAATGGCATAGTGCGAATTCCGCAGATCCCGAATCAGGTCCACCACCCGGTAATTCAGGCGGTCGGCGCTGAAAAAATCCCGGCGCAGTTCGTCGATGCTGTCGCCTTTCATGTAGAGCAGTTCCGCCACGCCCTTCCAGTACATCTTGGGCGAAATCCGGCCTAACTGTGCTTGAATCCAGAGATCGCTGTGATGCACAGCCCGCTCGACACTGCCCACCGGCAGTCCCAGCCGCTCGTCCCACTGGTGACGGGGGCGGTCGTCTTCGGTGCGCACGACCACACCGCCGAAGTCGAAGATGAACGCTTTAACCTCAGGCATTTTTATGATAAAGTCTCACTTGAACGACATAGCTGATCGCAGCGTCACAAGCATAGCGAATCAGGGAGCAATTGACCAGTGACAAGTTCACCGGCAGAGAAACGCCAGACCCAGACCATGAAAACGCCGTCACTGCGGTTCTACGAGCGCTGGTGGATTATCGCCAATGCCATGACCGACGGCCTGCTGCAACACCTGTGGCGCGCTATCGACCGCTTTTCGAAGCACGGCACGCGCGAATCTGCCGCCCTCTCTTACTACGCCCTCTTCTCACTGTTCCCCCTGCTGCTGCTGCTCATCATCGGCATCGGCACGGCGCTCGGTCCGGCGGCGGCGCATAACCAGATCGACGGCGTGCTGCGGCTGTTTCTGCCCGCCTCGGCGGCCAGTTTTTTGCAGGACAGCATTGCCGAAACGCTCAAACAGCGCAGTTCCTTCGGACTGGTCGCCGGGATCACGCTGTCCTGGTCCGCGCTGGGCTTCTTCTCGAACCTGTCCTCGGCACTCAGCCGCACCTTTCGCGACGAAAAGGGCTACAACACCTGGAGTTCGCGCCTGATGGGGCTGGGGGTCATGATCTCGCTGGGCGTGCTGCTGACGGCCTCCCTGGCGACGACGGCGGTCTTCAACCTGATCGATCTGCTGGTGTTTTACCAGTCCACGTCGTGGGTAACGACGGGCGCGCTGGTCGTGCCGCTCAGCCTGAGCGTCGCCATCTTCGCGTTTCTTTATCGTTTCATCCCGCGCCGCCGCGTGCGCTGGGATGCGATCTGGGTGGCCGCTTTTTTCGGCGGCATTTCGTGGGAGATCGCCAAGCGCGCTTTCGCCTGGTATCTGGACAATATCGCGACCTACAGCCTGGTGTATGGCTCGGTCGCGATCATCATCGTGCTGATGCTGTGGGTTTACCTGACGGCGATCATCATCCTGCTGGGCGGCGAATTCTGTGTCGCGCTGGACGACTGGATGAGCAAACGATCCGTCGAAGATTTGAAGGCCTCATATCCCGACCGCCCCGAAAGCACCTTCTGAAAGCCAGGTGCTGGCCGCAGTGACCAGCACCCGGTTGAAGCTAAGCCCGCGCCAATACGTAGATCAGCCCGGCCTGCACCGGATCGTAGGGATAATCCGCGAACGTGTTATAGCGCCCGCAGATCACCAACCCCACCCGCGCAAACAGCGCTTCCATGTCGTAAAACGAGGGCCACCACGTCTGCCGCCGGTATTCCTGGCGCCGGTGTTCCGGCCCGAAAATGACCGTCTGCGTCTGGGCAATGCGGCGCTCCTGATCGTACTGGTGGCGATAGATCGCCGCCCCGCCGCGCCATTCGTCCCAATGCTGGGAGCGATCGGGCAGTTCGGGCTGCCAATCTTCCGTGCCCAGCAGCAGATGTCCGCCCGGACGCAGCAGGCTCGCCACGTTCCACAAAGCCCTGAGCGCCTGGTCCGGCTCCTTGAACCACGTCAGCAGGTTGCCGCAAAACTGCACCACCGCATCGAAGGAGCCATGCAGCGGCGAGTCGGCGATGTCGGCTTCGACCCACTGAATCCCCAGGTTGTGACGGCGGGCGTTATAACGCGCCAGCACCAGCAGTTCGTGGGAGAGGTCCAGCCCGACGACGCGCAGTCCATAAGCCGCCAGGGGCAGGCTGTGACGCCCCCAGCCGCAGCCCAGGTCTAAAATCCGGTCGCCGGGATGCAGCCGGAGATGCCGGATCGCAAACTGAATCTCGTTATCGGTGTTATACGCCCATGCCGCCGGTTCGTCGCCCGAAATCATACGGCGGGCCCATCCTGCCGCGATCTGGCGAGACCAGGCGATGTTGTCTTTGTAGTCTATCGTGAGCGACTGCACAACCAGACTTCCTTTCCCAGACAGCACGGGCTAAACTGATCTTTAGCCGTTGCGTTTCAATTTTCCCGTGCGTTTGGTGTACTTCTCTGCCCGCTGGAACAGGTACACGCCCAGCGGCAGCATGATAATGCCCATGACAAGCAAAGGCCAGACGTAACTTGCCAGACTTTTCCCCGCCGTATCCGGCAGTAGAGCCGCGCGCATCCCTTCCAGGACATACGTCGCGGGCGAAATCTTGGACAGCACTTGCAGCCATTTCGGTAACACGCTCACCGGGTAGTAGATGCCCGACACCAGCAGGAAAAACGCCTGCACGATGTTGGTCATCTGCGCGCCGCGCTCCGGGTAGAGCAGCGGCAGGATCGAGGCGACCATCCCGATCCCCACGAACGACAGGCTGCCCACCAGCAGGATCACGGTCGCGGTCAGGATGTTCGCCCCGGAGAAGTTCAGGTCGAAGAAGGACCCCACTACCGCGCCGATCACCATCGTGAACAGCAGGCTGTACAGCACCGCGAACAGCGTTTGCCCGATCATCTGGTTGAAGCGCCGCACCGGGGCCATGAAGGTATATTCGATGGTCCCTTCCCAACGCTCCCAGGCGATCATCTCGCTGATGTTGTGAAAGATGCTGGACAGAAAGCGCCAGACCAATGTCCCGATCAACAGGTAGGTGATCAGGTAGTTGGCGTCGATTTCGCTGCTGCCGGTGATCTTGCTGGCACCGGCCCCGATGAACGTCACCGACAGCGCATCGGCGACCGAGTACGCCATCCAGACGACTTCCCAGCCCCAATAACGCTTGACCAGGTTGAAGTTGCGCGCCACAAAAGCATAGGATTGGCGCATTTCCAGTTGTAATCCTTTGATCATGGTCATCCCCTCTTTACGCGAAGATCTTTTCCGGCTCGAAGGTCGTCAGGTCGTCTTCTTTCTCGACGAGGTCCGTCCCCGTCAGCGTCATGAAGACGTCTTCCAGGGTCGGCTCGTGGCCGTTGCGCCGGACCTGCTGTTTGAGCGCGGCGGGCGTATCCAGGGCGACGATTTTGCCGTCGTGGATAATGGCGACCCGGTCGCAGATTGCGTCGGCTTCGTACATATCATGTGTGGTGATCATGATGGTCGCGCCGTGCACGTCGCGCAGTTCGTTGATGAACGATTGGACTTCCAGCTTCGAGCGTGGATCGAGACCCGTCGTCGGCTCGTCGAGCAGCAGCACGACAGGCTGCGTGAGAAAAGCGCGGGTGATGGCGACTTTTTGCTGCATCCCCCGGCTCATGTCTTCCATCGGTTCGGTGTAGCTGCTCTCGCGCAGGCCCAACCGCTGGAGAATTTCGCGGGCCTTCTGGTCGGCTTCTTTGCCCGACAGGCCGTACAGCCGCGCGCCGTAGAGCAGATTTTCTTTGGGGCTGAGTTTCTTGAAGAAGGAGGCTTCGACGGATACCCGGTTGATCAGGCGCTTGACCTTCATCTCGTCTTTCACGACGTCCAGGCCGAAGACACTGACGGTGCCCTCATCCGGGATCAGCAGTGTCGAGAGCAGCCGGATCAGGGTCGATTTACCCGATCCGTTGGGTCCCAACACGCCGAAGATCTCGCCGCGCCGAACCTCGAAGGACACATGATCGACGGCGGTGACGATCTCTTTGCCGCGCCGGGCTTTGACCACGTGACCGTTGCCCGCAGAGCGGGTGAGTCTGAGCCGCCGCCAGAACGGTTCCGGAGCGGTATTGAACCGCTTGACCACGTTATTCACGACCAGGGCGGGCTGGTCTGCGGTGATACTCTGATTCATGACGATTAACTCCCTTACTTCTGTCGAACGACGCGCACCTGCTTAACGGTCCTCGCTGCGCAAGAAAAAAGCCGCGAGCGTTGTGCCCACGGCTTTCTGGCTTAAGGAGGACTCCGTGCGAGGAGTCTCGCCAAAATAAAACCGCGGGCATTGCGCCCGCGGCCAGTTTCTTTGAGAGAAGGTCTCTACCGGCAGTCAGGCGCAATACGAGAAAGAACGGCACCGCTGCCGATTTTCTCGAGTACACGGACGTAAAAAGTGGTGTTGCTCACGATTGCGCCTTCTCCTTTCATAAAGATAACGGCAGTATAGCATGTCCGTCTAACAGATGTCAAGCACAAAATTGCCAGTGTCGTGGCCTTGTTTTTGCGGCATGATATAATGGGAACCGCTGAAATTTGTTCATCTTCTTTGAGAAGGATGTTTAGGAATGGACTTTGAACTGAACGAAGAACAACTTATGGCTCGAGAGATGGTGCGGAAGTTCGCCCAGGAAGAAATCTACCCCACCCTCAAAGAATGGGACCAGAAGCACCAACCGCACCCCGACGTGTTACCTCGCATGGCCGAACTCGGCATCCTCGGCATCAACATCCCGGTCCGCTACGGCGGCCAGGGCTTCGACTACATCACGCTGGCGCTGGTATGCGAAGAACTGGAACGTGTCGACGCCAGCCTGCGCGTGGTGATGTCGGTCCACGCCGGGTTGAACAGCCTGGCGCTGCTGCAATGGGGCACGGAAGAACAGAAACAACGCTTTCTGGCTCCCCAGGCACGCGGCGAAAAGTACGCCGGTTACGCCCTGACCGAAGCCGACGCGGGCAGCGATCCGGCCAACCTGCGCACGACGGCGCGCCGCGAAGGGGATGTCTACATCCTCAACGGGGAAAAAATGTGGATCAGCCTGGCGACCAAAGCCGATCACATGCTGATCATCGCCAAGACCGATCCCCATGCCCAGCCGGTCCACAAGGGCATGAGCGCGTTCATCATCACTCGCGATATGAAGGGCGTCACGACGGGCGACATTCATGGCAAGTTGGGCGTGCGGGCCGGATCGACCGGCTGGATCGCCATGCAGGATGTCGAGGTCCCGGTCGAGAACCGCCTGGGCGAAGAAGGCGAAGGTTTCTACATCGCCATGAGCTGCCTGGACAACGGGCGCTTCACCGTCGCCGCCGGGGCCACGGGCTGCATCCGCGCCTGCCTGGAAGACAGCGTGAAGTATGCCAAAGAGCGCCATACCTTCGGCGTGCCCATCGCGCAGCACCAGTTGATCAAGCAGAAGATCGCCTACATGCAGCAGTGGTATGATGCGGCCCAACTGCTCGTCTACAAAGCGGCCAATCTCAAGAACCAGGGCAAGCGCAACACCCGCGAGACCGCCGTCGCCAAGTGGTATGCTACCGACATGAGCGTCAAAGCCGCGCTGGAAGCCGTCCAGCTTTACGGCGCATATGGGTTCAGCGACGAATACGACGTCGAGCGCTACCTGCGCAATGCCAAGGGCGCGGTGATCTACGAAGGCTCAAGCGAAATCCAGCAGTTGATCCAGGCCGATTACGCCCTGGGCTTCCGCAAGGACAAGCCAATTCGCTGCGAGCCGGTAGCCTACGATGCCGAGGACTGGCAGCGCGAGCTTTAACACGACACCCAATGGGCGGCTCACCCGCCGCCCCACAAATAGAATTCTGACGAGGAGGATAGACTTTGCACATTGTCGTACTGACCAAAAGCGTGCCGGACACCGAAGCCGTGGTGACGGTCGATCCCAGCGGGGGTATTCGCGCCGGGGACAAGCTGGTGATCAATCCCTGGGATGAATACGCCATCACCGAAGCGATTCTGATCAAAGAAGCGCACAAAGTAAAAGTCACGATCATGACGGTCGGAGGCGAGCAGCACAACGAGGCGCTGAAGCACGGCCTGGCCATCGGGTGCGATCAGGCGATCCGGCTGTGGGACCAAGGTCTAGAGAATCACGACAGCCTGGTCTATGCCAAAGCCGTCGCCGCCGCCGTCCAAAAACTGGGCGACGTAGACCTGGTGCTGTTTGGCCGGGAACTGCCCGACATCGCGTCGGACGCCCACATCTTCCAGACGGCGCGCAAGCTCAACTGGAACCTGTTGGGGTTCGTCTCCAAGATCGAGGCGCTGGACTTCAACGCCAAGACCATCCGCGTGCAGCGGCAGGTCGAGCAGGGCACCGAAGTCGCCAGCAGCCGCCTGCCCGCCGTCGTCAGCGTGCTCAAGGGCATCAACGAGCCGAAGTATCCCACCTTCATCGGCATCCGCAAAGCCGCCAAGGCCGAAATCCCGGTGTGGAGCCTGGCCGATCTGGGACTCGCCGCCGTGCAGAGTAAGGCCCAGGTCACCGGCTACCGGGAACTGCCCCGGCGCGAAGGAACGGTGGAGATCATCGACGGCGCGACCGCGCAAGAAAAAGCGGCCAAGCTGGTCGAGAAACTGCTGGCGGAGAAGGTGCTATGAGCGCGAACATTTTCGTCTGGATCGAACAACACGGCGGAACTGCTCTGCCTGCCGCGTGGGAAGCGTTGGGCCTGGCGCGCCAGTTGTCCGGCGGCGGGACGGTCACGGCGCTGGTCTTTGGCCAGCAGATCGACGGTGTGGTCAAACAGGCGTTTGAATTCGGCGCCGACGCCGCGATCAAGGCCGACGATGCCTCGCTGGCCCACTATCGCTTCGCGCCCTATGCCGCGCTGCTCGCGAAACTGGTCAAGGACGCTAACCCAGCCATCATCCTGGCGGGAGCGACCATCGGCGGGCGAGAACTGCTGGCGGGGGCCGCGGCGGATCTCGATGCCGGGCTGCTCAACGACGTCACCGAACTGGCGCTCGTCAATGGCCAGCTCCAGGGTGTGCACCCGGTGCTGGGCGGCAAGGCGCTGAGCCTCGAAGCGATTGTCGGCGCTGGCCCACAGTTTGCGACCCTGCGCCCGCGCGCCTTCAAGGCGCTCGACCCCGACGCCAGCCGGACGGGAACGGTTACCGCTGCCACGCCGGTGCTGGCCGAAGGCGACATCGCCACCAAGATCGAGAGTGTGCAGGAAGTGTCGGACAAGATCAGCCTCACCGATGCGAACATCGTGGTATCGGGTGGGCGCGGCGTGGGCGGGCCGGAAGGCTTCAGGCCTGTGCAGGAATTGGCCGACGTGCTGGGGGCCGCGGTGGGCGCCAGCCGTCCCGCCGTGGATGCGGGCTGGATCGCTTACGAGCATCAGGTCGGGCAGACCGGCAAGGTCGTTTCCCCGGACCTATACATCGCGGCAGGCATTTCGGGCGCGATCCAGCATCAAGCCGGGATGCGCACGGCCAAAGTGATCGTCGCCATCAACAAAGACGCCGAAGCGCCGATCTTCAAGCTGGCACGCTACGGGCTGGTGGGCGATCTGTTCGAACTGCTGCCCGCGCTGACGCAGGCGTTCCGGCAGAAGCTTGGCTAACCGACATGGCCGGAAATTAGTCACTCACAGGTCTCCCATGCCGGAGACCTGTTTTTGTTAGGGGAGGACGTTCGCGCATGGGAACAGAAACCATCTCGATTCTGGAAAACAAGCACATTTTGCTCGGCGTTACCGGCAGCATCGCCGCCTACAAAGCCGCCGACCTGGCCAGTAAGCTGACGCAGGCCGGGGCCAAAGTGGACGTCATCATGACCGACTCCGCGCAGAAATTCGTCACGCCGCTCACCTTCCAATCCGTGACGGGCCGGGCGGTTTATACCACCATGTGGCAGACGGACAGCGGCAGCCTGCCGACGCACATCGCGCACGTCGGGCTGGGCGAAGGGGCCGATCTGCTGGTGATCGCGCCCATCACGGCCAACACCATCGCCAAGATCGCGCATGGGCTGGCCGATGACCTGCTCGCCGTGACGGCGCTGGCGGCGCGCTGCCCGATCGTGGTCGCGCCCGCGATGGACGGCGGCATGTATGCCAACCCCGCCACGCAGGCCAACCTGAAGACGCTGCGCGAGCGGGGGGTGATCGTCATCGAGCCGGACGAGGGACGGTTCGCTTCGGGGCTGGTAGGCAAAGGCCGCCTGCCGGACACGGGGACGCTGATCGGGCACACCCGGCGCGTGCTGGGGCGCAGCGGCGGACTGGCCGGGCGCAAAGTGGTCGTCACGGCGGGCGGTACGCGCGAACCCCTGGACCCGGTGCGCAGCCTGACCAACCGATCCAGCGGGAAACAGGGCTACGCGCTGGCCCAGGCGGCGCTCGACGCGGGCGCGGAAGTCACGCTGATCAGCACCGCCCCGTCGCTGCCGGTCCCCGTCGGCGCCACGCTGATTCCGGTCAACCGGGCGGAAGAGATGCTCCAGGCGGTGCTCGAACGCTGCAAAGCGGCGGACGCGCTGATCATGGCCGCTGCCGTGGCCGACTTTCGCCCGGAGGTGATCGCCACCCAGAAGATCAAGAAGTCCGACAAAGAGGACGACGTCCCGACCGTGAAGCTGACACGCACGCCGGACATCCTGGTGGCCGTGAAGAAGCACCGGACCGCCACCGGTTTTCCGCGCGTCACGGTGGGCTTTGCCGCCGAAAGCGAAGATATGCTAACGAACGCTCAGGCCAAGCTCAAGCGCAAGGGGCTGGATTTGATCGTGGCGAATGACATTTCCGCCGCCGACGCAGGCTTTGAGGTCGATACCAACCGCGTCACGCTGATCGACGCGGAAGGCGATCCGCGCCCGTTGGAACTGGCGAGCAAGTCCAAGATCGGGGAAGCCGTGGTGCGCTGGGTGGCGGAACTGCTCCACCAGCGAAGCTAGGCGCGCGGGTTGCGCTCGGCGATCAGGCGCAGCCCGTCCAGAGTCAACCAGGGATCAATCGCGTCAAAATGATCGGTGAGCGGAGCCAGCACGGTGGATAGACCGCCCGTGGCGACCACCTGCGCGCCGCCCAACTCCGCGCGGATGCGGTCGATGAGGCCCTCGACCATCGCGATATGGCCGAGGACCAGGCCGGACTGCATGGCATGGATGGTATTGCGCCCAATCGCCGACGGCGGCGGGACCAGCTCGACCTGGGGAAGCTGCGCCGTGCGCCGGACCAGCGCATCGGCCACGGTATGCAGCCCCGCCGCAATGACCGCCCCGATCATTTCGCCCGGCACCCGGACGACGGTGAACGCGGTCGCGGTCCCGAAGTCCACCACGATGCAGTTCGAGTGGAAACGCTCGTAAGCGGCGACGGCATCCGCGATACGGTCGCTGCCGACGCTTTCAGGGTGATCGACGTTGATACGGATGCCGGTGTTCACCTGGGCGCTGACCACAACCGGGGCAAACCCCGTCGCCTGGGCGACCATGTGGCTCAAGCCCGCCGTGAGCGGGGGCACGACACTGCTCAACACCGTATGCTCGAACTGCTTCAGCTCCAGCCCGGCGTCGTCGAGAAAGTGGCGGAACATGACGGCGTATTCGTCCGGCATTCGCTCGCGGACGGTCTGCACCCGCCAGTGATAGGCCCACGACTGCCCATCGTGCACGCCGAACACGATGTTCGTATTGCCAATGTCAATCGCCAACAGGTGCGCGCCCAGTTTGCCCATGTGCCCCGCCTTGAGAGTATAATATCCGGCATTATACCTCAGTTCCACTCAAGGAGACTGCCCCATGCTCCCCTGGCTTATAGGCATCGTGGTCGTGGCGATCCTCCTGTTCCTCCTGGACCGAGAGATTTATTTCTACGAGGCGGCGCACCTGGGACCGCGCGTCCAGGGCTGGCTGTACGACCGCTGGGCGGCGCAGTACGACCAGGGCAAGCACGACAGCCAGGTCAACGACGCGGACGTGCTGGCGCGGCCCTTGATCCAGATGCTGGCCGAAGACGTCTTCCTGCTCGACGTGGCGACCGGCACCGGGCGGCTCCCGCTCGCACTGCTGAGCGAGCCGGATTTCAAAGGCCGGATCGTCGCGCTGGACCTCTCGCGCAAGATGCTGGTATATGCGGCGGCCAAGCTCGCCCCGTACGCGGATCGGGTGGACCTGCTGCGGCATTCGGCGCTGGAACTGCCCTTCCCCGATCACAGCTTCGACGTGGTAAGCTGCATGGAAGCCCTGGAACTGATGCCCAACATGGAGACGCCGCTGGCCGAACTGGCGCGGGTGCTGCGCCCCGGCGGGATACTGCTCACCACGCGAGGGACGGAGGCGTCCGGGCGGGTGAACAAGATCGTCTCCGCCGAAAAATTCGCCGGACTGCTGGCGGCGGCAGGCTTCGAGCAGATCGAGATCATCCCCTGGTGGAAGAATTTCGACCGGGTGTGGGCGCGCCGACCCGGCCAATCCACGCCGGTGGCCTCCCGCACCCTGACCGACGTGCTGCGCTGCCCGTCGTGCGGCGCGGTGGCGTGGACCAGCAGCCGGGAGGCGCTGGGCTGCGCCCGGTGTCAGGCCAAAATCGCGCGCACGCCGGAAGGAATCGCGCTGGGCTGACCCCATTATGCGGAAATATCTGATCATCTGGATCGGTGAGGTTTTTTCGACGGTCGGATCGGCGCTGACCAGCTTCGGGCTGGGCGTCTGGATTTACCGGCAAACCGGTTCGGTCAGCCTGTTCAGCCTGAATCTGCTGGTGTATACCCTGTGCGGGCTGCTGGTCATGCCGCTGGCGGGCGTCGCTGCCGACCGTTGGAACCGCAAGCGGGTGATCATCGTGGGTGACACCGGCGCGGCGCTGACGTCGCTGGCGGTGCTGCTGCTCACCCTGGGCGATCACCTGGAAGTCTGGCACGTGTACGTGGTGACCGGCGTCGGAGTCGCTTTCGGGACCTTTCAATGGCCCGCCTACAAGGCGATGGTCCCGATGATCGTGCCGCCCCACCACCTGGGACGGGCCAGCGCCCTCTCCCAGTTGGCCGAAGCGATGGCGGAACTGCTGGGCCCGATCCTGGCGGGCAGCCTGTACGTCCTGTCCGGCGTCGGGTTGAAAGGCATCCTGTGCATCGACTTCGCCACGTTTTTGTTCGCCATGTCGATCCTGATCGCCATCCCCATCCCCTCGCATAAGCCGCCGTCAGAAGCGAGACCAACGCCCGCCTCGTTCATCCAGGATTTCAAGCTCGGCTGGCAGTACATCCGGCAGCGCCGCGGGCTGGTCGGCCTGCTGGCGTACTTCGTGATTTTCAACTTCTGCATCGACATGATCTACACCCTGGCGATGCCGCTGCTGTTCGAGATGACCTCCGCCGACACCGCCGGAGAAGCGATGTCGATCATGGCCGTGGGAATGCTGGTCGGGATCGCCGTGATCGGGCTGTGGGGCGGACCCCACCGCCGCCTGCACGGCATCCTGATTCCGGGGATGCTGTCCGGGCTGTCGATTGCGCTGGCCGGGCTGCGCCCTTCGCTGGCGCTGATCACCCTGGGCGGCTTCGGGTATTATGCCATGCTGCCCGTCGTACAAAGCTCCAATCAAGTGCTGTGGCAGACGAAAATCGCGCGGGAGATGCAGGGGCGCATCTTCGCCACGCAGAGCGCGATCACCGCCTCCGTGCGACCGCTGGCGCTGCTGCTGGCCGGGCCACTGGCGGACCAGGTCTTCGAGCCGCTCATGAAGCCCGGCGGGGTGTTGGCGAGCAGCCTGGGCCAACTTTTCGACGTCGGGCCGGGGCGCGGGATCGGGCTGATGATCACGATCCTGGGCGTGCTGTCGGCAGCCGCGGCGGGGGCGGCGTACGGCTTTCCCCGCATCCGCCACCTGGAAGACGAACTACCCGACGCCGTGCTTCCGACCGAGACGTGAAAGACCAGATAACCTTGTGTTTTTTATACAAAAACTGCTGGTTGACGGATCGAAAAAACAGCAGTATTCTCTGACTGTAGTTCAATCAACACCACAGGTTGCAGGATTATCATGTTCGCTCTGACCAGCAAGAAGGAATGCAAGAAGCCCATCGTCTCCTGAGACGAGTGGTTTAGTGCTGCCTGCGCCGGTCAACAGCAACTCAACTAACCAAAGCCACTCGTCTGAGTGGCTTTTTTATTGTCCTGCGGCCTGTTCAAGGAAAGCAAGTCATGTTCAACCAACAGCTCAGCATCGTCAAGAAGTCCAAGAAGCAGAACCCACCCTGTCGGCGATTGCGCCGGTAGTGTGCTTGATGCTGCGAGCAGCGAAGCGCCTTACCTGGAAATCGCCGGGTAAGGCGCTTTTTATTTTCGTTCACCGAGTCTAGAGGAGAAAAAACCATGCCCGCCCTTGAATGTCCCGAATGTGGTGCCCCGCTGACCATCCAGGAAGACGTGATGCACGGAGAAATCCTGGCGTGTCCCGACTGCGGCACCGAGTTGGAAGTCGTCAGCCTGGACCCGCTGGCCGTAGACCTGGCCCCGATGGAAATGGAGGATTGGGGAGAATGAAGGTCGGCATCCTGTGCAGCCGCGTTCGCATCGAAGAAAAGCTTCTGTTTGCCGCGTTCGAGGCGTTGGGCGTGGAGCCTGAGCGCCTCGACGAGCGCGAGATCGCAGCGCGCATCGGGGATTACGCCCCAGACCTGGACGTCATCCTGGAACGCAGCGTCAGCACCAGCGCGGGGCTGATGGCGGTCCAATTGTTCGAAGCGGCGGGCATCCGCACGGTGAACACCTATCGCACCGGCAGCATTTGCGCCGATAAAGTGCGGACGACGCTCACCCTGGCGCAGGCGCAGATCCCGCAGCCGATCACCGAAGTGGCGCTGAGTCCCGAAGCGGCGCTGGAAGCCATCGAGCACGTCGGCTACCCGGCGGTGCTGAAACCCGTCGTCGGCTCGTGGGGACGGCTGCTGGCCCGCGTCAACGACCGCGACGCCGCCGAAGCGATTATCGAGCACAAAGACGTGTTGGGCGGCGTGAACCACCAGATTTTCTACGTGCAGGAATACATCGCCAAGCCTGAGCGTGACATCCGCGCTTTCGTCGTCGGCGACGAAACCATCTGCGCCATCTACCGCAATTCGGAGCACTGGATCACCAACACGGCGCGCGGCGGACAGGCGACCAACTGCCCCGTGACGCCCGACATCGACGATCTCTGCCGCCGCACAGCGCAGGCGATCACGGCGGGACAGGGCGGCGTGCTGGCAATTGACCTGCTCGAAGACGCCCAGCGCGGCCTGCTGGTGTGCGAAGTCAACCACACGATGGAATTTCGCAACAGCATCACCACCACCGGCGTCAACATCCCGGAACGCATCGCCCGGTTCGTGCTCCAGACGGCGGAGGTGCCGGTATGAGCGAGGAACGGCGGGCGGTGTCGATTGTCGGCGCGTCGGGCTACGCGGGCGGCGACGTGCTGCGGCTGCTGCTCGGTCACCCTGGCGTGACGATCCGGCAGGCAACTTCCGAGAGCAATATCGGCAAGTTCGTCCACCAGGTGCATCCGCACCTGCGCGGGCAGACCACGCTTCATTTCACCTCGCGCGAGACGCTGGAAGCGTGCGACGTGCTCTTTCTGGCGATGCCGCACGGCGAAGCGCAGAAAGCCATCGAACGCTATGCCGCCCTGGCTCCCCGGATCATCGACCTCAGCGCCGACTTTCGCCTGCGGGATGCCGCCCAGTACGCCGCCGCCTACGGGCACGACCACGCCGCGCCGGGCTGGCTGTCCCGCTTCGTGTATGGGCTGCCGGAACTGTACCGGGACGAGCTGCGCCAGGCCCAGTACGCCAGCGGCGTCGGCTGCAACGCGACGGCGACCACCCTGGCGCTGTGGGCGCTGGTGGCGGGCGGGCTGGTGAAACCCGATCAACCGCTGTTCGTGGACCTCAAAGTCGGCAGCAGCGAGGCGGGCAACTCCCCCAGCCCCAGCAGCCATCACCCCGTCCGCAGCGGCGTCGTGCGCCCCTACCAACTGACCGGCCACCGCCACGAGACCGAAGTGCGCCAGATCGTGGCGGGCTACGGCGCGTTCGACGTGCGCATGGCCGTGACCAGTGTCGAGCTGGTGCGCGGCATCGCCGCCGCCGTCCACCTGACGCTGCCCACCGGGCTGAGTGAGCGTGACCTGTGGGGCTGCTACCGCGCCGCGTGGCAGGGCCAGCCGTTCGTGCGCATCGTGCACGACAAAACCGGCCTGCACCGCCACCCGGAGCCGCGCCTGCTGGCCGGGACGAACTACGCCGACGTCGGCTGGGAATACGATCCCGGCACGGGGCGCGCGGTCCTGCTGTGCGCGCTGGACAACCTCGGCAAAGGGGCGGCGGGATCAGCCGTGCAGTGCATGAACCTGATGTGTGGCTTCGAAGAAACGACCGCGCTTACCTTTGGAGGGATTTATCCATGAACCACGTCTTGAAAGTTGGCGGCGGGGCGGGCATCGACCACGCCGCGACCCTGCGTAACCTGGCGCTGCGCGTGCAGTGCGGCGAACGGTGGGTGCTGGTGCACGGCGCGAGCGCCGCGACGAACGCGCTGGCCGAACAGGCCGGATACCAGGTCAAAACCATCGTCAGTCCCGGCGGGCATACCAGCCGCTACACCGACGCGCGCATGATCGAAATCTACCGGGAAGCGGTCGCGCTGGTGAACCGGCAGATCGTCGCCCAGTTGGATACCTGCGGCGTCGCGGCGCTGGGGCTGCCGGAGCCGGGCGTCATCCAGGCGCGGCGGAAAACGGCGATCCGTGCCATCCAGAACGGGCGCAACGTCGTGATCCGCGACGACTATTCGGGCACGATCACCGGGATCGAGCACCGCGCCCTTCACGCCGCGCTCGACGCCGGGCTGGTGCCGGTCGTGGCCCCCATCGCGCTGGGTGAGGAGTTCGAGGCGCTGAACGTCGATGGCGACCTGGTCGCGGCGACCATCGCCCAGGAATTGCAGGCGGACACGTTCATGATTTTGAGCAACGTGCCGGGCCTGCTGCGCGACGTCAACAACCCCGACTCGCTCGTGGGCTGCTTCAACCTGTACGAACTGGGCAGCTACGAGCCTCTGGCCCAGGGCCGCATGAAAAAGAAGCTGCTGGCGGCGCAGCAAGCCCAGGCCGCGCATATCATCCTGGCCGACGCCCGCCTCGAAAGCCCGATCGATTTCGCGCTGGCCGGTGGCGGCACGCACATTCTGAACGAGGTGCGCCATGCTTGAGTTAGAAGACCAACATAGCAGCGGCGCCTACGTCAAACGCGACGTGCAGATCGTGTGCGGCGCAGGGGCCCGCCTGGAAGATGCGCACGGCAAATCGTACATCGACCTGGTGAGCGGCGTAGGCGTCGCCAATCTCGGCCACAGCCACCCGGCCATCCTGAACGCCATCCAACGGCAGGCGGCGGAGTTGATCACCTGCCCGGAGCTGTTCCATAACCCCGTGCGGGCGCGCTACCAGGCCGAACTGTGCCGGGTGGCCGACATGCCGCGCGTGTTCCTGTGCAACAGCGGCACCGAAGCGGTCGAGGGCGCGCTCAAAATCGCCCGGCTGAGAACGGGCCGCCCCGGCATCGTCGCGGCGATGCGCGGCTTTCATGGCCGCACGATGGGCGCGCTCAGCACCACCTGGAACAAAACCTACCGCGCTCCGTTTGAACCGCTGCTCCCCCAAGTCACCCACATTCCTTATAACAACCCGGAACGACTGGCCGAAGCCCTGAACGACACCATCGGCGCCGTGATTCTGGAGCCGGTCCAGGGCGAAGGCGGCGTGTATCCCGCGCAGGAAGGCTATTTGCAGGCGGCGGCAGACTTGTGCCGGGCGAATGGATCGCTGCTGATCATCGACGCCGTGCAGACCGGCTTCGGGCGCACCGGGACGTTCTTCGGCTACGAACAGGACGGCATCCGGCCTGACCTGGTCTGTCTCGCCAAGAGCATCGCCGGGGGTCTCCCGATGGGCGCCGTGTTGCTGAGCGAAACCGTCGGCCCGCTGTCGCCCGCCTCGCATGGCAGCACGTTCGGTGGCAATCCGCTCGCCTGCGCCGCCGGGCTGGCCGTGCTCGACGTGCTGGAACACAGCGACCTGATCCCGCGTGCCGGGCGGTTGGGGTCGCAGGTCCTGGAACACCTCCGGCAAAACCTGACCGGCGACGCCGTGCGCGACGTGCGGGGCCGGGGTTTTCTGATCGGCATCGAACTGCGGAGCAAAGTGGCTCCCATCCTGGCCGAATTGCAGGCGCGCGGCGTATTGGCGCTGCCCGCCGGTCCCACCGTGCTGCGGCTGCTGCCGCCGCTGGTCATCTCGGAAGCAGATTTATGGCAGGCCATCGAAGCTGTCGTGGAGGTCCTCAACCATGCCACTGAATAACTATCACATCATCGAAAGCACGCTGCGCGAAGGGGAGCAGTTCAGCACCGCCACCTTTTCCACCGCGCAGAAAATCGAGATCGCCGGGCTGCTGGACGAATTCGGCGTCGAAATGATCGAAATGACCTCGCCCTGCGCCTCGCCGCAAAGCGCCGCCGACATTCGCGCGGTGGTCGCGTCGGGCCTGCGCGCCCAGGTGCTCACGCACATCCGCTGCCACAAAGACGACGCCCGGCGCGCGCTGGAAACCGGCGTAGACGGGCTGGACATCGTGATCGGGACGTCGCCGCAGCTCATGCAGCACAGCCACGGCAAAAATATCAGCGAGATCATCGACCTGGCGGCGGACGTGCTCAGCTTCATCCGTGCCCAGGCCCCGGACATCATCCTGCGCTTCAGCACCGAAGACACCTTCCGCAGCCGGGAGTCCGATCTGCTGCGCGTCTACCTGTCCATCGCCGATCTGAAGCTGGTCAACCGGCTGGGCGTGGCGGACACGGTCGGCGTCGCCATGCCGCAGCAGGTCTACGCGATGGTCCACCAACTGGTGCGCCTGACCGGCCTGGACGTCGAATTCCACGGCCACAACGACAGCGGGTGCGCTATCGCCAACGCCTGCGCCGCGCTCGAAGCCGGGGCGACGCACATCGACACCACCGTGCTGGGCATCGGCGAGCGCAACGGGATCACCCCGCTGGGCGGGCTGATCGCGCGGCTCTACACCCTGAACCGGACCTACGTGGCGAAGTACAACCTGCCGCTGCTGCCGACCATCGACCGGCGCGTCGCGGACATCTGCCGGATCGAGATTCCGTTCAGCAATTACATCACCGGGGCCAGCGCCTTCATCCACAAGGCGGGCATCCACACCAAAGCGGTGCTGGCCGATCCCTCGACTTACGAGATTTTGCAGCCGCAGGACTTCGGCCTGAACCGCGAAGTCGCCATCGGCCACCGGCTGACCGGCTGGAACGCGCTGCGCGAGCGGGCGCTGGTGCTGGGCCTGAACCTGGACGAGCGCACGCTGCGCGCCGTCACCCAGGACGTGAAGCGCCGGGCCGACACTCAACCGCTGAGGATCGACGAGATCGATCACCTTCTGATGGTCGCAGCGGGGGCGCAGCTATGAGCGGCAGAACCTTCGCAGAAAAAGCCCTGGCGCGCGCGGCGCACGTGTCCGACGCCCGCGCCGGGGACATCCTGGACGTCGCGCCCGACCAGGTCTTCAGCCACGACAATTCGGCGGCGATCCGCCAAATCTTCGAGACCATCGGCGCCGCCCGGATGGTGCGCCCGGAGCGCGTCGCGATCACCTTCGATCACGCCGTCCCGGCGCCGACCACACGCCACGCCCAGAATCACGCCGAGATCCGCGAATGGGTGCAGCAGCAGGGGATCGGGCACCTGTTCGAGGTCGGGCGCGGCATTTGCCATCAGGTGCTCAGCGAAGAAGGGCTGGCGCTGCCCGGCGAGACGATCCTGGGCGCGGACAGCCACAGCACCCATTACGGCTGGCTGGGCGCGTTCGGGGCAGGCGTGGGGCGGACCGAAATGGCGGCGCTGTGGGCGACCGGCGAACTGTGGATGCGCGTGCCGGAAACGATCCGGATCGTGCTGAGCGGCGCGCTGCGGCCCGGCACGACCAGCAAAGACCTGAGCCTGCACATCCTGAGCCTGTTGGGCGCGGACGGCGGGCTGTATACCGCGCTAGAATTCGCGGGCGACACGCTCGGCAGCCTCACGCTGGACTCGCGCGCCGTGATCCCGAATATGATGGCGGAATGTGGCGCGAAAAACGCCTACCTGCCGCCCGATCAGGCCATCTTCGATTACCTGGCCCCGCGCCAGCAGCGCGACTACACGCCGCTGTATCCTGATGCCGACGCGGAGTATGCCGCCGAACATCACATCGACGTCAGCGGCCTGGAGCCGCAGGTCGCCCTGCCCGACCGGCCTGACAACGTAGTGCCGCTGTCGCAGATCGCCGGACAGCCGATCCAGCAGGCGTTCTTGGGCACCTGCACCAATGGCCGGTTGGAAGACCTGCAAGCCGCGGCGGACGTGCTGCGCGGGCACAAGGTGCGCTGCCGCCTGGTGGTCATCCCGGCCAGCTCCCAAGTCCTGCTCGAAGCCACCCGCGCGGGCATCATCGAGACGCTGCTCGAAGCGGGCGCGGCGCTCGGCACGCCGGGCTGCGGCCCGTGCATGGGCAATCACATGGGCATCCCCGCGCCCAACGAGGCGACCATCAGCTCCGCCAACCGCAATTTCAAGGGGCGTATGGGCACGCCCGAAGCGCCGATCTACCTGGCCAGTCCCGCCGTCGTCGCCGCCAGCGCCATTCGCGGCGCCATCGCCGATCCGAAGGAGTTTCTGTCATGATCACCGAACACCGCTGTTGGGTCTACGGCGACGACGTCAACACCGACGTGATTTTTCCGGGCCGCTACACCTACACGCTGACAGCCCCGGAGGACATCGCCGCGCACGCCCTGGAAGACCTCGATCCGGCCTTTGCGACCAGCGTCCAGCCCGGTGATGTGATCGTCGCCGGGCGGAACTGGGGCTGCGGCAGCAGCCGCGAGCAGGCCGTCACCACGCTCAAATTCGCCGGGGTGCGGATCGTCGTGGCGGCGTCGTTTGGCCGCATCTACTTTCGCAACTGCATCAATCAAGGCGTGCTGCCGGTGGTCTGCCCGGCCCTGCACACCCTCGTACA
>CAYRWY010000006.1:30070-42860 GCA_964427955.1 uncultured Anaerolineaceae bacterium
CGGGAACGCCCTGCCGCCCGACACGCTGGCGCGGTGCGCAGCCGGTGACGCGATCCTGTTTGGCGCGACCAGCTCGCCGATGACCAAAGTAGAAGGCTACAAAAGTCCGGTGCTGGCGCTGCGCCGCCATTTCGACCTGTTCGCCAACTTGCGCCCGGCCCGCCAGGACGGCATCGATCTGCTGATCGTGCGCGAAAACACCGAAGGGCTGTACAGCGGGCGCGAGCGGGTGGAAGACGGCGGCGCGACGGCCATCACCGAGCGCGTGATCACCGCGCAGGCCAGCGAGCGCATCGTCCGCACGGCGTGCGAGCAGGCGCGGGCACGCCGGGGCAAGCTCACCCTGGTGCACAAAGCGAATGTGCTCAAAGAAACCTGCGGCCTGTTCCGCAGGGTGGGATTAGAAGTCACGGCGCTGTATCCCGACCTGGCCGTCGATGAGCTGCTGGTCGATGCCGCCGCGATGTGGCTGGTGCAGAACCCGGCGCGCTTCGACGTGATCGTGACCACCAACCTGTTCGGCGACATCCTGAGCGACATCGCGGCAGGACTGACCGGTGGGCTGGGGATCGCGCCGTCGGCCAACCTGGGCGCGGGACGTCCGGCCCTGTTCGAGCCGGTGCACGGCAGTGCGCCGGACATTGCGGGCCAGGGAATCGCCGACCCGCGCGCGGCGATCTTGAGCGCGGCGCTGCTGCTCGACTTCCTGGGCTATGGGGAGCAGGCCGCGACCGTGCGGCGGATCACCTACGCCACGCCGCACAGCGGCCAAACCGACCGCACCACACAGACCATCATCCAGCAGCTTGGCCAGGAGAGCGCCGCATGGAATCGCTGATTATCGAACTGGTCCGGCGTTACAGCCCGTCCGAACACGAAGCGCCAGCGGTGGAATACCTGGTGGATTGGATGCGGGATCACAGCTTCGCGGCGGAGATCGACGCGGTAGGCAACGCGGTCGGGAGCCGCGGTCCCGCCGCCGCCGCCCACACCCTGCTGCTGCTGGGCCACATCGACACGGTGCCGGGCGAAATCCCGGTGCGGGTGGAAGAGGGCGTGCTGTTTGGCCGGGGCAGCGTGGACGCCAAAGGACCGCTGGGCGCGTTTGCCGACGCGGCGGCCCAGGCTACGCTGCCGCCGGGCTGGCAGGTGATCGTGGTGGGAGCCGTCGAAGAAGAAACCGCCACCAGCCGGGGAGCCTACCACATCCGGGATCGCCTCGCGCCGGACCTGTGCGTGATTGGCGAGCCGAGCGGGGCCGACCGGATCACGCTGGGCTACAAGGGCCGTCTGCTGCTGGACTACACGCTGACGCGCCCGGTCGCGCATTCCGCCCGCCCGGAACCGACCGTCGGCGCGTTGGGAGCGAGCTTCTGGCAGGCGATCCTGGCCTGGGTGGCGCAGCAAAATAACGGGAGCGGACGCATCTTCGACCAGATCACACCCAGCCTGCGCGCCATCAACACCCGCTCCGATCACTTCTACGACACGCTGGATATGACGGTGGCGTTCCGCCTCCCGCCGCAGACCACGCCCGACGCCGTGCAGGCAGCGGTAGCGGCGCTGGCCGAGCCGGACGGCACGCTCCACGCCCACAACGCCGAATATGCCTACCAGGGCGACAAAAACAACGTGTTGGTCCGGGGCATGTTGGCCGCCATCCGCGCGCAGGGCCATCCGGCGGGCTTCGTCTTGAAAAGCGGAACCAGCGATATGAACGTGGTGGGGACGCGCTGGACCTGCCCGATCATCGCTTACGGGCCGGGCGACAGCAATCTCGATCACACGCCCGACGAACACCTGTCGCTGGCGGAGTATGACAGCGCGGTGGCGACGCTGCGGCACCTGATCGAGCACCTGGCCTGACGGTGAAGCCCTGGGAATTCCAGGGCTTCTCTTTAGGATGGATTCACGACTCAGTCCGGCGCCGTCCACGCATGTCCTGTTCCAGAGACCACGTCGCGCCGTCGTCGAACGACACTTCGCCGAGCCATAAAAACGACTCGGCGGTGATCGCGGTGAAGCTCCACCGCTCGCGGCGGCGCGGATCGGTCCCGACCCCTTCCTGAACGATCCGATCCCCTAGTTTGCGGCCCTGCAAATGGACGAATTCGCCCCCGGCGGGCTGCATCCAGGCGACGTGCCAAACCCCCAGCGCCGCATCGTAGCAGCGTAAGGTCGTGCCAAACTGGTGAGCGGGCGCACCCGTGCCAAACAAGACATCCTGGACGCCCCGCCCGCCCAGAATCCAGGTGAAGTGCCATTCGCCAGTCCCCTTCTTTTGCTCACCGCCGGGCTGGTACCAGGTGACGTCCACGTCCCAGGAGCCGATCAAAGGACGGTAGAGCAGCGCCTGCTCGTCTTCAGCATATGGACCAGAAGCGGCCAATAACTCAAAAATATCCGGACGTTCCATGACACTCCTCCAACTTCAGCACACCGCGTGACAAAGAACAGATGTTCTTATACTATCTCACTAAACCTATTCAGACAAAAACGCCCAGGGATCAGGATATGGGATACAATAAGCTCTTTGTGCTGCCGCTTTGGATCAGAGAGGTTTCCAGACATGACGCTTGCCACCGGCCAGTTCCCCCTATTTCGTAAACTCACCGACGATCAGCTTCGCCGGATACATCACGCCAGCCTCGAAATCCTGGAACGGACCGGGGTGCACCTGTTTGATGATGAGGCGCTGAGCCTGCTCCGCCAGATCGGAGTCACGCCCGACGCCGAAGGCCGCGTCCATCTCCCCGCAGAACGGGTCGAATGGGCCTTGAAGCTGGCCCCCAAGAGCATCACGCTCTACGACCGGCACGGCAACGGGGTGATGCCGCTGGAAGGCTATAACGTGTTTTATGGCCCCGGATCGGACTGCCCCCACGTCATCGATCTCAACAGCGGCGAGATGCGCCCGGCCCTGCTGCAGGACGGCAGCGACGGCATCCGCCTGAGTGACGCGCTACCCAACATCGATTTCGTCATGTCGTTCTGCCTGGCCACCGATGTCGATCAGAACCTGCTGGGGCGCTACCAGATGCGCGAGATGCTGGCCCAAAGCACCAAGCCCAGCCTGTTCGTCACCACCGATTTCGCCACGACCGTGGATGTCATCGAGATGGCCGAAGTGGTCGCGGGCGGTGCCGAGGCGCTGCGCCAGAAACCGATCACGGCCTGCTATATCAACGTGACCGGGCCGCTGCGCCACAACCAGGACTCGCTGCAAAAGCTGCTGTTCCTGTCGGGCAAAGGACTGCCCTTCACCTATGTGCCGGTCGTCCTGCGCGGGCTGAATGGCCCGGTCACGACGGCGGGCGCGATTGCCCTGGCCAACGCGGGCGAAATGGTGGGGGTGGTGCTCGCGCAGCTCAAGCGCGAAGGAACGCCGATCATCGTCAGCGGCGGCACCAACGATACCGTGGACATGCGCACCCTGGTCGGTTCCTACGCCGCGCCGGAGAACCGCGTCATGTTCATGGAGATGGCGCATCATTACGGCCTGCCCATGTTCGGCCTGGGCGGCGGCAGCGATTCCAAGCTCCCCGACGAACAGGCCGCCGCCGAAGCCGCCCTGACGCTCATGGTCGAAACGCTCAGCGGCGCGCACCTGATCCACGACGTCGGCTACCTGGCGTCCGGCATGAGCGCGTCGCTTACCCAACTGGTGATCTGCGACGAGATTATCGGGTGGATCAAGCGTTTCACGCAGCCGGTCGAAGTCAACGACGAGACGCTGGCGCTCGATCTGATCGACGAGATCAAAGCCGAGGGGCAGTACCTGGCCGATGCGCACACGACGACCCATTTTCGCCAGGACTGGTACTCCAGGCTCTTCGACCGCCAAAATATCGACGGGTGGAAAGCCGCCGGTGCGACTTCCCTCAGACAGCGGGCCGCGCTCCACGCGCGCCAACTGCTGGCCAAGCACCAGCCCGACCCGCTGCCCGACGATATGCTGGCAGTCCTGAACCGCATCATCGAACGGGCCGCTCGCTAGACTGCGATTCATCATCAAGGGTTGGTTCATTTTGTCTGATGTCTTGGAGCCAGAAGCATGGTAGCTTTATAGTAGCTTCATTTCTATTCAACGAAGGCGCGCAATACGGCCTATGAACCTACTTGGAACCTTGATGACCATCGATCTCAGCACTGGCGCCGTCGCAGTCGATCCCCTGGACGAAGCCGTCGCCCGGCGCTATCTGGGCGGGCGCGGATTGAATGCCTGGCAAATGCGCCAACTGGTAGGGCCTGAAGTCGATCCTTTTGCTCCTGAAAATGTGCTGATCCTGAGCTGCGGCCTGGTCACCGGCCTGGATGTGCCCTCCTCGTCGCGGCTCCAACTGGCGGCTCGTTCGCCGCAGACCAACCTGCTGGGATCGTCCAATTTTGGCGGTCACCTGGGAGCGGCCCTGCGCGCTGCCGGTTACCAGGCGGTCCGCATCGTAGGCCGCGCCGAGCGACCGGTCTACCTCTACATTACCTCCGATGGGGTCGAGATTTTCGACGCCAGGCTCCTGTGGGGGCAGGAAACCGGGGCGGTAAACCGTGCCCTGAGCAGCGCCCATGACGCCTGGGTGATGTCGATCGGGCCGGGAGGCGAGAATCTCGCCCGGTTCGCGTCGGTCATTACGAGCGACGATCACGCGGCGGGACGAACAGGAATGGGCGCCGTGATGGGATCGAAGCACCTGAAGGCCATTGCCGTCGCGCGCCAGGAGCCGGGCCACAACGGGCGTAACCACGCCGTCGCCGACCAGGTGCGCCAGTACGCGCTCAACATCCGGCAGTCCGAACGGTACGAGCTGTATTCCACCACCGGCAACGCGGCCTATCTCACCTGGACCAACGACCGGGGACTGCTCGGCATCCGCAATTTTCAGACGGCGCAGTACGAACCCGTCGAGCGCATGAACGGGACCGGGTTCATGCCCTACGTCACCAAACACCGCACCTGCCACCGCTGCCCAGTGCACTGCCGCGCCGAGATCCGGATCGATCACGGGCGCTATGCGCGGCTGGTAGGCAGCCGTCCTGACATCGAGCCGCTGATGGCATTCGGCCCGCGCATCGGGGCGGACGATCTCGAAGGTGTGTTGTACCTCTACAACTTGACCAACGAACTGAGCCTCGACGTCATCTCGACGGCGGGCGTGCTCGCCTTTGCGATGGAGCTGTTCGAGCGCGGCATCCTGACCGAAGAAGATACCGGCGGCCTGTCCATTCATTGGGGCGATCTCGAAACCGCGGAGATCCTGATCCGCCAGATTGCCCGGCGCGAAGGACTTGGCCAGATTCTCGCGGAAGGCGTGCGGCGCGCGGCGGAATTGATCGGGCGCGGGGCGGACAAGTACGCCTATCACAGCAAAGGGCTGGATCTGCCGGGCTACGATCCCCGCGGCGCTCAGGGTACCGCCCTGGCGATGGCCATCTCCAACCGGGGAGCCGACTATGCGAGCGTCTACCCGTCGCTCGAATTTTTCTGGACGCCGGAGCAGGCCCGGCAGGTGTTGGGCACGGAAAAAGCCGTTGATCCCCTTTCGCCGCAGGGCAAAGGGGTGATGGTCAAGTACGCCTACCTGGTCTCGGCGGTGCTGGACGCGCTGGGCATCTGCAAAGTACCTGTGCTGTCGGTCGTCGGCGATTTCAGCCTGGAACCTGAAGCCCAACTGGCCGCCGCGCTCACCGGCTGGGACCTCACCCCGGCGCAGCTTTTCGAAATTGGCACCCGGATTGTCAGCGCCGAGCGGCTGATCAACCTGTCGTACGGGATGACGGCGCGCGATGATACGCTGCCCGCCACCTTTCTGAAAATCCCGCTGGATACGGGTCCAGCCGCCGGGCAAACGGTCGCGCTGGACGAGATGGTCCACGACTTTTATGAGGCGATGGGCTGGGATCGCGACGGCAACCCGCCCCGTGATCTTGAGCTGTAGGACATCAAGACTATGACCCAAACCCTGCTGTTCAATGTGGGCATCATCACGATGGACGACGAGCGCCGCCAGTTCAACCACGGCGCGATGCTGCTTGAGGACGACCGGATCAAGGCCATTGGCCCCAGCCGCGATCTGCTGGCACAGGTCGGGCGCGACGTGGAGCAGATCGATTTACGCGGGCGCTGGATACTGCCCGGCCTGGTGAATATTCACGTCCACACCTCGCAGCAGATGGGGCGGGGCCTGGGCGACGACGTAGCGCTGCTGGTGTGGCTGCGCGAGCGGATCTGGCCCTACGAAAGCACGCTGACCGAAGACGACAGCCATCTCAGCACGCTCCTGTTCGGCCTGGAACAGATTCGGAGCGGCGTGACCTGCTTTTCGGAAGCCGGAGGGCAGCACGTCAACGGCATGGGACGCGCCGTGACCGAGTTAGGACTGCGCGCCACGCTCTGCCGCTCCACGCTGGATGTCGGGGAAGGACTCCCGGCGCGCTGGCAGGAAACCACCGACCAGGCATTAGAAGCCCAGATCGCCAACTTCGAACGGTGGCACGGCGCCGCCGACGGACGCCGCCGTGCCTGGTTTGGTCTGCGGACCCTCTTCAACAACTCGGACGACCTGATCACCCGCACCAAGGCGCTGGCGGATCAGTACGGCGTAGGCATTCAGATGCACGTCGCGGAAATCCGCGAAGAAGTGGAATTCGCCCACCAAACGCGGGGCGCGACGACCGTCACCCACCTGGACCGGCTGGGCGTGTTGGGACCGAACCTGCTGGCGGCGCACTCGGTCTGGCTGACCGAAGCGGAGATCGACCTGTTCGCGGCGCACGACGTCAAAGTGGCGCACTGCCCGGCGGCGGCGATGCGCCTGCTGGGGTTCGCCCGGATTCCCGACATGCTGGATCGGGGGATCTGCGTCGGGCTGGGCACCGACAGCCCGCCCTGCAACAACCGCAGCACGCTGATCGACGATATGTGGCTGGCGTCGCTGATCCACAAGGGATACCGGCTCGATCCGACGACCATGCCCGCCGAAACGGTGCTGGCGATGGCGACCCGGCACGGCGCGCGCGCCCTCGGCTGGGACCGCGAGATCGGCTCGCTCGAAGTCGGCAAAAAAGCCGACCTGGTGGTGATCAATCCCCGCACGGCCAACATGCTGCCCGTCTACGATCCGGTGGCGAATCTGATCAGCGCCATGCAGGCGCGCAACGTCGAAAGCGTGATGGTCGATGGGCGGTGGCTGATGCGCGAAGGTCAGATAGTCGTGGTCGATGAGGCCGCGATCCTGGCCGAGGCCGAAGCCCGTTCAGCGGTGATCTACGAACGCGCGGGGATCAAGCTGCCGGACCGGTTCAAGGTGGTCGGTTGACGGCTGGCTCTCGCGCTCTGGACGAAAGCCAGCCGCACATGATGGGCTTTAACGCGAGGTCCAGGTCCCCGGCGCGCCGGTGATCAGGAGGTAGGTCTGGCCCGCCTGGGAAATGCTGAGCATCTCGCCGCGCTCGAACGCCAGGATTTGCCCCGTTCCACCGCTCTCGCCGGTGATCGCCCACCCCAACGTATCGCGGACCGTCGGGTTATCGCGCCAGACTTTGCCAAAGCCGCGCACCGGTTCCAGCATCCCCGCCGGAGCCTGCGCGCCGCTGCTGGCTGGATCGACTCCCTCCGTGAAGGTATCGTTATAACGCTGGTAGGTGCCGTTGTTGTACAGCGCGTAGATGGCAGGCTGCGGCTGCGCGCCCAGTGAAGATACCCAGATCATCATGCCGTTCTGGAAAGGCTGGTAGGCGCTGCTCACCGCCACCTGGGCGCTCATCAGCGGGCAGCCCAACGCCGCCTGGAAGTTCGGATCGCTCTGGTAGATCGTGCCAAACGTCCCCTGCGGGGCATTCGCGCAGCCCGTTCCCCCCGCGCCAACGGCTGCGCCGCCCGCGCCACCCACCGGCACGTAGCCCAGCGCGCCCGGCGTGGCCGGCGTATCGGTCATGGTCGGCGTAAACGATGGGGTGAGCGTGATCGGCGGCAGAGGCGTCGGCGTGGAGGTGCGCGCGGTATTCTGAGTGGGCAGCGGCACATTCGGCGTGGCGGCCAGCACTGACGTCGCTGCCGGAGTTTCGGTCGCGATGATCGGGAGCACGGGCTGTTCCGGCGTCGCCGTGATGTAGATGGGCGTAACCGTCGGGGGACTGTCCCACCACGACCGGCAGCCTGACAGCAGCAGGGTAACTGCTATCAACAAAACAAGTAGCGCGATCCGCCGCCTCATAGCTCTCAATCTCTCACGCTTTGATGCGCGCCTGGATCTGGCCGTGCTCGTCGGACCAGGCCGCCGTCATGTGGGGCGTGTTATAGGCAAAGGCAATCTGCCCACGGAAATCTACCAGAATGATACCCCCATAGCCGTTAACGCGCTCCTGCATGGTCTGGATGGCGAAATCGGCGGCTTGCTGGGCGGTCATCCCATGCGCAATGGCATCCGTCGCAGTCTTGCAGAGCACGACGCGCATAATCTTTTCGCCGTGCCCGGTAGCGGAGGCCGCGCCGGTCAGGTTGTCGGCATAGGCCCCTGACCCCACCAGCGGCGAATCGCCCACCCGGCCCGGCAGCTTGAAGGCCGTGCCCCCAGTCGAGGTCGCCGCCGCGACGTTGCCCTCGGCGTCGATGGCGACCGCGCCCACGGTGCCTTTGGGATCGGTCGTAAAATCAGTTTCCAGGTGATATTCGGGCATCTGCTGGAGCTTGCGGAAGCGATCCACCTCGCGCGGGACGGTCAGCTCAGCCGCGGCACACAGCCGCATCCCTTTACGTTCGGCGAAGCGGCGGGCGCCTTCGCCCACCAACAGCGCGTGTTCGGTGTCTTCCGAGATCAGACGCGCCAACCGGATGGGATTCATGATCCCGCGCACGGCGGCCACCGATCCCAGCGCCAGGGTGCGACCATCCATGATGATCGCGTCGAGTTCGATATCTCCCTCACGATTGAGCACGCTCCCGATCCCGGCATCGAACGTCGGATCGTCTTCCATGACCATGACGGCCTTTTCGACCGCATCCAGCGCCGATCCCCCCTGGCGGAGGATATCCCAGCCGGTCTGAGCAGCGACACGCGTCCCCTCGATGTGTTCGGGGTGCGTTTCTTCGGGAATTTTCCAGGCTCCACCGTGAACAAGAATAGTCGGTCTCAAGAGATTTACCTTTCTACCACACCATAACAATATTCTCACCGAGCAGCCGGGGAAAGCGGCAGCGTAAAACGGAACGTGCTGCCCTGCCCCAGTTCGCTGGTGGCCGAAACCTGGCCCCCATGCTGCTCGACAATCGACTTGACAATGGAAAGCCCCAGCCCGGTGCCTTCGATCTTCTGATGTTCAGGCGACGTGGACCGGAAAAAGGCTTCGAACAGCCGGGGCATTTCTTCTTCAGGAATCCCCAGCCCGGTATCGCAGACCTCGATCACGGCCTGATCGTGATCGAGATGCGCGGTGACTGTCACGCGGCCACCCGCCGGGGTGTATTTGATCGCATTGGACAGCAGATTGTCGATCACCCGCTCGATCCGGCTGACATCGGCCAGGACGGTAATGTCTTCCGCCGGGGCGGTGTAGGTCAATGCGATCTGCTTCTGATCGGCCAGCGTTTGAAACCCGACCAGACTCTGCTCTAGAAACGTAGACAGGGAGATGGGCAGCATCGCCAACTGCGCCCGCACCTCCATCCGCGCCAGGTCCAGCATATCCGTGACCAGCGTGCGCATTTTTTCGGTGCTGCGCTGAAGCTCGTGCGCGGCCTGACGCACGAATTCCGCGTCGCGGGCGGACACTTCGACGCCTTCCAGCAGCACCGCATAGCCCAGGATGACGTTCAGAGGGTTGCGCAGATCGTGTGTCGCCATCTGGATGAAGCGATTCTTCATCTGGTCCAACACTTCGTAACGCTGGCGATCCTGCTCCCACAACGCTTTGATCTGCTTGCGCTGGCGGACCAGGGTGAGATGGTTGGCCACCCGTGCCAGCACTTCCTTCACCTGGAACGGCTTGGTGATGTAATCCACGCCGCCCAGGTCAAAACCCCGCAGCACGTTGGACATATCGGCATAGGCGCTGATGAATATGACCGGAATTTCACGCGTTTGCGGGTCGGCTTTGAGCTGCCGACAGACTTCAAAACCGTCAATATCCGGCAGTTGGATGTCAAGCAAGATCAAATCGAATGGCATCGAGCGGGCCAATTTAAACGCCGACTCGCCATCTTCGGCCACTTGAACGTTGTAACCACGGGAGAGCAAAATTCCGCCCAGAAGGTGTAAGTTCGCTGGCGTATCGTCAACCGCCAGAATGGTCTCTTTATCTTGATCCCCGGTGCTGATCATGCGATCATACCTTTTCAAAGTAACGCGCGATCAAAAAAATCAATGACCCTGTTTTCATACTCGGCGGGCGCATCGACCCGGTAAGTCCCGTGTCGTGCCCCCTCAACCATCCACAATTGGGCGTTGTCTCCTGCGGCGGCAAGCTGCTGCCGTGCCCCTTCCAAACTGCGCTCGCGGCTGCCGTAAATGAGCAGGATGGGACGCGGCGCAATCTGGCCAATGACGTCCAATGGACTCAGCTTATCAATATCTATCCCGGTAATCAAGTGGTAACTGAGACGAAGTGACTGTTTATAGAGGGTTTCGAGCCAAGTATCATCTCGCGAACCCATCCCCACAGCGCCTTCGGCAAAGTCGCCGTAGCCTCCTTCGGCGATCACCGCCCGCAGCGCCGGGAACCGGGCCGCCGCCATGACTGCCGTGGCTCCTGCCGACGAGAACCCCGTGATCCCGATCCGGTCCGGATCGACATCGGAGCGGGTTTGGAGGTAGGTCAATGCATCGCCCACTTCGTCGGTTTCCTTATAGCCCAGGCTCAGCGGTCCCATGCCCGCGCAGCGCCGCGACTCGAAGGTAATCACCGCGTAACCATGTTGGGCCAACAACTGCGCCAGCGCCAAGCGATTTCCGCGACCCTGATTGGTGGTCGGCGGGATGATGATCGCGGCGCGATTCGTACCGCGCATGTAGAACGCGCGAAAGTGTCCCCCCGCCCGCGCCGTCAGGGTGAGGTCTTCCCAGGATAGGCCAAAGTCGCCCGGCGTGGCCGAGACTTCCTGGCACGACGCATAGAGTAAGCCGTACGTCGTGGCGAATCCCAGGCCCGCCGGAACGACAATCACCGTGATCACCATAGCCAGCACCGCGATGATCACGAGACGTCGCCACGCGCGGCGGCGAGAGGCTTGAGCAGACCTTGTGGCCAGCGTCATGACGGACCGCCCAGGTCTAGAACGAACAGAAGGAGAAAGCCCTACCGGGGGCAGTGACGGACCTGCCCCCGAAGCGTGTCTTTACTTCTTGGAGCCGAATTTTTCCTTGAGGATGCCAGCCACGGTCGGGTAACCCAACTCCTGAAGCTCGTAGCGCACCCGGCGAACCGGCTGCTCGATCTTGATGATACGGCTGAGATCGATCGGCGTGGCGACGACGACCAGATCACAGGGCGTATTGCGGATCGTCTCTTCCAGGTCGGCGCGCTGCTTGTCGCCGTAGCCCATCGCGGGCAGCAGGGTGCCGGTGGTGGGATATTTTTTGAAGGTAGCGACGATGCTGCGCACTGCATACGGGCGCGGATCGACCAGTTCGGCAGCGCCCAGCTTCTGCGCCGCCACGACGCCCGCCCCATAGGACATGCCACCGTGTGTAAGGGTCGGGCCGTCTTCGATCACGAGCACTTTCTTACCCCGGATCGCCTCGCCGTCGTCCACGAAGGTCGGCGACGCCGCATCGATCACGCGGGCTTTAGGATTCAACTGCTGGATGCTCCGGCGAATTTGCTGCAAGCCTTCCGGCGTGGCGGAGTCGATCTTGTTGATCACGATCACGTCGGCCATGCGGAAATTCGTCTCGCCAGGGAAGTACGCCTGCTCGTGGCCGGGACGCAGCGGATCGGCGATCACGAAGTAGAGATCGGGCGCGAAGAACGGCGTATCGTTGTTCCCGCCATCCCACAGCACAATGTCGGCCTCTTTTTCGGCGGCGCGCAGGATGCGCTCGTAGTCCACCCCGGCGAACACGACCACGCCGTTATCCAGGTGCGGCTCGTATTCCTCACGCTCCTCGATGGTGACGTCGTGCCGGTCCAGGTCTTCGTAACTCGCGAACCGCTGGACGGCCTGCTTGGCCAGATCGCCGTAGTGCATCGGATGCCGCACGACGGCGACGTTGTAGCCCAGGTCGCACAGGGCCAGGCTGACGGCGCGAGTGGTCTGGCTTTTGACACGGCCGGTGCGCACCGCGTCCACGCCCACGACCGGCATGGGGCTTTTCAGCATGGGGTGTCTCAGACCGATCAGCCGGTAGTCTGCACCGGCGGCCATCACCTGGCTCGCCTTGTGCATCACGTAGTCGTGCGCCACGTCCGAATAAGCAAATACTACTTCGTCGACTTTCAAATCGGAGACTAGTTGATCGAGTTCCGTTTCGTCGTGAATCGGGATACCTTTGGGATACAGCTTCCCAGCCAGTTCGGGCGGGTAGATGCGCCCTCCGATGTCGGGAATTTGTGTCGCCGTAAAGGCCACCACTTCATAGGCCTCGTTGTCACGGTAGACCATATTGAAGTTGTGGAAGTCACGACCAGCGGCTCCCATAATCAAAACACGAGTCTTACCCATCTAATAAACTCCTTGCTTGACTTCTACTCGCCAACGCGGACGGTAACACGGCGTATCGTCTATCTACGCAGCCGGCGAGGAAAAGCTATCACGGCCCAGCCTAGCCTGAGCCATGATCAGCAACATGGTTGAAACCCG
>CAYRWY010000006.1:42960-48645 GCA_964427955.1 uncultured Anaerolineaceae bacterium
ATTAAAGGTCGAACGAAGATCGGCTTCACGAGCGGAGAGCGTCCCCAAAACACCGTTCACGAAACGCGGCGTGCTTTCGGTGCCGTAAGTCTTGGCCAGCTCGATCGCTTCGTTGATCGCCACCTTGATCGGGATCGTATCGTCCACCGCCAGCTCGTAGATCGCGATGCGCAGGATGTTCCGGTCTACGATGGCAATCTGGTCGAGCGGCCACTCCGGCGCATAACGGTGGATCAGCGTATCCAGCCCGCTCCGGTGTTTGAGCACCCCCTGCACCAACCGGGTCGTCAGCGCGCGAGTCTCGTCCCGGTAAGTATCCGACTCCAGGCGCTGCCGCAAGACCTCACCCACCGGGTGATCGGTACAATCTAATTCGTAAAGTGCCTGTAGGGCCAGGCTGCGTGCCTGGCGGCGGTAATCAGTGATAAACACGGTTAGCCTTTGGTGCGCTAGGCCTGGTCAGGGCTTGCCGTTAAAAACTCCACATCTTCAATGTGGACATTGACCGATTCGACCTTCATTCCCAAGAGGTCGCGAATGGACCGTGCGACGGACTTTTGTATTTGTACGCTCATCTCGCGCATATTGGTCGCCGCGTCGGCCACGACGTACAGGTGGGCGGTGACGATCCCGTCCTCAATGGAGATCTGAACGCCGTTGGCAGAAGGCACACGACGCAGCAGCCGGTCCACGCCCCCTGGCGTGCTGCCCATGCGAATCACACCCGGTACTTCGACCGTCGCGAGGCGCACAATCGTCAACAGCACGCCGGGCGCGATGGTCACGGTATCGTTGGGATGTCGAGGGGTCACCATCATCTGCTCTTTTTCCTTCAAACTGCGTTGAACAAACCACGCCAAGTCATCGAGCAACATTGGCGTGGTTATTATATCACGATCCCCTTAGAAATGGACGGTTAACTCATCACCAGTCCACCATCGACCGAAAGCACCTGCCCGGTGATGTAGCCCGCTTCGGAGGATACCAGGAAGGCCACCGCGTAGGCCACGTCGTCCACCGTGCCCGAATGCCCCATCGGGATGTACTTGGACAGCTCTTCCAGAATTTCGGGAGGCATCTTTTCGGTCAGCGCCGTTTTGATGAAACCGGGGGCGACCGCATTGACTGTGATCCCGCGTGACGCGACTTCGCGCGCCAGAGCTTTGGTCAGGCCAATCATGCCTGCCTTGCTGGCGCTGTAGTTGGTCTGGCCCATCTGGCCCATCAGGCCGCTGGCGCTGGACATATTCACGATACGCCCGTACTTCTTGCGCATCATGGCGCGGGTGACGGCTTTGGAGCACAACCAGGCGCTCTTGAGATTGACCCGCTGGATGAAGTCCCACTCCTCTTCGGGCATCCGCACGATCAGGTTATCGCGCGTCGTCCCGGCGTTGTTGACCAGGATGTCCACCTGACCAAAGGTATCCAGCACGGTTTTGACCATGTTCTCGACCTGCTCGCCATCACTGACGTCCGCCGTGATCGCCAGGCCATCGCCGCCCAACGCGCGGATTTCGGCCAGGGTGTCGTCGGCACAGCAGCCGGTGATGTCGTTCGTCACGATTTTGGCCCCCCGCTGGGCGAGTTCCAGCGCGATCCGCTTGCCGATCCCCTGCCCGCTGCCCGTCACAATCGCAATACGGCCATTTAAGTCAGACATGAATGTCGCTCCTTTAAACCAATCTTTGCTACAAGCTGAACACTCAACTTTCGTGGACGTTGCTCTGGCGTGTCAAATCACTCCGGCGCGAGGACGACTGCCTCGCCGGTCAGCACGACGGCGCCCTGCTGGTTGGTGCAGGTAGTCTCCAGCGTCGCGATCCGCTTATCCTCGCGATACTTCGTCACGGTGACCGTGGCGGTAATGGTATCGCCGACGAAGACCGGTGCTTTGAACTGGAGAGACTGGCTGAGATAGATCGTGCCCGCGCCGGGCAGATCGTTGGCCAGCGCCGCCGAGATCAGGCTGGCGGTGAGCATCCCGTGGACGATGCGCCGTCCAAAGCGTGTCGTGGCGGCATAGGCATCGTCCAGGTGGACCGGGTTATGATCCCCGCTCACCTGCGCGAACCCGGCCACATCCTCCGGCGTGAAGGTTTTGGTACGGGTCACACTGGCACCCACTTCGAGAGACATATCGTGCTTCCTTTCCAGCGATCACGCTTTCGACAACGCCAACACCTGCTCGACCGTGACAGCGTGCAGTCCCTGGCAGACCAGATGGGCTTTTCCCACCCGCTCGACCGGACCTATGCCCACACACTGCATCCCTGCCGCCAGGGCCGCGTCGACCCCCGCTTCGGCATCTTCAAACACCACGCATTCGGCGGCAGGCACGCCGAACCCGCCAGCGACCCACACGAACAGGTCCACCGCGGGTTTCGTATTCACCACGGAATAACCATCGCCTAAGACATCAAAGAGAGGGGTAATCTGGAGACTGTCGAGCACGGGGCGGGCGTTGCGGCTGGCCGACGCCAACCCCACCTTGACCCCGGCCACGCGGGAGGCTTCGAGAAATTCCCGCGCGCCGGGCAGCAGGTCTTGGGGGGTCATGGTGGACAGGAAGGCCGTATAGTAGCCGTTCTTGCGATCCATCCAGGCGGTAGCGGTCGCTTCATCGATCACCCGCCCCTTCAGCAAGCGGCGCAAACTCTCACGGCGCGAAACCCCGCGCAGTTGCTCGTTGTCCTCACGGGTGAAGGGGATGCCTTCTTCGTCGGCCAGTCGTTTCCAGGCGCGATAATGGTATTCCGCGGTGTCGGTGATCACACCGTCCAGGTCAAAGATGAAGCCTTTGAGCATAGCCCCTCCAGAGGTTTGACGTTTGAACACTGGCGGCAATTTTGCCTGTTTTCAAACAACTTTGCCAGTGTCGAACGCCGCCCGAGGCTAGCTCCCTGGATCGCTCACTTCGACCACTTCGCCGGTCACCATGAAAATCACGCGCTCACAGATATTCGTGATCCGGTCGGCGGACCGTTCCAGGTTGTGAGACACCCACAGCAAATAGGTGGCACGGCTGATGTTGTGCGTATCCTGGATCATGAACGTCAGAAGCTCGCGATATACCTGGTCGTTGAGCTGATCCACTTCGTCATCGCGATCGAGAATGCGCTGAGCCTGCGCGGCGTCCCAGTTGATATAGGCCGTCAGGCTGGCGCTCAGCATTTCCCGGCTGATCTCGGCCATGCGTGGAATGTCGATCAGCGGCTTCAACATCGGTTCTTTGGCCAGTTCCACCGCCAGCTTGGCGACACCTTCGGCATGATCGCCGATGCGCTCCAGCTCGACCACGATGTGGATCGCGGTGACAATCGAACGCATATCGCGCGCGGTGGGCTGCTGGGTGGCCAACAGCAGGTAGCATTTCTTCTCGATGTTGTAGCGGGCGGTGTTGATATTGACGTCGTCCCGAATGACCTGGCGCGCCAGGTCCACGTTCTGTTCCTTGAGCGCCTGCACGGACAGCTCGATGGCCTTGTCCACCACGAAACTGAGCTTCAGCACGTCGTCGCGGAGCAGGGTGAGTTCGTGATCCAGGGCACTACGCGATTTAGAGGATGTGTCGACCATTTTCGCTTCCATTTCGGTTCAGCCAAACCGTCCGGTGATATAGTCTTCCGTACGCGAGTCGGTGGGATGGGTGAAGATCCGGTCCGTTTCGCCATACTCGATCATTTCACCGGCCCGAGTCTGGTCGGAGAGCATGAACGCCGTGTAATCGGAAACACGAGCGGCCTGCTGCATGTTGTGCGTGACGATAACGATAGTATAGTTTTGTTTGAGTTCGCGCATCAAGTCCTCGATCCGCAGCGTGGCGATTGGGTCCAGCGCGGAGCAGGGTTCGTCCATCAAGATGATCTCCGGTTCGACGGCCAGCGCGCGCGCAATGCATAACCGCTGCTGCTGTCCGCCTGACAGGGCCAGCCCGGATTTCTTCAGATCGTCCTTGACCTCGTCCCACAAGGCCGCCTGCCGGAGACTGCGCTCGACGATTTCGGTCAACTTCACCCGATCCCGCAGCCCCAGGATGCGCGGGCCATACGCGACGTTATCGAAGATCGACTTCGGGAACGGGTTGGGCTTCTGGAAGACCATCCCCACCCGGCGGCGGACCTCAACCGGATCAATCGCGGGATCGTACAGGTTTTGCCCGTGAAACAGCACGGCGCCTTCCATGTGCGAGCTGGGCACCAGTTCATTCATCCGGTTCAGGGCGCGCAGCAGCGTGCTCTTGCCGCAGCCCGACGGTCCGATCAGGGCGGTGATCTTGCGGCTTTCGATCTTCAGGCTGACATTACGCACGGCCAGAAAACTGCCGTAGTAGATGTTGAGATTCTGAATTTCGAGCGCGTATTGGCTCTCGATTTGAACGGCGGTCATGATAATCTCCTGCTAAAACGGTTGCGCAAAACCACGGCGAATGAATTCAAGGCCAGCAGCACGATCATCAGGACCACGATGGCCGCCGCCGCGACATTGCGGAACTCGGCCTGGGGCAGGGTGGTCCAGCGGTAGATCAACAGCGGAATCGCCGTGAAAATCGAGAAGGGGCCTTTGGGGTCCTGGGTCAGATAGGTCGCGCCGCCCACCAGGATCAGCGGGGCGGTTTCGCCGAGCGCGCGCGAGATCGCGAGAATAGTCCCCGTGAGGATGCCGGGCATCGAATAGGGCAGCACGTGATGCCAGATCGTCTGCCATTTGGTCGCGCCTAACCCGTAGCTGGCCTGGCGCAGCGAGGCAGGCACCGCGCGGATCGCTTCCTGCGCATTGATGATGATCAACGGCAGCACCAACAGCGCCAACGTGAACGACGCGGAGACGATGGTACGCCCGTTGGCGGTATCCGTCCCAAAGAGGTTCCCGCTGGTCAGCGACTCCAGCGTGCGGACGAAAATCGCCAATCCCAGCATCCCATAAATGATCGACGGAACGCCGGCCAGATTGTTGATGTTGGTCTGGATGATCCGGTTCAGGGCGTTATCAGCAGCGTATTCTTCCAGGTAAATCGCCGCGCCCACACCGATCGGGAAGGCCACCGCAATCGTGAAGAGGATGATGATCAACGAGCCATAAATAGCGGGACGCAGCCCCGTGGTGTCGGGCTTGCGCGGGTCCAGCGGGCTGGTGATGAATTTCCAGTTGATCCACGTTTTCCACTCAAGATGGGCCTTAGGATATTTGGTCTGCAACACGGTGTCGATGTCGTCGCGCTTGACCAACGATTCCCACAGGGACCACCCCTGCACCACTTCGGGGGCCAACACCTCGGTATAGATCAAGTCCTGGAGAGCGCCGTCGCTCAAATTGCGGGTCAGCAGATCGGCGGCCTGCACGGCGTCAAGCTGGTTGAACAGGGTGTCGCCCAGGGCCTCGGGATAATCCTTGCTCTTCAAAACCTGGCTGACGGGCTGCTGGCTCAGGTTGGAATAAGCTGCCTCGTTGGCTTTGACGACCTTTTGCAACACAAACAGGCGCAGCCGGGTCGAGCGCACGTTCCCGGCCAGCACCTCCCCTAGTTCCGCCTTGGAAAGCTGATCCAGGGGCCGCCCGGTCGCCTGGCCGTTGATCGTCAGCGTCTCTGGCTCCACCGCGTATTGGACGGCGGTCAACCCGACGGTCTTATTCGCAATCGTCCACAGCAGCGTCGCGAGCGAGACCAGTGCGATCACCACCGCG
>CAYRWY010000007.1:0-48272 GCA_964427955.1 uncultured Anaerolineaceae bacterium
GTGCCCACCGCCGCTTGAGTGACTAAGGGATCGGGACAGCCGCATGATTGGCGTATCAGTAGTTCCGTCGGCAAGTTCTTCTGATGAGGGACATCCTCGCCTCGAAGTTGGGCAAGGATCATCTCAACCGCCAGATAAGCTTGTTCATAAACAGGCTGCCGAACAGAAGTAAGAGAAGGAGTGGTATAAGCCCCCTTCACGAAGCCATCAAAACCTGTCACTGCGACATCTCCGGGCACATGCAGTCCCCGGGCTTGCAATTCGGCCAGGGCTCCCAATGCCGTCTCATCATTGCTGGCGACTATCGCCTGAAACCCGAGGCCTGGCTGTAAGCCACGTTCGTCGAGCAAAAAACCAACTGCTTTTCGCCCTGATATTTCATTCCATTCCGTAGGGGGGCTAACAAGCGTAGGATCAAGAAAAATATCATATTCCGTTAATACATCAACGTAGGCCTGATACCGCGTCTTTGACTCTGGATGTCCTTGAGGACCGCTGATAAAAGCGATCCGGCGAAAGCCGTGCACTTCAATGAGATGGGTGATTACCTCGCGCATACCCTGATAATTCTCTACCGTAAGACTCGGTATGCCTTTTAGGGGCAATCCTAAACTCACTCTCGGCAAAGGGCGATATGTATCAGCGAAGTGCTGCATCCTGTCCAGATTGACACGCAACCCTAAAGTAGCGCTGCTGAACACCATGCCCTCTACATTTTCCGCGCCTGCCAATCGGTAGATGATATTTCCCTGCGCCAGAAAACCCTCGGAGCTTTCTAAATGGTTGCCCTGAAAGCAGATCAGGTTGGCGTCATAGGCCTTTGTTGCGTCCATGATCCCGGCCCATAATGCGGAACCGTGAGAGTCGGAAATCGAGTGCACCAAAAAACCGATAGTCGGACGTGTGTTGTGTGGTGTGGGATGGCCTGCATTATCTTTTTTTGATCCGTCTATCATTAGATATCTCCGTCAGGCATACCCCTTCACCCTGCCAGCGCCCACAACCTGCAAGGGCGCTCACAAGCCACCTGGGCCGGGAAAAGCGTTTACGGGGCGAATATTATATGGTAGAGCGGCTTCTCTTCATTTTACCAAATGAATCTTCTGATATACCTAAATAATTTATGAAAACTATTTTCAGGGTATGTTAATCAGCTATGATTAACTGTAAAATAAGCACAGGGTCTCAGCGGATTCTGGGCAGATCGTGGGTAGGTTGCGCCACGCCATGCACTGGCCAAAAACACAGCAACACAGATCACGACATTTGAATGAGGCCGCCTGTACGAAGCTGTCCATTGGATTATATTCTCAACGTGTTGCAGGCCGTAGTTAACCATATGGTTGGCGCCCCTTATTCTGATGCCCATCAATGCTCATGAGCGTGCTGTATGAACCAGTGCGTGCTTCATTTCCACTCAAAACGGTTAGGGCTGGTTCAACAAATATGCTAATCCACCTTGGCTTACTGGCCAGAGTGTTTACCCGCACGACTCACAACGAATGCAACAGGTTCAAACAAAGCAATGGCCAAAGCGAAATTTATGGGGAACAAAGGGGCAACGGCTGTACACCTGGACAAAACTGAATACCAGCGTGTATTCGCCCTGATTCAGACACAGACCGGGCTACAAGTTCACAATGGCCGGTTCAACGAAATCGCGCAGGTGGTCGATGGCACATTGGCGTCGATGCATCTGGCCGATGTGAATGACCTTTTGCTCGCGCTAAGTATCTCCCCGATCACAGAGCAGCTCTGGCAAACCTTAATTCAGGCTATCACGGTAGGCGAAACCTACTTCTTTCGCGACGAAGGGCAGATGGATGCCCTGCGCAATCATATTCTCCCGCAGCTTATCGCTGAGCGCCGGAAAACCGGCTCCAGACAACTTCGGTTGTGGAGTGCTGGATGCGCCACTGGCGAAGAGCCATACTCACTCGTCATGCTGCTGTACGAGCTGTTGCCCGATATTGAGAACTGGCGCATCACAGTCCTGGGCACAGATATCAACCTGGTCTTTTTGGAGCGGGCCCGCCGCGGTCTGTACCGGGCGTCATCGTTTCGGAATGAAACACCGGACTATATTCAGAAACGCTGGTTTCAGCCGATGCCCGGAGGATTCCAGTTGGATCGGCGCATTTGCGACAAGGTGATTTTTCTGCCGTTAAATCTGGCCAACAGCAGGAATCCCTTGTACGAGAGCTTTACCATGAACATTGATCTGATCGTGTGCCGGAATGTGACGATCTACTTTGATCCGGCAATTGTGAATGATCTCATCAGTCGGTTCTACCAGGCCTTGAACGACCTGGGGAGACTGATCGTTGGTCATTCGGAACTGTCCATGACGGCATACCATGAATTTTCCATGCGCGGCTACCAGAAGATTGTTTATTATCAAAAAGTCGCTGCCGCACCGCAACCGCCAGACACGCCTCTCACCGCTTCCCTACACGAGGAATATTCTTTAGAGCCTCGTTCGACCGCCGTGCTTCCGCCTGCAAAGATTGCTGTGGATGAGGCAGAGTGTGAGAATCAGAGCCTGGAAGCCGTCTGGTCACAGGCCAAGGAGGCCGCGGACCGCGAGAAATGGGAAGATGCGCTCACGTATTTGATGCAGGTGGACGCTCCTCACCGATTTCGTCCAGAGTTCCATTACCTGCACGGCCTCGTGCAACTGGGCGCGCAAAATATCGATAAGGCGCTTTGGGCATGGCGTCAGGCGCTCTATTGCGATCCATCATTCGCTCTGGCACACTACAGTCTGGGTGAACTCTATGCCCTCCGTGGGGAGCAGAAAATAGCCAGGAGACATTGGCGGCAGGCTATGGCGTCCCTGGCCGGACTGGAACCGCAACACCGCCTGCTGTTTTCTGAGGATATCACGGTCGAGATGCTTCAAGGACTGTTATCCTACCGGGTCAGCAAGCTGTCCGACGAAAGTGAACAGGAGTAGCGGAAATGTCATTCTATGACCGCTTTACAGAGGATGAACAGGCCCTGCTGCGGATACGCGCAGAACGTGCGGCCCTTTCTTCTGTGGATACTCCGGAAGTCCTCGCCAGTATTGATACCCTGGTGGTCAGGTTAGGCGACGAGCCTTACGGGCTGCCACTTCGGGCGCTCACTGCCGCGTATCAGGCCACCATGCCTATTGTGCCTGTTCCGTGCACCCCCGGCTTTATAGCGGGTGTAGCGAACATTCGAGGCCGGGTGGTTCCAGTAATTGATTTGGCGGTTTTGCTGGGCATCTCCACCCCCGCCACATCCGATCTCCCAGCACTCGTAGTTATTGCCAACGACAATATGACAGTGGCGTTCCGGGTCAGCGCCATTGGCGATACGATCCTGGTGAAGGTTAGAGAACTTGCACCCGTATCGGGATTGTTCGACCTGGCCAAGAGAGAGTATTTGCAGGGGATGCTGCCCGACGGCACGATCATACTCAACACGGATGCTATTCTAAATGATCCTGCACTGATCGTAGATGAGACGATTGGTTAGGGACTGCATGGCCCGCTTCGTTACGGGCGGCGAATAATCTGGTATTGAGGAGAGCATATGAACCAGCAGGGTGTTTTGGGGACCATCGGGCGTAAGCTAACGGCAAGCTATATGATCCCGGCTGTGTTCATGGTCGTTCTAGGGGGTCTTGGAATCGGCAGCCTGGTTATGTTGCGCACTACCATACACCATGACCTGGATAATGGCGCACAGATAAGCGAACTGGTTGCTCAGACCGCCCAAACTGCCTTCCAGGTGCGGAGCGCCGAAGAAGGCTATCTACAACGTTACCAGTCTGCCGGTTTCATCGGGACCACTTCCGGAACTATCGACACCTGGCAGGCGCAGGTTGACTCGCTTCAATCGTTATTGAGTCGCGTTGCGGTGACCTCGGATCATGCAGCTATGGCGAGACAGGCCCAAACAGCCAATGATCATGTCACCGACTACGAAACGGCCTTTCTGGCCGTGAGCGTCCTGCTTGAGCAGCGGGGCCAATCCGGCGAAGGGCTGTTGGGCGATCTCTTGAGCACCGCCCGTGAGTTAGAAGTTGCGGTTGAAAGCAGCAATGACTCTCAAGTGACAGCCACCTGGTTCCAGATACGAGGGCGAGAAGCCGAATACCTGTCGAACGGCGATGATCAAGCCCTTGCCGACTTGCCAACCCTGGTCGATCAGTTCAAGTCGGAGCTTGGCACTGCTAATGCGGAGCGTCCTGCGCAAGTCCGCATGTGGCAAGACTCCGCAGATAGCTATCTCCAAAAGTTTCAGGCGCTGGTTGCCCTTGACACGGAGCTGGTCACCCAGACAGCGTCCTATCGCGGCGCGATTCAGGCCCTTGAGCCGCTGCTGGCGGAAATCAGCAGCGAGAGCGCCCAGGCACTGGCGGATTCCCAAGACGCTCTGGCCTCGCGCGTCGATCGTATGCTCGCACTCACTCTGCTAGTTCTCATCCTGGCACTGGCGGGGATCGCGGCTCTCGCCTGGTGGATCATCCGACTGGTCAGCGGGCGTTTGCGTCACATCACGGATATGACTGAGCGCATCTCAAGCGGTAGCCTGGACCAACGGGTATCGCTGGCGGGCGAGGACGAAATCGCAATACTGGCACGCGCGTTTAATGCTATGGCCGACAATGTGCAGCTCATGATGGATGATCGGACCGCTTTGGAGACGCTGGTGACAAAGTACATGACCTTCGTGGAAAGCGTGGCGAACGGTAATCTTACTGCGCGCCTCCAACTCTCCCATGATCACCGTGGACATAGTGAAGATAAACTGTACCGGCTGGGGGTCAACCTCAATACTATGGTCGAAGGTCTTAGCGACACTGCCAGGCAAATCCGTCAGGTCTCGTCCGGCGTGGCCGCCGCGGCAGCGGAGATTCTGGCTGCCACTACCCAGCAGAACGCGAGTTCCACCGAACAGGATGCTGCCGTGACGCAGACCATGGCCACAGCGGAGCAAGTACGAACGACGGTACAACAAACCGCAGATCGTGCCCAGGCCGTGGCTAATCTCTCGCAGCGATCCCTCGCGGTCTCTCGCACGGGACAATCGGTGGTCGTTGACTCGGCTCGAGGTATGAAGCTCCTGCGCGAGCGGGTAGAGAGTATTGCCGAAAACATCCTGTTGCTGTCCGAGCGCACCCAGCAAATCGGTGAGATTATCGGCACGGTCAATGACATCGCAGACCAGTCTAAGATGCTGGCACTGAATGCGAGCATCGAAGCGGCGCGGGCGGGTGAGGAAGGCAAAGGCTTCGCTGTGGTCGCAATGGAAGTCCGGCAGTTGGCCGAGCAGTCACGTGCGGCGACGGCGCGGGTGCGTGACATTCTCAACGAGATCCAGCAGGCTACCAACACAGCCGTGATGGTGACCGAAGAAGGCAGCAAGGGCGCGGACAGCGGGGTGGTGCTGGTCGAGCGGGCGGGCGAGGCTATCCGCAACCTGGCGGCCACGATTGAAGAAGCCGCCCAGTCAGCGGCTCAGATTGCGGCCAGCACCCAGCAGCAAACGAATGGGATGGAGCAGTTGACCCTGGCTATGGCTTCGATCCAACATGCCACCGCCCAATCCGTAGCCAGCACGCGCCAGACTGAGGCGAGTGCGCGACAATTGGATGAAATGGCGCGCCAGATGGAACAAACGGCGGCGCGTTACAGGTTGTAGGAGTCAGGGTAGACCTCCCATGTCCGACTCAACCGATGATCTGCAACGCCAGTTGCTCAAGACCTTCCAGGTCGAAGCGCAAGAGTATTTGCAGAAGCTCAACGAAAGTCTCCTGCAGCTCGAGCGCCAGCCTGACGAAGCCACGCGTCACGCTCTGTTACAAGAAGTCTTCCGCACGGCTCACAGCTTGAAGGGCGCGGCACGCGCCGTCAGTTTGACGGACGTTGAAAGCCTGGCCCATGTCATGGAAAACGTGTTGCAGCAGGCGCGTGATGCCAAACTGGAACTCACGCCGGATATGTGCGATGCGTTGTACGATGCCCTGGATGCCATCCAACTGATCCTCAATGGCGAAAGCGTCGATACTGACCCGATCAGCACACGACTGATGACGATGGCCTCAGGTGGAAAACTGCTGCCCGCGGTGGCGCTGCCGAAACCGTCCCTCCCCGCCGGTCCATCCTCCATGATGCCGGTAGAGGAAACTATTCGTGTGGCAGTCACCAAGCTTGATGATCTGATGACCCAGGCTGGCGAACTCATCATGGCGGAGATCAGTGCTGAACAGCACCTGACAGATATTCGCGCTCTGCGTGATAGGGTGGCACGTTGGCCCAAAATATGGCGCGAGATGCAGACGCTCCTACGGCGGCTTGATAGTGATGCTGGACGGCGGCTGGCCGATTTGCTCTCTCGCCACCATGAGTATATGCAGACGTTGGCCCGCGATGTCAATGCCTTGGAACAAACCATCAGCCGCGATACGCTAAATCTGAACATGAGTATGACCCGGCTGCAAGACGAGGTGCGGCGGGTGCGCCTGGTCCCGATTCAGACCCTGGTGCCGGGATTGCAGCGCGCGGTGCGTGATGCCGCACATAGCGCAGGAAAACTCGCCGCCTTCGTGGTAGACGGTGGTGAAGTGGAGTTGGACAAGAAAGTTCTGGAGACGCTGAAGGACCCCTTGCTGCACTTACTGCGGAATGCGGTTATACACGGGATCGAGTCCCCTGACGTGCGTACAGGAGCCGGAAAGCCTGCTGAAGGTCAGGTAGGTCTGGCAGTCCGGCAGCAAGGCAGCGAGGTCCATCTGGCAATACGCGATGATGGGCGCGGGTTCGATGTCGAGGCCCTGCGGCGTGCCAGCGCTGAAAACGGCGGGCCAATCTTCGAGAGCGATACGAATCCCAATGACATCATTATCGCGGTAGCCTTTCAGCCGGGCATGACTACGATGACACAGGTAACCGAGCTGGCGGGGCGTGGAGTGGGGTTGGACGTAGTGCGCCAGGGCATTGCCAACCTGCGGGGACGGATCAAAATAGAGAACGCTCCAGGTAAGGGAGCAACCATCCAGTTGGTCGTACCCGTGTCGCTCACAATGAGCCGCGGTCTGCTGGTGCAGGTAAACTCCGAACGTTATGCACTGCCGCTGATTTCCGTCGAAAGGATTGTCGAATCACGCGAGGTTTTTACCATCGGAGGGCAGGCAGCGCTTCAGGTCGGCGGCAGGCCAGTACCTTTAGTGTCTCTGGCCACGCTGTTGAACCGTCCGCAGATCGAACGCAAAAATGGGAAAAAACCGCTGGTCGTTATCCTGAGCGTGGCGGAGCAGCGCCTGGCTGTGCAGGTGGATGATGTGTTGACCGAACAGGAACTGACTGTCAAACCCCTGGGCAGTCCTCTGCTGCGAGTTCGGAATGTAGAAGGGGCCGCCCTGCTCGCCACAGGCGAACCCGTCGTGGTGCTTAATGCACCCGATCTACTCAAATCAGCGCGTGGCGCACCCGTGCTGAAACAGTCTACAGCCCAAGACCAGGCGGATCGCCCGATCCAACGCCCGCATATTCTGGTTGTTGACGACTCAATCACGACACGAACCCTGGAGAAAAACATCCTGGAAGCCGCGGGATATCGAGTCACCACGGCTATTGATGGCTTGCAGGCGCTTGACAAACTGGAAGACGACACCATCGAACTGATAGTTTTGGACGTTCAAATGCCCCATCTGGACGGTTTTTCGCTGACGGAACAATTGCGCGCCAGCGCCAAATTTCGTTCATTTCCAATTGTGCTGGTCACCTCGCTGGAAAGCCGCGAAGACCGGGAACGAGGCATGATGGCCGGGGCTGATGCTTATATCGTGAAACGAGGGTTTGACCAGGCCGAACTGCTGGCCGCAATCGAGCGATTGTTGATCAAAGAGCAGATCGAAGATGTCTAAAATCTTGAAGGTGCTGGTCGTCGACGACTCGGCCTCCGTGCGCAGTCTGTTGGAACATATTGTCAACAGCGCGCCAGATATGCGCACGGTCGGACTGGCCAAAGATGGTGTGGAAGCCATCCAGATGGCGCACGATCTGCACCCTGATGTCATCTTGATGGATCTGATCATGCCACGCATGGACGGGTTGGAAGCGACCAGTGAGATCATGCACTCAGTGCCGACGCCTATCGTGCTTATTACAGCCAGTCTCTCCCTACACGAAACAGATGTTGCATTTCGGGCCATGAGCCTGGGCGCACTCGCGGTACATCGTAAGCCCGACGGGCCCACCCATGCCGAACATGCAGCGCAGGCTGAGCTGCTCCTGAAAAAGCTGCGTTTGATGGCCGATGTTCAGGTTATTCGCCACCGAAAAAGCCAGGCCCGATTGTCGCCCGTGTCTCCGTTGCGCCCTGAAGAAGCCTCCGGTATGGCAGTACCTCCCGAGATTATTGCTATGGTGGCATCTACAGGCGGGCCGACGGCATTGGTGACGATCATCCAGCAGTTGCCGCCGGATTTCGCGATTCCAGTGGTTATTGTGCAGCATATCTCGCCGGATTTTGTTGGCTCGCTACGGAACTGGATAGCGCGAACAACCCCTCTGAAGGTAGCAGTGGCGCGCCCCAGTGAACGACCGCTGCCCGGTTCGGTCTATCTCGCACCCGGTGGCCAGCACCTGCGTTTGACTCGTGACCGTCGCTTTGAGATGGATGAAAATCCAGGCACAGCTTACCACATTCCTTCAGGAGACGTCTTGCTCGAATCGGTCGGGCATAGTTATGGAAAGCGAGCCGTCGGGGTCGTTCTGACGGGTATCGGGGACGATGGCGCACGCGGCTTACGCATCATGTCGGACGCGGGGGCATTCACCATAGCTCAAGACGAAGCAACTTCAGCCATATACGGTATGCCGAAGGCCGCACTGGATCTGGGAGGCGCCCGTCAGGTGTTACCGCTACCGGATATCGCCCCGGCTCTTATGCGTCTTTCCCAAATCAAAGAGAACATTCCGTAGGTTCTTTGCCGTCAATAGAAGATAGCCGTCCCGGCGGTATATAATGGAGATTAAGAGGAAAACTAGGATAAGAATTCTGATGAAATAATGATATGCTAGAGAGTGACCACCTGGGTACAAAGCTGCGCTGCTTTTCTGATCATCTTAGGAAGAACGATGATGAGCGAATCCAGACAAGTTTATCTGAGGTGTCGCGTGGGGCGCGAGTGGTACGCCATCAATGTTGACCACGTGATTAGGGTGCTGCACATGGTAGCCTTAACTGAAATGCCCACTGCCAGCCCGGATGTGTTGGGTTTGCTAACCCTGCCCGATCGGATTGCTCCGGTCGTCGATCTGCGGCGTCATTTTGGTCTGTCCGACGCATCGTTTCGATTAGATACGCCGATTGTGGCCGTAGATACCCCGCACGGCGCGGTAGGACTGGTAGTGGATGAAGCCGACGACATTGAATCCGTTGACGAGGTCCAGATAGCGCCCTATACTGGCGGCGTGTCGCCCTATATCCTGGGAGTGGCCAGATGTCCGAATCATCTGTTGTTGCTGCTGGACACATCCCTACTTGGCGCTGAAGCCCGGTCAGTTCGACCGCACCCGGCCCCAACCAGCAGTTAGGGTCGCGTATCGATGCAAGATCCGGAAAGAGGTACTGTGATGCCGACGCAAATTCTGCTGGTGGAAGATAGCCAGACCCAGGCTGCCCAGATCAAGACGGTTCTGGAGAAAGCTGGCGATATTGAGGTGCATGTAGCCAACAATGCACTGGAAGGTTTGCGCATGGCTCGCGAGGTGTCTCCTGCCCTGATCGTTCTGGACATTGTTTTGCCGGATATGGATGGCTTTCAGGTCTGCCGACGTCTCAAACGTGATCCGGTGACTATGACTATTCCGGTGATCATGTTGACCGAAAAAAGCAGCGCGAATGCGACTGCTTCGGGCTTGCAGGCAGGAGCAGATGACTACATTCCTAAAGATGTCTTTGCTTCTGAACATTTGATTGATACCTTGCGCGAATTTGGGCTATTGACATAAAGAGGGACAGTCAAAATATCATGGAAGATGCAGGCTATACGGCTGTTCCACCGATTTTATCAGTCAAAGTACAAGACAATGTCGATGTCATGATCGCCCGTGATACGGCGCGCCGAGCATCGTCTTTGTTGGGCTTCGCCCCAGCGTATCAGGCCAAACTGGCGAGCGCGGCGGCAGTTCTGGCTGAACTGGTGTTGTATACCAGAGCGGTGCATGAACTCAATTTCAATGGGGTGCGACATGGTGATCGTATCGGGGTTCAGGTTTCTTGTGTCGTGCCATGGTTGATGGATGCGCCGGGTAAAGGGGTTGAGATGGCGCTCCATCTCAAGTTGGGAGATCTGGTAGACGAGATCACTTTTCTACAGGGAAAGACTGCCGTTATCTTCCTGACCCTGTGGCAGCCCATGACAGTAACCGAACAATAGATGCAGGTCCCTGAGATTTGCGGAGAAATGTCATGTCTCCAACAGCGCAAGAACAACCTACCCAACACACCATTCTCATTGTCGGCCAGGACGGGGAAGTGTGCCAACGATTAGTTGACCTGATGGAGAATGTTGGAGAATACCGGACCGTGAGTACGGCCAGCTTCGAGGAAGGACTCGCGGCTATCTTGCTCCAACCGTTTGCTTTGGCTATCATTCAGATCCAATTGCCTGACCTGAGCGGCATCGATTTGTTGACCGCCGCCAGCTCATTATGTCCTCATCTGCCCGTGATCCTGATCGATGATAACCTGTCAGCCAAGTCCGCCGTGGCAGCTTTTCGTCTGGGAGCGGTCGATTATCTCAGCCAGCCGATTAATTACGATTTTTTGCTCATGCGCGTAGATTGGGAACTGAAATTTCCACGGCATCAGCCCGCTCTTTTGCCCAGCCCGGTGATCCCGCAGAAACATTTTAGCCCCAAAGATCGTGAACGACGTCTCAATCCGGAGACTCGTTCTGCTGCCTTGATGCTGAAGCGTTCCCAGTTCCTACACATTGCCGCGGAACTGCAATCCCTTCAGACACAGGTTCAGGCTAAATTTGTGGGACTGGTGGACTCCGACGAAAACCTCATTGGTGCGGCGGGAACTTTGGAAGGTCTGGACCTGATGCTGTTCAGAAAGGCTCTCACTATCGAGCCTGCCGCTTCGGAAGATTTATTGACCATGCTGGGTGAAACATCCTTCCACTCTACTTTTCTTGAAGGGGATTTCAACACGGTCTATATCACCTGGTTTGGACAACCTCATCTGGTCAGCTTGATTGTCATTTGTTCGGTCGATGTTAAGCCAGGTCTTGCCTGGTTCTACAGCAAGCAGGCCGCCAATACCATCGAAAGCATTCTGAAAACAGGGGAACGGCCTTCCATCGTTGGGACGTAGGTCGTGCAAAATGTGAGTGCGGGACCATAAAGTCAGTCTCCTGTGAAATCAGGTAGAATTCCCCTCAAAGGTCGGTATCAGCCCTATAGACCGAAAGATAAAGCAGACCGTCGTCCAAGAAGTATATGCGACGATCTGGGAACGGGTTGCCCCCTGTCGCCGGTGCGGTCCACGCCAAGCGCTTCCATTGCCGCCACTTGTGACCGTGAAAGGCCAGACCCAGCGCAAAGAGTTGTGGTTGATTCATGTCATCCTCAATAGGTGAATATGATCGAAGTGAACTGCAAAGGTACGACTACATGACCAGATTAAACAGATAGCCGGTCAAAATAATGCCCATCGTCAGAATGGCCACATAAACGACGATCAGACGCAGTTTGAGCACGCGGCGTAGGATGATCATCTCGGGCAGGCTGAGTGCAACTACCGACATCATGAAAGCCAGCACTGTTCCCAGCGTAGCTCCTTTGTCAATCAAAACACTAACAACAGGGATCACCCCCGCGGCGTTGGAATACATCGGAACGCCCAGGAGCACCGCCGCCGGGACTGACCACCAGGCACTTTTTCCCATAATATGGACGAGAAAATCGTCAGGAACATAGCCGTGGATTCCTGCGCCTACGGCAATTCCCACGATGACATAAGGCCATACTTTCCCTACGATTTCGCGGGTGCTGTCGAGCGCCTGCTCAAAACGCTCCGTCCAGGTCAATCGCGTATCCAAGGCAGCTCCATTGCCCTTAACTTTTACCTGATACATGAAGTCTTCGACGTAGCGTTCCATGTGCAGGCGTCCCATAATGATCCCGGATAGAATCGCAATGGTCAGCCCGGAAATGACGTACAGCGCGGCGATTCGCCAGCCAAACAAGCCAAAGAGCAAAACCAACGCCACTTCATTGACCATTGGCGCGGACACCAGGAAGGAGAACGTCACGCCGAGCGGGATACCTGATTCTACAAACCCCACGAATAGCGGCACGGCGGAACACGAACAGAAGGGAGTGACAATGCCGAGCAGCGCCGCCAGAATATTCCCGACTCCTTCGCGTTTACCACCCAGCCACCGCCGGGTTTGCTGCGGCGTAACGAAAGTCCGCAGCAGGGTGATCATGAAGATCATGCCGGACAAGAGCAGTAAAATCTTAGGAACATCGTAGCAGAAAAAGTTGAGCGAGCTGCCGAGGTGGCTGTCTTCGTCTAATCCCATGATCCGGTAGGTGACAAAATCGGCCAGGGGATGCAGAAGACTGTAAGCCGCCCACCATACGGCGGCTGTCAAAGCAACGGCGGCAAAAGCGCGTCTATCCTGACGAGGCAGAATTGAGAGTTGGGTTTTTACAGACACGTCTGGTGCGACTCCATCTATATTCATAAAAAGGAATACGAAGTTGCCTGAAAGAAGCCCTGAGTGGTTTGCACAGGGCTTCTTTTGAGAGACAGGGCAGGTTTAGTCGGCCTGAAATTCAAGTGCCCAACTGACGATCTGCTGCTGTTTGGGAATACGGCCTGCCGACACCACTTTCTCGTTGATTACCAGTGCCGGGGTACTCATCACGCCATAAGCCATGATGTCGGCATAATCAGTGACTTTGACAAGTTCGTAGACAATACGCGGATTCGCCGCATCAAGGGCAGCGCGCGTTTCTGCTTCAAGCCGCTGGCAGTTGGGACAGCCGGAGCCTAGGACTTTAACGGTCAACATATTCGTACTTCTCCTCATTCAAGGGTTGTACACTGCGGCTGGTTTCGCAGTGTGGACATGGGCATCTGGCGATCACTTCCTGTAGAACTTCGGTCGCAGGCCCCAGGGTAGCATCCAGCAGGGCTTCAAGCTCAGGATCAACTAGCCGATAGAAAACTTGCAGGCCGTCCTTACGAGGTTCGACCAGTCCTGCTTCGCGCAGAACGATTAACTGTTGAGAGATGTACGCCTGGCGTTTGCCGAGAGCCGCCTCTAGATGACAAACACAGGCTTCGCCGCCACGTAGCAGATCCAATATTTGCAGACGCACCGGATGTGCCAAAGCCCTGAAGCGAGCTGCGAACTCATCGTACTTTGAAGTCATGCCGTCACCCTATATTCACAAAGATGAATGAAGTTTAACTCACGAACGGAGCCCGTTCAAGGGCGAATAGTCATCTGTTGTATATGACATCTTGCTCTGGCTCCATAGTATGGGTCCGACGCCGGAAACAGCGTTGGATCGTTGGTTTAGCCGGGATCCCTTACCAGGCGTGATAAACGTCATACCAAAGGATAACGATATACACTGCTGAACCTGAACAATCAGTATATTCTATATATTGAATATGGAATGCGGCAACTGCCAGTTCGTGATGTGGGTGAGTGCCACCAAAATGATCTTCGATCTGATCAAGTGGTATTCATTGAAGAATGGACTCAGAGGCAAAGTATGAAACCCGTCATCAATAAAAGAAGATGTTCGGCCCAGAAAGACATCTGCACCGCGCTCAAGGTCTGCTCGCCGGGGGCCATTCAGTACGTTGAAGACGAAGAAGAACCGTTGGGCGGCAGGATCGTGATTGATTATGGGGTGTGCGACGAATGCGGTCTATGTGCCACAGCGTGCTGTGGCCAGGCGATTGACATGAAAAGTGTAGAGCAATGACCGGCCTTCAGGATTTCCCGGCTTTCTCGTGTAACCCTTCATTTTTTCACTCGCGTTAAGGAGATCAGTCATGTCTCAATTTCTTGAAATTACGGTCGATAAGTTCACTTTTCGAGTCGCCACCGACCGTTACTATAGCAGTGAAGGAATATGGGTACTGGCCGAGGGAAATCGTGTGCGCATTGGCCTCTCCGATTTTTTGCAGCAGCGCAGCGGTGACGTGGCGTTTTCGGAAGTCAGACCAGTGGGCACTACGCTTGTTGTCGGTGAGGAGGCTGCTCTGATTGAGACGATCAAAGTCAACATCAGCCTGATCTCGCCGGTAAGCGGCAGGGTCGTGGAAGTCAATCCGGTCATGGAACTTTCCCCGGAGGTCATTAACCAGGACCCCTACGGCGCGGGCTGGCTGGCTGTGATTGAAACAGCGGATTGGCCGGCTGAACGCAGCCAACTGCTGGATGCCCAGGCCTACTTCGATCAGATGAAGGGCCAGGCCGAAGAGGAAACGAAAAAATGAAACACGATAACAGACAAAAGATCGTCATTGTGCCGTGCAGTGGCATTGGCAAATCCTATGGTACCGTCAGCCGCGAGGCGGCTTACGAAGTGACCGAGGACCGCCGACCGGACAGCACGCAGTTAGTAGCGCTTTCGCTGCTGGTATTGGGCGACCACGAGGCCCGTGTCGCCGTGGCCGAGAACCCGGTGGTGACGATTGACGGTTGTAAACTAGCCTGCGCCACCAAAATGGTAAAAGAAAGTGGGGGAACGGTGGCCCAGGATTTTGCGGTGCTGGACGTCTTCCGCCGCTATCGCGAGTTTAAGCCGCAAGGCATCGCCGAACTCAACGAAGGTGGACAGAGACTGGCACACGCGCTCGCGGAGGAGATAACGACAGTGCTAGACAACCTGACCATTGGCGGTGAAGGAGAAGAAGATGCCTGATTTACCTCAGAAAAAAGTGGGGATTGTGGCCTGTTCTGGCGAGGAACTGCCCGAAGGAACAGTGACTCGTTTAGCCGCACTGAGGGTATTGGAACAACTACGGCCCGGCGATACTGTCACCATCTGCCTGCCGCTCTTTCTGGCCGGGGGCGAAGGGGATCGCGCTTTTGCCCGCTTTTATCCCACCATTGCCATCGACGGCTGCGATAAACGCTGCGCAGCACGTGCGACCGAGATGTATTCAGGCAAACCTGCCGCCAATGTGGTTGTGAACGACCTGGTTGTTGAACACGGTCTGAGCCGACCTGAAGGCCGCCGCCGGTTGAATGACAGTGGCCGGCAGGCCGTTGAAATCACGGCGGAACGAGCCGCCGGACTGGTCGATGAATTGCTGGGCAAGGCATGGAGCCGGCGCACCGGCACCTTTATAGAGTCGGTCCAGAAGGTTGAGCCACCAGAAGAAAAGCAGGCCACCTGCTCTTGTGGATCGGGTATTCCTGTTCAGAAAGTTGTTATTGAAGGGCAGGAGGTTACCCTGGTTGCGCTGCCACTCATCTTTCAGCAGTTCCGCGAGACCGGGAAAGCGCCGGGGGGTGGGGTGGCACAGGAGTTGTTGGCGGTTGTGAAGATTTATAACGAGGTTCCGACGGAAAGCGAAGGCGCTTACACCACGGTGATAACACAGGAGTACGCTGCTTTTTGTGAACAGCAGGAGCAAAAAGCATGAGCCGCACAGCGCTGTACCATACGACCGTCGCGTGGAAGGGTGAACATTGGGGGCACCTCGTGATGGGTAACGGCCCGGAGATGGATTTTTCTGCTCCACCCGATGCCCAGGGACATCCCGGCGTATTCACACCCGAAGATGCCTTCGTTGCGGCAGCCAACACCTGCATTATGATGATGTTCATCTGGGCTGCCGAACGTTTTCGCCTCAACCTGTTGTCTTATGAATGTCGCGCCGAAGGGACCAAGCTGATCGAGCTGGATCGAACCGAGATTTTCACGCATCTGCATTTCTGGCCGGTGATTCAGATCGCGGCTGGCAGCGAGACCCCGGAGGTTGTGGAGGCCCGTACGCGCCGCGCCTTACAAGCCGCGCAGAAATACAGTCTGGTGGCGAACTCGGTGAAATCTGAGATTGTGATCGAACCGACAATCGAAATCGCTTAGGAGGGTCGATTGCAGGGATATGTAGACGAAGAAGGGCGGTTGGTTTTCCACCCTGATGCCGCCGCCCAACTGGGCTTGCAGGCTGGCGCGAAGGTCCTTATTGATCAGGAAGATGGCCATCTGCATGTGCATTGGCCGGTCACACACCTGGCAAAAGTCTATATTGAACCGACCAGCCAGTGCAATATGGCGTGCCGGACCTGCATTCGCAGCGCCTGGGACGAACCCCTGGGGCAAATGACCGCCACAACCTTCGCCCGTATCATGGACAGCATCCCCTCGTTTCCCACGCGTCCTACGTTCTTTTTCGGCGGATTTGGTGAACCGTTATCCCATCCGGCGATTGTCGATATGGTCGCCCAGGCGCGACAGGCCGGAACCCGCGTGGAGCTTATTACCAACGGTACACTGCTCACGGAAGAACTTGCGCGCAAGTTAATCGCCGCCCGGTTGGATGTCCTGTGGGTTTCCCTGGATGGCGCTACACCGGAAAGTTACGCCGATGTACGCCTGGGGGCAGCACTGCCGGAGGTATTGGCGAACATCGCACGCCTGCGTGATATTCGGCCTCCATCCCCCAACCCCAAACCGGCGATTGGGATCGTATTCGTGGCCGTCAAACGTAATATCGCCCAACTGCCCGCCGTTCTGGAGCTTGGTAGAGAACTGGGGGCAGCGCGCTTTTTGGTGAGCAACATTTTGCCTCACACGCCGGAGATGCGCGATGAGGTGCTCTATGCGCGTGCGATCAGCAACAACGATGAACCGTCTTCGCGGCTGCCCCACCTGCGGCTGCCTCGTATGAATGTTGAAGACATCTCGGATGAGACGTTGTATCAGGAATTGTGCGGCCATTGGTATACCGAGTTTGTCGGCACCCAGCAAAACAGCCCACGAGGTTACTGCCCCTTTATCGAAGCAGGGGCGACCGCGATTGCTTGGGATGGTAGTGTCAGCCCCTGCCTGGCACTGCTTCACAGCGGCACTGAGTACTTGAATGGGATCGAACGCTTCTCGCGGCGTTATGAGGTGGGCAATGTCAATAAGAATTCCTTTGACGAAATCTGGAACGCCCCAGACTATGTTGCTTTTCGAGAAAAAGTCCAAGCCTTCGAGTTTGCGCCCTGTGCTCTGTGTGATGGGTGCGCGCAGTCGGAAAACAACGAAGAAGATTGTTATGGTAATTCGTTTCCAACCTGTGGAGGTTGTCTATGGGCACAGGGCATGATCCAGTGTCCATAGTAAATCCGAATGTACTTCGAATTTTCACGCTGAGGAGGTCTGCATGTTGAACATCAAAGTCCTTGGTCCTGGCTGCGCTAACTGTGGCAAAGTGGAAACCATCGCTCGACAGGCCGTAGTCAGTCTGGGTGTAGAGGCACAAGTGGTAAAAGTTACCAACCGCGCTGAATTCGCCCAATATGGTCTCCTGGCGACACCGGGCCTGGTGATCAATGAGAAGCTGGTCTGCGGGGGGCGTATTCCCGAAGAGTCTGAAGTGATTACCTGGCTGGCTGATGCGCTGGAAGCGTCTTAGGTCAGGAGCAGCGCGATGGACCTATGGCGTAATAAACAAATCGCCGTGCTTGGCGCAGGGAATATCGGTCGTATTCTACTCAAACATCTGACAGAGGCCGGGATTCCGGCAAGCCAACTCGTCGTCTGTGACTCTGAAGTTGCCCACAGCCAGGCCGCAGCGGCTGAATTCGGCGTGCGCGTCGCCATGTTGACGGACGATGCAGTGTGCCATGCCGATGTGCTGCTGCTCGCTGTATCTCCCAAAAGTGTCATCGGCGTACTGCGGACTCTTGCACCGCATCTGCGACCGGGGCAAATTGTAGTTTCCTTTGCTGCCGCCAACCCCTTGGAAGGGTTAGAAGCCATCGTGCCTGCGGGGGTTGCAGTTATCCGTGTGATGCCCAATGCGCCCTCGCTGGTTAAGCAAGGGATGAATCCGGTGGCGTATGGCGTTCAGGTAACGCCAGAAGCGCGAACGCTGGTCGAGGCTTTGCTGGCGCTGCTGGGCGAAACGGTGGTTGTCCGCGATGACCAGATGACCTGGTGTGTCGGGCTAACTGGGGCTGCCATGCGTTCTCTGCTGCCTGTCCTGGAAGGTATGATACGAGCCGGAATGGACGCCGGACTGCCGGAAAGTGAGGCTCGACGGGTTGCGGCTCAGGTGATGTTGGGGACAGCCGCCTTGGCCCTGCAAACAGAGTTGACTGTGGATGAGATCAAGGCGCTAACCCCGATGCAGACGGTTGATGAAACGGCTGTCGCACAGTTGTTTTATGACGCAGCACATGGTGCAAAAGAAAAAGTAGATGGGATGCAGCTCAAAATCCAGGAGGTACACCCGCAGAGTTCATAGACCTCCGCATCGAGCATAGGGCCTGGCGATTAAACCCCATGATGTCACAAATCGGCGGGGTGCGATCTGGCACGTCAGAGGGATCTTCGCCAGTCCTATGTCATCTCAACAGTGGGTTTTCCTTGCGTAGTGAGAGGGAGGAGTAACGATGCTCGTCGAAAACTACGATCTTGAAGTTTTCACCCCACCGTGCGAACCCGGCGCTGAGCGGTTTGCGGCACGTGCCCGGTTGACCGTCGATATATCCGAAGTTCTGCCTTACCTCAATGCTACTTTGCGCGGTGCGGTCTACAGCCCGGCTTCACAGTCTCTCACGTGGAAAAAAGGCGGGCATAACGTCGCTTTTCATGCTTACGAGGTTGCTACCAGCAATGTGGAAGACCGCGACGCGGCCCTCAAAGAACTGGAGGGCCTGATCGCCCTCGTCAACCGGACGTGGGAACGTCGGGACGAGATCACACCCGATCACGAAACTCACCAGCGCCCTACACCCATGGCGGTCTTCAAACTGCTGCCGCAGACGAACTGCCAGCGGTGCGGTCAGCCGACCTGCTTCACTTTCGCCTTGAAATTGGCGGCGTCCCAGGTGCAGTTGGCTGACTGTCCCCCTCTGTTGGCGCCCGAATACGCTGATAGACGGGCAGCATTGCAGGCAATCATTATTGATGCGCCGACGATCAAGTAAGGAAAACGAATCATCATGGACGATCCGAAAAAGAAAACTGAGCCTGGCGAGATACCGCCCGCTGCCAGGACCTGTTTGCTGACCTGCCTCCCGAACTACGCCCCAGGCAAGCTCCCAACATAGGGACCCTGCGCCAGGTGGTTTGTCCGGGATGTGTGTATGGATTGTGAGAAGAAAGGCAAAAAGGTCACTGGCGACACAGGAGCATAGGCGATGAAAAAAGCGGTCAATCTTGTTCTGGAAGACTCAGACATCATCGAGTTGATGCGTATCCTGATGGATGAGGACGCGGAAGCCGCGTTGAGTTTTCTCAAGCAGCATCTGAAGGGCAAGCTGCATGAAACTCTAGAGGGTGGTTGAAAAGTCATGATTCAGGTGCCTGGGGCAGGCATCACAGCAGTGCCGGGTCATCTCTTTAGGTCATGAGGGGACGCCCAGCAACTGTGTGACATATCCGTTCTCACCTCCGTTTTAGGTGGAACCTGGCAATTCTGGCCAGAAAACACGAGCATTTTTCGCACCTTCCAGAGACATCACATAGGGTCAGACGGCGTTATAGACCAGTACCGTTATCAAACCGTATACCAGATGTCCAAACCACAGAATCACCCCGATGGTCTGCTGTGACGCCACTTCGGTATCAGAGGGCCGCGGATGTATTCGACCCAGGATGAGCATCACGAGTAGAGAAAAGCAGCCGAGTACTGCACCAAAGATCAACCCCCATAGCCATGTGGCGCTACCGATGTTGTTGTGCCATAGAAAGGCGCTGATGATGGCGAGTATTGATCCATTGAAGGATAGGATGGCCAGCCCGATCAAACGCGCGAAGTTTGGATTGGCCGTGAACATCAACCCCACATAGCCCACCAGGTCCAATTTGAATAGTCCTGTCCGGGTTGGACTGGCCAGAATAAACGCCACCATGGCTATCGTACCGAGTATCCCGGCAATTATTGCCCCAGCAACATTCATCAGTCTCACTCCTTTCACGCTTATCTGGTTCTAGCTGTTGGGATAGATCAAGCCCAGAACCCAAGAAGTGTTCCTCATGACAGAATAATACTACCGATTGAAGATGAGGGAGAATAAGCTCACCGGGTATGCCACTTCGATTGAGGAGCGTACCCGCCGAAAGAAACTGAGGCGATGGTGTATCTGCCTCCGGTGAGGGAGTCGCCTCTCCACCTTGTGGTTTTGGAACCTCTGGCCGAATTACACACCTAGGCGCGCACTGGCGTGCCTGTTATGAGGTGACGCGTTGAGCATCCTGTGTGTTCGCTCAGATGAACCGCAGCCCGGCCTTATATTGCGGAGTGGTAGATCATATTCGAGAGTCATGTCCAGCGCGTCCAGCCGCGCACCATGCGGGTGTACGCATCCAAGATCACCGCCAGGTAGATAAAGCGCCAGTGGGCCGAAGGTAGGTGATGTCGGCCACCCAAACGTGTTTCGGATACTGGGGCTTCTTTGAATTCCGCGCTGTACTCGCGGCGTGTTTTGCTCATCGTTTTTTCCTTTCACAACCTCTACCATGCTCCCTTCCGGTTGTGTCCAGAAATCCGACCACATCACAGAGCATTCCCCACAGCGCTAACGGTCCGTACAGGAGCAGCAGGGATCAAGGGACGCCTGGATCAAGGGTAAGTCGGCCAACTGTTCGCCGATCGACATCGCCTCCACGGCGGGGATATTGACGTAGGAGGGGGTTCGTATCTTGACCCGCGCCGGATGATCGGTCCCATCGGCCTGGAGATAATACAGCAGCTCGCCGCGGGGCGCTTCGGTGCGCACGGTGACTTCCCCTGGGGGCACGACGGTGAACGGACCACCGGGCGCGCATAACGGACCCGACGGCAGGGCTTGCAGTGCTTGCTCGATCAGGCGAACGCTTTCCAGCATTTCGAGGGCGCGGACCATCACCCGCGCGAACACGTCGCCACCGTGCTCGATCACCGGCTTGAATCCCAGCTCTGCATAGGCCAGGTACGGCTGTTCGCTGCGGATGTCGGTATTCAGACCAGAGGCGCGCGCAAAGGGACCAACCACGCCATACAACTGCGCGTCCTCTTTACTCAGGTTTCCTACGCCGACCATGCGCGCGCGAACCGTGGGGTTGTGGGCGAAGACGGGCAGTACGACCTGCTCCAGCTTGAGATGAATCTCGCGCATAGCGGACCGCAAGCCGTCCGGGTCGGTGAGATCGCTATTCACCCCGCCGATGCAGTTCATGGCGTAGTGCACCCGGTTGCCTGAGATCGCCTCCAAGACATCCATGACGCGTTCACGGAGCGAGAAGATCTCCATGAACATCGTCTGGAACCCAATATCTTCGGCGCCGATGCCCGCCCACAACAAGTGCGAATGCAGGCGCTCCAGTTCGGAAATGATGAGGCGGATATACTGGGCACGGGCCGGGACTTCGATCCCCAGCAGGGACTCTGCCGCCATCGCAAAGGTCATGGTATGCACGCCGGAACAGATGCCACAGACGCGCTCGACCAGTACCAGGTCTTGAATGTAATTACGCCGCTGAGCCAGCAGCTCAATGGATCGGAAGCTGAAACCGATGTCAACGGATATCCCCCGGATCACTTCACCCTGGCAGGTGACACTGATCTTGTAGGGTTCTTCCATCGAAGGATGGTAGGGTCCAATGGGAATCGTATAAGGCATGACAGCTATTCCTTTGTGATCACTGGCCGTCTTCGCGGAAGAACCCGGCGGCAAGCTGCGGCGGACGCAGCAGGCGCGTGGGATTCGGATGGCCCGTGAAGGTGACGCCATACAAGTCACTGATTTCACGCTCGATCCAGGCAGCAGCGCGGGTGATGGGCGTGATGGAGGCGATTTCATTCTGGCGCGTGCAGGCTTTGACGTTCAACAAGCCGCCTGCCACAGCATAATGGTAGATCACCTGGGTTTCGCCATGAGCAGCAGCGATCCCGGTCATGGTGCTCAAACGGATTTCCGCTTCCTGCATGAGGCGCGCCAGGGCCTGCACGTCGATCTGAGGGGCATCCATCCACCACTGTCCTCGCACGTCGATCAGGGGCGTCGCCCCGGGGAGGGCTTCTACGCGGCTTTTCCACTCATCGCTCATGGACTTCTTTTTCTCCCAGGTAACTGCGCTTGACGGTTTCACCTGCCGCACGTTTGCGGCAGCTATCACACCAGTGGACGTGTTCGGCCACCGCGGATTGCAGCGGGGCGCTCATCAGCCGGTCCAGGGCGGCCAGGGGTAAGGGGATGATCGGCTTGCCGCATTGGGCGCACGCCTGGTACTTCACCTGATGGGCCGTAATTTGCTCCTCCCGGTGGGCGGCCAGCGGGACCGGCTGCGCGTCAAACGACAGGGCATGAGTCGGGCAGAACGTCACACAGCGCCCGCAAAAGGTGCAGCGCCCGGTATCATACTGCCAGGTGACGGCTACTCCGGCGTGATCCTCCAACGCGATAGCCGAAGGCGAGCAAACATAGGCGCAGGTGGCACAACCTACACAGAGCGACACATCATGGACCACGGCGCCGCGATACCGCTCCGGCAGCAGCACCCGGTCACCCGGAGGATGGGTCAGCGCCTTACTGCGGGCATTATGCAGCAGCGTTTTGAGGATGCTCATCATCTTCTCTTTTCACTTCTACAGCCAGGTTACGGCCAGGGCAACGAGCGCCGCCGCGAACCCCCAACGCCAGTAGAACCGCATCGCCTGCTGGACCTTGATACGCGCCGTCCCGGCGGCCAGCACGGCGAGCGCGATCACAGCAAGGGTGGAAAACAGCAGATACACGATCCACCCGGCGATACCGTTGGAGATGGCGGGCATGATCACGACGGTCAGCAGCCCGACCAACCCCACCAGTTCCAGACCGTGTGTCAGTTCGAACAACGCCAGCGGTGCGCCGTTGTATTCGGTGTGGACTCCCGCCAGGATTTCTTGTTCCGCGTTGGCAATCGAAAACGGGTTACTCTTGAGACGGGCCGGGACGGACAGCAAAAACGCTAGCGCCGCGAGCACCTGGACCCCGCTGAACGAGGCCTGGGCCAGGTCGTCCAGGCGGAAACTGCCGACGTGGATTGCCAGCGCGATCAATGCCGCCAGAAAGGGCAGGTTATAACCCAGCGACAGCAGCGCCTCGCGGGCCGCGCTGACCTGCCCGTACAGCGAACGGGAGCTGAACCCGGCCAGCACGTCACACAGCGCGGGGACTTCGAGCAGGTAAATGAGCACGATCAGGTCTCCGGCAAAGGAATGCACCGGGTTGCCGGGAATGGGCAGCAGCGCCAGCGCGCACAGCATTGAAGTCAATGCCGCCAGGGGCAGCCCGTAGAACAAGATCGGATTCACGCCGCGCGGAATCACCGTCTGTTTGCCGAGCAGCTTGAAGAAATCGTACATCGGCTGGTAGAACGGCGGCCCGAAACGGCGCTGCATCCGGGCCGTGAGTTTGCGCTGGAGCCACAAGAACAGCCAACCCAGCAGCGCGCCCCCGATCAGGCCCGGCCAGATGAAAAGTGCGAACAGGTAGCGCAGCACGTCGCCCATGACTACTCCTTGTTTCCCCCGCGATCTTTGTCGTTGAGCATCTGGGCCGCCTGGATCACCCCGCGCAGCATTTCCTGCGGGCGCGGCGGACAACCGGGGACATACACATCCACCGGGATGATGTCATTCAACGGGGCCTCCACCGACGGGCTGCCGGAAAATACGCCCCCGGAAGCCGGGCACGATCCGATGGCCACGACGGCCTTAGGTCCGGGCATCTGGTCGTAAATATCGCGCAGCGCCGCGCCTGCCCGCAGAGTGATCGGCCCCGTGACGATCAAAATGTCAGCGTGTTTGGGGCTGCTCTGCCGCAGCGCGCCGGTTTGCTCGGCATCATAGCGCGAGCTTAGCGACGCGGCGATCTCGATGTCACAGCCATTGCACGAGCCGGAGTTGACGCAGTAGACCCAGGGCGATTTGACGCGCGAACGGGCAATGAGTGAAGTGAATAGTTTCATGAAATGGACCCTTTCCTCGCGCTCAAGAGACGTACGCCGTCACGAGCGACGGGATAAGCCCCAACACCAATCCCAGGGCCATCAAGATTACCAGGACTGCCGCCGCCCGTTCTGGCTCCTGAGATTGAGACGCAGATCCGGTAGGCTGGCCCAGCCAGACAGTGTGGATAGCGCGAACGTAGTAGATCAAGGCCAGGGCCGTCGCCACGGCCATCGCGCCGATCAGCCAGGCACCGCCATAATCGGCCCCGGCCAGATACAGTCGCCAGCGCCCGGCAAAGCCGAAGAGCGGCGGCACGCCGATCATGCCCAGCGCCCCGGCGATGAAAGCCGCTGCGCTGATGGGAAAATGCGCCGCCAGCCCGCGATCTTTCAGGGTCAGCGCGTGCCCGACCTGGTGTTCGGCTAATCCCACCGCGCCGAACAGCAGCACTTTGAACAGCGCATGGCTCAGCGCGCCGACCAGGGCGCCATCCAGACCGACGCCAGGACCGACCACTACACCGAGCAGCAGGTAGCCCATATCGTCAATCGTGGAAAAAGCCAGCATCCGCTTGAGATCGCGCTGCGCCAGGGCAAACAGCGCTCCCCCGAACATGGAGAGCAGCGCCACGCCGATCCACAGCGCCTCGTACTGCTCGAACACCCAGGGCGACGCCGTGCGCAGGTGCGCCAGTTCGTTGAAGGCGGCAATGTCTACGGTGGCGACGATCAACGCCGTCGTCATAGGAGCAGCGGCTTCGGCCACCAGGGGCAGCCAGACGTAAAACGGGACCATCGCCAGCTTGAGCGAGAACCCGATCACCAGCAGGGCGACCGCCAGATGAGCGCGCGGGGCATCGGGGGGAATCAGTCCCTCCTCAGCCAGTAACAGCCCCGCCGTCATCGCGGCTACGCCGATCACCAAGATCACGAAGTAGCTGCGCGCCGCGCGGATTGCCGGGGCCGACCCCTGCACCCAGACCAGCGCCACGGCCAGAAACGCGGCAGCGTCCAACATCAGCGTACGCGCGGTTCCTTCGCCAGCGCCCATGCCCCCGACCACCAGGATAGCGATCACGGACAGCAGGCCCCACCAGCGCCGATCCCCCTGGGGAACGGGGATCGCATAGACGGCAATCGCGGCGAACAGCAGGAGGAAACTGCCGCTCATGACCAGATTCCAATGGGAATTTTCAGAGGCAGTCATCGAAAGACCGGCCACAAAGTTTATCATGTCACGATCCTACACAATCCAGGCGAGCAGCCCGACCAGGACGATCAGCGCCGCCGTCACCAGCAGCGGATGGGCTTCAATGCGCGGCGTGATGGCCGTATCGAGCGTCGCGGCTGCCGAGCGCACTCCCCCCCAGGCTCTCAGGTAGACGGGGTCGGGATCGGTGATCGCGTACACGGGTTCCAACGCCTGCCCGGCGAATTCAGAAAAGTCTTCTGCGCTCAGCGTGACAGCCGCCCCTTCCGGCAGGGGATCGCCGCCGCTGAAGGCGCTGACCGCGGCGGCAGGGGTAAGCCGCGAAACCCGGTAGATCACGACGCCCACCGCCAGCGCTCCCAGCACCAGCGCCGCTCCCGCCGTCGCCTGGGCGCTGCCCGATCCGGTGGTCAGACCCAGCCAAGACGTTTTGACCGCCGGGGCAAACCCCAGGGTGCTCACGGCAGGCGCGACGATCCATTTCATCAAAATCTGGGGTGCGATACCGAACAGGAGCGACAGGCCCGCCAGCGTCCACATCCCGGCGCGCATGGTCGGCCCGGCTTCGTGCACGTGTTTTCCGGCCAGGTCCAGCGGGCGCTCACCGTAGAACACGCTGACCGTCGCCTTGAGCATGTAAAAGGCTGTGACGGTGCTGACCAGCAGGGCGATAAGCACCACGACCAACGCGCCATCGTCCAGCGCCGCGTCGTAAAACAGCCACTTGGCGGCGAAGCCATTGGTCAGCGGCACGCCGATAATCGCCGCCGCCGCGATCAGCCAGATCCGCGCCGTGTGGGGCATGGCCGGAGCCAGGCCGCCGAGCTTGCGTAAATCGCGCGTGCCTGCGGCGTGCTGGATCGCTCCGGCGCACAAAAACAGGGTCCCTTTGAAGAGGCCGTGACTGAGCGCATAGAACAGCCCAGCCGCCGCTCCAATCGGGGTTCCCAGTCCCAACCCGGCGACGATGTATCCAAGCTGACTGATGGTCGAATAGGCCAGCAGCCGTTTCAAGTCCGTCTGGATCAGGGCCAGGAGCGCCCCGACCAGCATCGTCACACAACCCAGGGCCAGCACCAGCGTTTTCCATTCCGGCTGCCAGGGCGTGATCGAATACAGCCGGGCGATCAGGTACACGCCCGCTTTGACGTAACACGCCGAATGCAGCAGCGCCGAAACAGGCGTCGGCGCGTTCATCGCTTCGGGAATCCAGGTGTGCAGCGGGAAGATCACCGACTTCGCCATCGCGGCGACCAGAAACAGCACAAAGATGCCGCTGGAAAATTCAGCGCCGAGGGCCGGGTCAGTCCACACGAACGTTCCGGTGGCATGGTACAGCAGCAGCACGCCCGCCAGAAAGCCGTAGCCCGCGATGTGGGTCATGATCAGCACCTTGCGCGCGCCGTTGGCCGCGGCGGTTTCCTTGTACCAGAAACCCACCAGAAAGTACGAGCACAGGCCGATCACTTCCCAACTCAGATAGGCGATCAGCAAGTTGGCCGAACATACGAGGTTGACCATCCCGGCAATGAAGGTCAGCATCAGCACGTAAAAGCGCGTGACGCCGCCCGGCTCATTGGCCATGTAATCGATGCAGTACAGCAAGATCGCGGAGCCGACGCCGGTAGCCAGCAGCATGAAGACGAGACTCAACTCGTCCACGCGATAAATCACCGGGACGTGTTGATCCCAGTCGAATAAGGTTCCATTGAAGGCGCCATCGGACCTGATCACGGGGATGAACACCAGGGTGGCAGCCAGCGCCGCCAATCCACTGAAAAACGCTAACCATCCCTTCGAGCGGGCGGACAGGGTGCGCGCCGCGCCCACTTGCAGGATGATACCAGCCAGCAAAACCATCAGAGGTACAGCCATGACGATTACCTGCAACCTAATCTTGTGGCGTTATGGGACTCAGCCTCCGGCAACGGGCGGGAAGAAACATAAAACATCATCAGGCTTGAGGATGAGGCTCACCCCGCCCACGTCCCGGTAATCTTTTCCATTCACGAGGATGATAATCCACGAAGCTATCTCGTCGCCGTCGAACATCCACCTGCTGAACCCAGCCCCATACTGGGCGCACAGATCATCGACCAGCGCGCCCAACGTGGTCACGGGCCGGTTCCACTTCAGTTCGTTAGTGCCCACCACATCACGGAAACTGGCAAAGAAGCGGATCAGCATTATCTCTAACCGTTCGAAGATCAACCCGGCCAAGAGACTCGCATCTCTTGGCCGGTGGGTGTTTTAGGCCAGGGTGAGGGCCTCGGCGTGCAGCCCCAGGTCTTCAAGCTTTTCCTGGGTCGGAATGCCGGTGCTATCCCATCCCCGCAAGCTGTAGTATTCGGGCAGCATTTGGGAAAGCAGACTGACTTTACCCTTCGACGGCCCGGTTTTGATCGGCTGGGTCAGCAGGCGCTCTGGCAGCGTATCGTCGGCGGTGGTGTAACCGATTTTCAAGTTCCACATCCGCTCCAGATTCCAGACGCGCTCGCCCGCCTTCATGAAGTCGGCGGTGCTGTAGGGGATGCCCGTCACGGCGCTGAGCATTTCGGCCAGTTCGTCGCCGCCAATGCCGAAGGTGGCGAACAGGCAGGACCCGGTCGAGTCCAGCGCCGCCGTCAGGTTTTGGAAGGTAATATCCAGCGCGGCTTTGCCTTCGGTCGCGTCCTTGTCCATCTTGACCGGGTTACCCAGCACTTCGACGGAGATGGTGTAACCGCGCACGTGACAGCCGCCCCGGTTGCCGGTCGCGTAGTTCAGGCCGATGCCCTGGACGCCGCGCGGATCATAGGCCGGCATCTCCTGCTTTTTGACCGTCATGGAGTATTCAGGATGGCCGTAGCTGGTGGCCAGGCGGTACGATCCCAACGCGAGCTTGTTGCCAAAGCCTTCACGCAGGCCCGTTTTCCTGACCATCTCGACCATCGCTTCGGTGTTGCCGAACGTCAGGGCGATGCCATCGGTGTCTTTGGTCGTGATGATGCCCGACTCGAACAGGTCCATCGCGCAGGCAATCGTGCTCGCCATCGTGATCGTGTCCAGGCCGAATTCGTTGCACAGGAAGTTCGCCTTCATGACCGCGTCGAGATTGTCGATCCCGCAGTCCGGGCCGAAGCCCCAGGCGGTTTCATATTCGGGGCCTTCGCCGCGCCCGGCAAACATGCCGCCGGTCACCTGCGAGACACGCCCGCAGCTAATGACGCACGAGAAACAGGCTTTCGGGCGAACCAGCCGCTTGGCGCTGAGGGATTCCCCGCCGATCTTGTCTGCCGTCGGGAAGTAACCATCGGTGAAGTTGCGCGTGGGCAGGCTGCCGATCTCGTTCAGGATGTTCACCAGCACATCCGTCCCATACGCCTTCAAGCCGGTGCCGCCCACCGGATGCGCCGTGATCATATTGCGGGCTTTCCACATCGCGGCTTCGAATGTTTCCGGCTCCGCGATTTTCACCGCACCGCTGCCCATGACCGCGACGGCTTTGAGGTTTTTGGACCCCATGACCGCGCCGACGCCGCTGCGGCCTGCGGCACGATGCATCTCGTTCATGATGTTGGCGAACAACACCAGGCTTTCGCCCGCCGGGCCGATGCAGGCTACCTTAGCATCTTCGTGCGTTGCCGCCTGGATCGCTTCCGTCGTCTCCGGGACCTGCTTGCCCCAGATGGCGCTGGCATCCCGCAGTTCGACCTGGGCATCGTGAATCCAGAGGTAGACAGGTTTTTCCGCCTTGCCTTCAAAGATGATCATGTCGTACCCGGCGAACTTGAGTTCCGGGCCAAAGGCGCCGCCCGAATTGGACGCGGCAATAGCGCCGGTCAACGGGCTTTTCGTGATCACATCGTAGCGGCCCGACGAGGGGGCGAAAGTTCCGGTCATCGGTCCTGGCGCAAAGATCAGCTTGTTCTCCGGGCTGAGGGCGTCAATCGTGGGGTCAACTTCGTCAACCAGATACTTGCCACCCAGGCCGCGCGCGCCGATAAATGTTTTAGCCAGTTCAGGGGACAGGGATTCGCGCGTGATTTTCCCTGTCGTCAGATTGACACGCAGAATAGTTCCAATCCAACCAAACATTATCAACTCTCCTGGAACACATCTTTGAACTTGGCCGAGAACGCTTTCTTGCGAGAGTAAGTAGCGACCGTGTCTTCTACGTATTCGAGCGCCTTATTGGGGCAGGCTTCAACACACTTCGGTTCCCCTTCGCAGAGATCGCACTTCATGATCGCGCTGCTCTCGGCGTCGTACACGGCGCAGCCAAACGGACAGGCCAACGTACACATCCGGCAGCGAATGCAGCGGTTGGTATCCCACTCGACCACGCTGTTTTCTTGATTGCGCTGGAGCGCACCGGTTGGACACACCGCCAGGCAAGCCGCGTCTTCACATTGCTGGCACATCATCGGAACAGAAAAACCTTCCCGATCCCAGATGTAAACATGAATACGGGTCGTTCGCAGTCTGAATTGGCCGTTGTCGTGGCTGTATGCACATGACAGCTCGCAATTGCGGCAGCCTGTGCATTTATCAGGATGGATCATTAATACTTTAGCCATCGAGATCTCCTTATGATCGGCTAAAAAGCGATCCGGGTCGGTCTTATAAAAACACCCATAGTCACTATACTGCCAGGGGAGCGCCGCGTCATTGGAGATACGGTCGATTTTGGACACCAACATAACGACAAAACGCAGAGGAATCTTTCCACCATTTGAAGGATAGACTTCTACTCCAAATGTTGTAGATCGTCGCCCAGCGAGGCCAACCCTTCGCGCAAAACATAAAGCGTAACCTGGTTACGCGAGGCCAGGTGCAGCTTGCTCAAGATATTGCTGACATGCGCCCGGACGGTGGTTTCGGCGATGATTAACTTCTCGGCGATGGCCCGATTCGACAACCCCTTGGCGATCAGCCGGGCAATCTCGACCTCGCGCGCGGTCAGCACTTGTGTTTCGGGCGGCGAGTCGTGCGCGTCCGCGTGCGCCAACTCGGACAACAGCATCCGTGCGATCATCGGGTGCAGCGACGAATTGCCCTGGTAGACGTCGTGAATGGCGCGGACCAGATCGGCGGGATCGGAGTCTTTCAGCAGATACCCTAATGCACCGGCTTTGATGGCCGGGAATACGAGATCGTCCGTCGCGTAACTGGTCAAAACCAGGATGCGAATTTCCGGGAATTCCGCCGTGATACGCCGGGTGGCCTCGACCCCTGACAGGACGGGCATCGACAGGTCCATGATCATCACGTCAGGGTGCAGGGCAGCCGCTTGATCGAGAGCTTCCTGTCCATCACCGGCTTCGCCGACAACTTCGAGATTTTCTTGAGTCGCCAGCAGCGCGCGCAGCCCCTTACGCACAATGGTGTGATCATCCACAATGAGAATGCGAATGTGATCAGACGGCATGTTTCTCATCCCCTTTGCGCTGTTTGGTATATGTGGTGCATGAGGAACAGTCTATGTCGATAGACGTCCCCATTCCCGCGCGGCTGTTCACTTCAAACGTCCCCCCGATCTGGGCGGTACGCTCTCGCATCCCACGCAGCCCCATTCCTCCGGTGGGGAGAGACGGATCGAAGCCGATGCCATCATCCTGAATATGCAGGTGCACGGATTCCGGTTCAAAATGCAGTGTTACACGTACCGTATGTGCCTGGGCGTGGCGGAGGATGTTGTTGAGGGCCTCGCGGGCAATCGTGTAGAGTTCTTGGGCGGTTTCGGCATCGAGATCTTCTTCACCTTCGATGTGGAGTTCACACTGCAACCCGCTGCGCGCTTCTACACCATTGATCCGGCCTCGTAAGGCTGCGACCAATCCTTTATCTTCAAGATCGGGGGGGCGTAGTTCAAAAATCAAGAGGCGCATATCTCTTAAGGCTTCCTGCGCGGTGTGTTTGAGTTCTTGCAGATGATCGTCTACCGTTGCCTGGTCGCCTGATTTTAACGATTCACGCCCGGCCTCGGCGTAAAGCATCATCGAATAGAGTGACTGAGCCACCGAATCGTGGAGTTCACGCGCCAGGCGTTGGCGTTCGTTCACTACCGCCAGGTGTTCGGCCTGCTCAGACAGCCGGGCATTTTCGAGGATGAGGGCAACGGCATTGGCTACTCCACGCACCAGGTTGATTTCCGACTGGTCGAACGCGACATGATCGTGGAGGGGGCTGACAATGATGGCCCCGAGGACATGATCTCCGGAACGGCTCGGCACGGCCAGGATGGTCGGCTGCCTGATCGCGTGGACCGTTTTCCGGCTGAAGCGGGCATCAGTCCCGGTATCTTGAGAGACCAAAGGCTGGCAGCAGGTCAGAAGTTCGGCGAAAAAGGGGTCAACCTCCGGGTCCAGACAGCGGTCAAAAAAGGCATTGATCTGGCTGGGTGTCATGCTGCCGGTCACCACGCGAGGAACGAGCAGGTTATGTTGGGCATCCATCAGATAGATGGCGCAGTAATGTATCCCCAGCGAACTGGTAATGGCCTGGACGGTCCGCCTGAGTATTTCTTCCAGATCGAGCGCACCGCTCGCCATTTGCACGATATGGTACATTAACCCGGTTCGAATCTGCTGCTCGCGGATGTGCTTTTGGGTCGCGTCCGCATAAAGGTGACTGAAGCGGCGGATCATGTGACGCAGGCATTCGTCCACTTGTTCTACCGCCAGGGCTGCCTCGGCAGACTCTGCCGGTAACGCTTCGCGCACGACCTGGAGGGTAATGTCTTTCCAGATCAGCAGGGCCTCGACCACCTCGCCAATGTCGAAGCCCATCGCCAGGCGTTGTTCGCTGATGGCCGATAAATAGATTTCAAGCGACGTTTCAGATTGGGTCGCAAACCATTCGATGATGGCAGCAAGACCCTGTTGGATGGAGGTACGGAGATTATCTATCTCAATCCGTTGATAGTTCGATAAGGAAGGGAGAGCGCGAATCCGCTCAACCCACCCTGCCACAATTTCCTCGCGCCGGCGTTCCAGCAAGACGGCAACTTTGGGAAATCGGATGGGACCAGGAGAGGTCATGTCAGTGTTTACCTAATCGTACGGTCAAAAAACTACGACTATGAGGAATGCGTACAAGTTTAGCGAGTCATTGATGTTTATTCTACGCGCCGTCCGATGGAAGCCTATCACCTCTATCATCCAGGGTGAGTTTCAGGCTATGTGTAGTATAATCCTCGCTTGAAATCCAGGTCAATGCGGTAGTATCTAATTCGAGCCTGGGGTCCAGGGGGTTGACAAACGCGCAGAGAAAGATAGGGGCTGCGTGTTTTTTTTGCGCCAGGTTCCCCACGGAGAGGCGTCCGCAGAGGACTACCCACCTCTGTTTCTGGCATGGCAGTCGGACAAAACCATTGGTATATTCACGGCAGGACTCACATCTGGGCCAAGCGGGTGAATCATGAGAAAATCTCAAGCAACCATGCGCGACGTGGCGCGGGTTTCTGGCTTATCTTTGAGCACCGTTTCAGAAGCGCTTCGCAACAAATCCGGCGTGGCGGCTGAGACACGGGAGCGGGTGCTGGCCGTCGCCGAAGAATTGGGCTACCACTATCAGCCAGACAGCCGGTCTGCTAACGGCGAAACCAAGACCATTGGAATACTGATCCCCCATCATCCTCAATGGCCGCTAACACCAGTGAACCCCTTTTACTCCCACGTGTTGGCCGGGGCGGAACTTGAATGTCAGCGACAAGGGGCCAATTTGATGTACGCCAGCCTGGAGATCGACGATTGCAGCCGAATCGTGGGCTGGCCCGCCACCTTGTTCAGCACCCGGGTGGATGGGTTCATAACCGTCGGGGCGCATTTCGAGGAAGCCTTTGCCGACATTCCCCAGATTGCAGAGCGCGCGATGGTCCTGGTGGATTCGTATACGGTGCGTCTCGAAGAGTGCGATTATGTCCTGATCGATAACGTCAACGGGGCCAGAAGCGCCGTCGAGCACCTGATAGGGCAGGGGCACCGGGCTATCGGCCTGATCGGCAGCGAGGTGAATGCCCACCCCAGCGGGCTGGAAAGACGTGCAGGCTACCAGCAGGCGTTGGCCGCGCATGGCATCAAACGCGCTTATATCGTCGATGGTCCCCTGAAGCGTAGTGAAGCCTATGAAACGGCCAGGACGCTGCTGCGCACCTCCCCGGAAGTCACCGCCATCTTTGCCTGCAACGACGAATGCGCCCTGGGGGTGATGAAGGCGGCTCAAGAACTTCACCGCCGTATTCCGGACGATCTATCCCTGGTGGGCTTCGACGATATCCAGCTCGCCCAGGAGGTCACGCCCCCGCTCACGACGGTTCACGTCGACAAACTGCTGCTGGGCGCATTAGGCGTGCGCTTTCTCATCGACCAGATCGCGTCTCCAGAACGCACCAAACTGGCGGTCACCGTGCGGACGCGGCTCGTCGTCCGCGATTCCGTAAAAACAATCCAATAACCTCACGCGGATGGTCTGTTCATAACGACCTGAATTCATCGATCCCGTTCTTGTTCGGTACTTGTTCGGATCGCGCCTCAAGTGACAGAGCACGACTCACACAACAACAGCACCTTTTTTCGCTTATCGAAGGTGTTGCTTTCTGTTGACAGGCGCAAGAAACCATGATACCATGAAATCGTTCGCAAACATTTTGCAAAATATTTTCTGAACAAACTGAACATGATTAAGCCTCAACCCACCATCCGTGACATTGCGCGCGAGACAGGTTTATCGCTCGGGACTGTTTCGCAAGCCCTCCGCAACAAACCGGGAGTCGCTCCCGAAACCCGCGCACAGGTCATCGAAACGGCTGGTAAGTTGGGCTACCGCTCAAAGACCCGCGTCATCAACCAGGAAACCGCTCCGCTCAACACCATCGGGATGCTCGTCAAGCAGGACAGCGACCTCCCCTATGCGATCAATCCCTTCTATTCCTTCGTCATGGCGGGGGTAGAGCGTGAATGCCAGCGCCAGGGCCTGGGGCTGATGTTCGCCAGCGTAGAAGTGGACGAGCACAATCGCGTCATCAAGTGGCCGCTCATTCTGTTCGACAAGCGCGTCGATGGCCTGATCGTGGTGGGCACCTTCCTGGAAGACGCGATCACCCAGATCGGGAGCCGGGCCGGCGATGTCATCGTCCTGGTGGATGCCTACGCTCCCGGTCGCCATTTCGACAGCATTGTCACCGACAACGTGAATGGGGCGCTGGGCGCGGTTCATTATCTGATCGAAAACGGCCATACCCGGATCGGCCTGGTCGGCAGTGCCCCAGATTCGTATCCCAGCATCCGCGAGCGGCGCAAGGGCTATACGCGCGCCCTCAAACAACACGGTATCGACACCTCGTATATCGAGGATGGCCCTCTTTCTCGCGAGGGAGGTTATGCCGCCACGACGCGGCTGCTGCGCCGCGCCCCGGAAATCACCGCCATTTTTGCCTGTAATGATAATGTCGCCATCGGGGCGATGAATGCGGCCCAGGACCTGGGACGCCGTATTCCTGACGATCTGAGCCTCGTCGGGTTTGACGACATCGATCTGAGCCAGGAGATCAATCCCCCCTTGACGACGGTCCACGTCGATAAGATGCTCATGGGGGCGTTGGGCGTGCGGCGGCTGCGCGACAGGGTTGAAAACTCGGAGCGAACCAGTCTGACGACGGTCCTCAGTACCCAGCTTATCGTCCGTAAATCGGTGCGCTCGTTAACAGGTCCGGTTGCCAAAGAAAGGAAGGGGCATGGCAGGTAATTCACCATCATAAAAAACCACCAGTGAGCAAGCCCACTGGCGGTTCAGCGCGAGATAAGTATCCCGCGGTTGGCACCTTCAGGATACCCCATCTCCGCTGTACTGTCCAGAGTATTTGCTCGAATCCGATACAAAGTGCTCGCGTACCTGCCTCCAGTCTATGTAGGTGTAGTTATGGCTTGCTCATGACCGGGGCGCGAGAAAACAGAGCAAATACATCTCGTCCGTTTTTTCAGATTATTTATGGAGTACGTGGAGATGAAACGCAAAATCGCAATCTTGATTACGTTCGTGTTCGCATTGGCCCTGGTGGCGGCGGCAGTTCCGCACACCACCTCGGCGCAGGGTGGAGTCAATATCACCATCTGGATGACCGGTGGTGACAACGACGCGACCGCCGCGAAGAACGCCGCGGCCCCCTGGGAAGCCGCTACCGGCAATACGGTGACCGTCGAGGCGGTCGATTGGGGCACGGCTCACGCCAAAATCCTGACGGCAGCCACGAGCGGCGAAGGCCCCGACATTATGACCGGCGGTCTCTCCTACGGCATCGAGTTCGGCGAACTGGGCGGCATGATCGACCTCAACGAGAAATACCCCGACGATGTGGCCGCCATGCAGGCCGCCGACAATCCCGGCATCTGGTCGTCGATCGTGAGCACGGATGGCGCCATCTACGCCGTGCCGTACAACCTGGATATTTACCTGATGTTCACCCGCCCCGACGTTCTGCAAGAACTGGGTGTGGACGTGCCCAAGACCTGGGACGACCTGCTGGCCGCTCAGGAAGCCGTCACCGCGGCCAAGGGTGAAGGCGGCTGGACCGATGGCTGGAACAACACCGGCTGGCTGGCCTATTCGAACTTCCTGTGGCAGGCGGGCGGCGATTTTTATGACGCCGACTGCAACGTGACCCTGGACAGCGACGAAGCCGTCACTGCCCTGGAATTCTTCGCCAGCCTGTATGCCGCGGGGGCCACGACCGAAGGCTCGCCCGACGTGGGCGGCGGCCTCGCTTCCGGCCTGTACCCGGTGGCGTACAACGGGGAGTGGCAGGTCGGCGCGCTGGATTCCGGCTATCCCGACATCGTGGGCAAATGGCAGGCTTCCCCGCTCGCTGAAGGCCCGGCGGGCAAGCACACCACCTTCATCGGCGGCAAGGTTATCGGCATCATGTCCTACAGCAAGAATGCAGATGTGGCTTTCGATCTGATCAAGTATTTCCAGACCGAAGAAGCCCAGAAAGCTCTCATTGACGAGTACGTCAAAGTCAGCTCGATGTATGTTCCGCCTCAAACGGACTTCCTCCAGTATGTCGCTTTCGGCGACAACGTGCGTGAAGCCGTCCAGGCGCAGTTGACCGACGCCCAAGGCCCGCCGAACTGCCCCGGTTGGGAAGCGGCAGCCAACGACGTGACGGCAGCCGTGCAAAGCGTCATCCTCGAAGACGCTGATCCCGAAGATGCGCTGGCGGAAGCCGCCGCTGCGATGGAAGCGAATCTGGAATAAACCATCCGCAAGCTTATCGCGTGGGGCCGCCTCCGAAAGAGTCCGGCCCCACCACCAACCAAGGAGTGACGGATGGAAACAGCGGCTGTTCCCCACAAACGGCGAGCAGGGGGCGTCCAGGGTTTTCTGTTTACCCTGTGGAAAAAACGCATCTCTTATGCCATGCTGCTGCCCTTTTTAACTATCTTTACCGTTTTCGGTCTGTATCCGATTGCCTGGTCGGCCCGCCTGTCTCTGACCGAGTACCAGGGCATCCGAACCAAGCCCCCCCAATATATCGGGCTGGATAACTTCAAGAACATCCTGAGCCTGAAGATCAAAGAGCTGCCGCCCGAAAAAGATGAAACCACCGGCGAGCGCATCTACAAGTGTGATGGCCAAAAAGTCGTCGCCTCGGTCGCCCAGCAGTTGGAGGCCGGCGGAGCGTCGTGCGAGGCTCGCATGATGCGCCCGCGCGACGTGCTCCCCAAGGGATACAGCGAATATGACCGGTTCAACTTCCAGGGAAAGCTGTACGTCATCGGGGCCACCGATCCGCGTTTCTGGAAGGCCATGTACAACACCACGCTCTACACGCTGGGATCGGTCTTCTTCTGCACGATAGGCGGCTTGACGCTGGCGCTGTTCCTGCAAAAACAGACCCGGCTGAATATGACGCTGCGGGTGGTGTTTTTTCTCCCGGCGGTGACTTCAGGCGTCGCCATCACGGCGGTGTGGAAGTGGATCTTTGCCGGGCAGAGCTTTGGGTTGATGAACAGCATCTTGAGGCTGTTTGGGGTTGCACCCATCACGTTTCTGGCCAATGTCGATTGGACCATGAAGGTCCTGATCTGGCTGGCCCTGTGGGGCGGCATGGGCTTCCCGATGATCCTGTTCCTGGCCGGGTTGAAAAACATCCCCCAGGAATTGTACGAAGCTGCGGCTATCGATGGAGCGAGTGTTCCCCAGCGCTTCCGCCACGTCACGCTCCCGCTGCTGCGCCCGACTTTCCTCTACGTGGTGGTCATGGGCATCATCGGCGCGTTTCAGGTCTTCGACATGGTGTATATCGTCTTCAGTACCACTGAGACCATCGGCGGTGCGCTGGACTCGGCCTTGACCGTCGTGACCTATCTTTATGACCAGGGCTTCAACCTGTTCGAACTCGGCTATGCGGCGAGTATTGCCTGGGTCCTGTTCGCGGTGATTTTCATCATGACGATGATTAGCCTGCGGGTGGGACGAGTCAACGAGCAATATTGAGTAAAACATCATGATTGAATACCGGAATCAAAGAACCCAACTGCTTAATAAACTCGCCTATGCCCCCGTGCTGTTCATGGCATTTCTGATGCTGCTGCCCTACTACTGGATGGTCATCGGCGCGTTCAAGCCGGTTCCTGAACTCAAAAAGGTTCCGCCGACGTTCATCGTCGAGAAACCTAACCTCAACAACTTTTACGACGAATTGGGGGACACGCCGCCTAACCACCAGCGGGGGTTGTTTCAACGCTTCCGCGACACCTCCGGCGGCTTTGGGCGCTACTACTTCAACAGCGTGTTCGTCGCGGTCTCGATCACCTTCTTCTCGCTGGTGCTGGGATCGCTGACCGCGTTTGTGCTGGCGAAACATGAATTCCCCGGACGGCAGTTTTTCTTCGTCTTGTTCATGGCCTCGATGATGATCCCCTGGCAGGTTACGCTGATTCCCAGCTTCCTGCTCATGCGCGATCTGGGCTGGCTTAACAGCTACCAGGCGCTCATCATCCCGGCCTCGGCGCAGGTGTTCGCCGTCTTCTTTCTCCGCCAGTACATGTTCTCGATCCCCGACGAAATCCTGGACGCGGCGCGCGTGGATGGCGCCAGCGAGATGCGCATCTGGCGCACGATCATCCTGCCGCTGGTGCGTCCGGCGATGGTCGCCATCGGTCTGACGATTTTCCTGGGGCAGTGGAACAACCTGGTCTGGCCCATGATCGTCATGCAATCGGCCAGCATGAAGACGCTGCCGCTGGCGATCTCGCAGCTCAACCAGACCTTGAGCGGAGCCACGACCCTGGGCCTGATCATGGCCGCCGCCCTGCTGACCTCACTTCCGACCATTTTCCTGTTCCTGCGGTTCCAGAAGGAATTCGTTCGCGGGATTACCATGACCGGCATGAAAGGGTAATCGATCATGTTTTCCGGCTATCATCGCCGTCCCATCGTCGCCATGTATTACTATCCCGATCCCGAATCCGGTGATCGAGAGCAAGTGACCCGCGATCTGGCCGAGATCGTGGGCGCACAGATTCAGTCGATCTGGCTGTTCTTTGACGCGTTCTACGACCGGAATGTGCCTGATCGGCTGCGCGATCTCCTGGATGAAGCGCACCGCGTGGGGCTGACGGTTACCCCGGTGTTGGGCCAGTTTTTACAACTTGAGGCCCATCCAGAGGTCAAGATCGTCAATGCCGATGGCACGACCTCCGGTGACCCACGCTTCTGGAACATGGGTTGTTTTCGCCATCCGACCGTGCGGGAACTGGCCACCGAACACGTCACGCGTTTCCTGCGCGACCTGGGCAACCATCCCGCCCTGTACCGGATCGAGGGTAGGCCGATCATGAGCTTCGTGCACGAAGCGTACTACCGCAACAGCGTGCCGGAGTTCGGCGGACCGGCCATGCGGCCCAACTGCTACTGCTCCCACTGCCGGGCCGCGTTCCACGATTACCTGGCCGCGCGCGATCTGAATCCGGACGTGGAACCGCCGCGCGATCCGTCTGATCCGGTCTTGTGGCAGCACTGGCTGAACTGTCACGCCGCGGCGATCCCGGCGTTCCTGGCGCACCTGATCCGGGAAGCCAACGCGGTCACGCCCGTGTGGTCCACGCACGAACTGAACGACTTTTACCCGGCGTCGTGGCAGTCGGTCTACACCGGCAACGACTGGTGGCGCATGGGGGCCGTGATCGACATCGGCCACGAAGATATGTACCCGCTGGAGTTCGATCACCGCTACCAGTGTTACGTCTATGACTACGCCAAAGATGTCATGCGCAGCGCCGTCGGCTTCGACCGGCTGGTCACCGGCAACGGCCAGGCGTTCAACTCCTGGCTGGGTTACCAGCTTCCCCCCAACAGCATGAGCGAGCAGATCTACTCCTGCCTCGCACATGGTACGCTGGGATTGGTCTGGTGGGGAGAGTGGCGTAACAACGAAACTCGCTACGCGCTCACCCGGCAAACATGGTCTTACAACGTCGAGTACGCCGCGCTGGTGGCGCAGTTGGAAGGCTGTGAGCTGGCCCCGGCGGAAGTGGCCCTGCTGTACTCCTGGACCACGATGAGTCAGGCGCTCAACGACGAGCACACCTACGATACCCTGCTCACCTACATGATGCTGGTGCAGAGCGGGTACCCGGTGGACCTGTTGAGCGAAGAACAGGTCGCGCAAGGCTTGTTGGAGACGCGCGGGTATAAGGCCGTGCTGGCGATGGGCTGCGCGGCGCTGCCCAGCCCGGTGCACGAGGCGCTTGATCGTTTCGTGACCCAGGGCGGGCTGTTGATCGCCGACTATGCGCCCACCCTGAACGACAGTTTTCAGCCCCTACACCGTACCGGGCGGAGTGCCCGTCCGCGGCTGTACACGCTGCCGGGCGGGATACCGGTGACCGTGCAGGTGGGCGGCGCGCCGCTGCTTCCGCCCCCGGAGGCCCAGATCGTCGCCCGGTTCGAGGATGGCTCTCCGGCGATCTGCCGTCTGGCGCGCGGCCAGGGCACCGTCGTGCTGGCCGGGAGCTACCTGGGCTGGGACTACACCAACTATCCTGGTTACTACGATCTGGCCGAAATGTTCCCGTTCCACATCCGGCGTGATGAAGCCGTGCGCCGCTGGCTGGTCGATACCCTGGCCGATGCGGAGATCGTCCCGCCCATTCGCGCGACGCATCCCGACGTCGAGGCGGCGGTGTGGTACACGGCGGATCGGTCAGAGGCGGTCGCCATTGCCATCAATCACCTGCAAGAAGTCGTCACCACTACCCTTCAACTGCCGGGTGAGTGGTCCGCCTGTGAAGCCCTGACCGGTCAACCGGTCGCCTGGGCGGCAGGGCTGCCTGTGACCCTCGACCCGCTCGAAGGGCGCGCGTTCCGGCTAAAAAAGACGTGAGCTATTTTCCGCACAAGGATGAGTGAGTATGTCTGACACGATTTTGGGAGAGCCTCTGCCGAATATTCCCTGGGAAGATCGGCCTGTGGGATCGAGTGCTGTAGTGTGGCGTTACAGCCAGAATCCGGTGATCAAACGCGATCAAACCCTGCGCTCCAACAGCATTTTCAACAGCGCGGTGGTGCCCTATCAAGGGGCGTTCGCCGGAGTGTTCCGTGCCGACGACACCCGGCGTATCATGAACATTCACCGTGGCACCAGCCCGGACGGGCTGCACTGGGACATTCATCCCGATCCGATTCAGTGGGTGTGCGCCGAGCCGGAGATCGCGCCCTTCGTGCATCGCTACGATCCGCGCGTCTGCTGGCTGGAAGATCGCTACTACGTGACGTGGTGCAACGGCTATCACGGCCCGACGATTGGCGTGGGCTACACCTACGATTTCGAGACGTTCTACCAGATCGAAAACGCCTTTCTGCCCCATAACCGGAACGGCGTCCTGTTCCCGCGCAAAATCAACGGGAAATATGCCATGTTCAGCCGTCCCAGCGACACAGGACACACCCCCTTTGGCGACATTTTCTACAGCGAAAGCCCGGATATGGAGCACTGGGGCAAACACCGTTTCGTGATGGCCCCCAAGTCGTGGACCTGGCAGAGCACGAAAATCGGCGCGGGACCGACCCCCATCGAGACGACCGAGGGCTGGCTGTTGATCTATCACGGCGTCCTGACCTCGTGCAACGGCTTCGTGTACAGCATGGGCGCGGCGCTGCTCGACCTCGACCGGCCCTGGAAGGTCCTGTACCGGGGCGGGCCGTACCTGATGTCGCCGCAGATGCTCTATGAAAATGTGGGCGACGTGCCGAATGTCGTCTTCCCCTGCGCCGCGCTGACCGACGCGCCCACCGGGCGGATCGCGATCTACTACGGGGCCGCCGATACCGTCACCGGGCTGGCGTTCGGCTATGTCGATGAAATCATCGATTTCGTCAAGTCCACCTCGGAACTTTAGAAAGGGGAACGGTCATGAAACTAAACCGGGCCGTGTGGGGGATCGTACTGGTGATGATGGTTGCGCTGCCACTCCATGCTCAAGCGTCCGATCGGGCGCAAAAATCCGCCGTGCGGGCGATCAAGGGCCTGACCCCGTTGGCGGAGACGGTCGGGCGCTACGAAAAATTCGAGGTCGTGATCGATCTCGATGCGGATTTCGATAACCCCTACGATCCCGCCGACCTCCGCCTGGATGCCCAGTTTGTCGCGCCCTCCGGCCAGATCGTCACCGTGCCGGGGTTCTACTACCGCGATTTCGAGCTGGAGCTGGTGGAAACAACCCAAACTCTGACCGCCACCGGTGACTGGTCGTGGCGCGTGCGTTTTACGCCGGACGAGGTCGGGGAATGGTCGTACCAGGTCCAGGCTACCGCCGGGGATGGCAGCACGGCCAGCAGCGCGGTCCAGACCTTCACGGTCACGGCCTCGGATCGTCACGGCTTCATCCGGGTCGATACGCGCAACCCGCGTTACTTCGTTTTCGACGATGGCACGCCCTACTTTCCCATCGGCGAAGATATGTCGTGGTACAGTGCGGGCGGCATGGCCGACTACCGGACCTGGCTGGATGCGCTGCACGCGGCGCATGGCAACTTCATCCGGGTCTGGATGCCCGCCTGGGCGTTCGGCATCGAATGGTCGGATACCGGCCTGGGGAACTACGACCAGCGCCAGGATCGTGCCTACATGCTGGATACGCTGTTCGAAATGGTCAATGAGCGCGATGTCTACGTGATGCTGACCCTGCTCAATCATGGCCAGTATTCGACGACGACCGACTCCGAATGGGCGGCCAATCCCTACAATGCGGCGAACGGCGGGCCGTTGACCGAACCGGTGGAATTCGCCACCAACCCCGCAGCGCAGCGGCTGTGGGAGCAAAAGCTGCGCTACATCGCCGCCCGGTGGGGCTATTCCACCCACCTGCTGTGCTGGGAATGGTGGAACGAAGTCAACTGGACGCCGCTGGCCAGCCAGGACATCCTGGCCCCCTGGATCGCGCGCAGCGCCGCATATCTCAAGCCGCTCGATCCCTACCAGCACCTGATGACCACTTCAGGATCGCGGGTGGGCGACGAGGCCGTCTGGGCCGAACTGGATTTCACCCAGAACCACCTCTACAACATGCCGAGTCTGGTGCGCGAATTCGGTCTGGACATCCCCAAGTGGACCGGGCGTTACCCCGACCAGCCGTTTTTGATGGGCGAATTCGGCAGCCCGAACGACTACGACCTGCACGGGCAGATGATCCACCTGGGCCTGTGGAGCGCCCCGATGTTCGGCGCGGCGGGTTCCGGCATGACGTGGTGGTGGGATTCGAACGTGCACCCTAACAACCTCTACTATCACTTTGCCGGGCTGGCGGCCTATTTTGCGGGCGAAGACCTGGGCGCGCACCTCTGGCAGCCCACGCAAGCCACGCTGGACGACGAGGCCGACGCCAAAGTCTACGGTCTGCAAGACGCTCGCGACCTGCGGCTGTGGCTGGTGAGCAAGAACTATAACGAAAAGTTCCTGGTCCGGCAGTACGAGAAAAACATCGCCAAGCGCATCGAGAACCCCACCGACATCCAATACCCGGAGGTCAGCGGAGCCGTCTTGACGTTGAACGGGTTGGAGGATGGTACGTACACCGTCGAATGGTGGGACACCACCACCGGCGAAATCACGGCTACCGAGCAGCTCACCGTCGCAGGCACCCCGGCGGCCCTCGACGTGCCGACCTTCTCCACCGATCTGGCGTTGAAGGTGTATCCATGACTCTGGGAGCAAATGCCGTGTTACTCAGCACTTCACTTAAGCGTGCGGCGGTTCTGATACTGGCCGTCGTGCTGATCGTGGCCGGACTCGTCCCGGCAGGGTTTCCAGCGACGGCCCAGGACGATACGCTGTTTCTCGATGTCGCGTGGTACCGCGAACAACTCATCAAATCCGCCGACTTATGGAACGGCGGGCTGGATGGACAGTCCGGCTTGGGTGCTTACCGGGACGATTTCACCGGCTTTTTCAACGTCAACCTGGACCGGCAGTGGCGGCAACTCCCCACCCAATCCAGCACCGCCGTCGCCTCAAGCCGGGCCATCTATATGAACCTCGAAGCCTATCGCATCGCGGGGCCAGAGGAAGGACAGCGTTTTCTCCAGGCCGCAACCAAAGGGATCGAGTTCCTGCTCACCTACTTCAAAGACCCCGACTACGGTGGTTTTTACTGGGAAGTCAGCAGTTCAGGGAAACCTGTAGACGCCATGAAACAGGGTTATGGCAACCTGCATCCCATGTTGGCCCTGGCCCAGGCGTATAAGGTCACGCAGGAACCTCGCTACCTTTCCGAAGCGCTTGCGCAGCTCGACGTGATCAAGCAGCACTTTCTCGATCCCGACTATCCCGGTGGCATCCGCCCCGGTTTTGACCGGACGTTCGAGAAGATCGTCGGCGTCAATAATGTAGACACCTTCACCCACTACTTTGAGCCGCTGCTGGTGCTCTACGACGCCACCGAGGGCGAGCAGCAGGCCGAGATCGGCGGCATGATCGACGTCGCGGGCCAGTTCCTCACCCAGCAGTTGTATCACGATCAGGACGGCTTCACCGACCGGGGCTACGTAGCCTACAACTATGACGAGGCGTGGCAGCCATCCCAACTGCCCTACACGCGCGAAACCCAGTGGTCCGGCGCGCGCCAGGCTTCGACCGGACACAACATCGAGTTAGCCTACCTGATCAGCCGGGCAGTGGAGCGCGGCTTCAACCCGGACTGGCTGACCGTTGCGGATAAACTGATCAAGTTTTGCCTGGAATACGCCATCGATCCGGAGTATGGCGGGATGCGGTACGAAGTTACCGACTACGATGGACAGCCGCTCGCAGGCAACCCGGACAACAACCTCTTCATCTGGTGGGCACAGGCCGAAACTGCGCGGGCGCTGCTGCACTTCACCGTCGTTCGAAACGCTGACTATCAGGATCAATTCAAAGCAGTTGAGGCCCTTTTCAACCGCGACCTGACCGATCAGGACTACGGCGGCCTATATCACTCCCTGGATGCGGAACACGACCTGGCACCCGTTAATCCTAATAAGGGAGACATCTGGAAAACCAACTATCACTACACCATGTTTTTTGCCGAAGTCCTGCGCCTGGCGGACACCTACCCGGACCGAATCGCTGAACTGAACGCGAAATGATCCATCCATTTTTCGAGAGATTTTTGATAAGGAGAGTCTAAGCATATGAAACGCAGTCTTTATCTCGTCCTGGCAGCCGCCCTGGTGCTGTCCCTGTTCGGGGGCGCTGTCCATTCGTCGGCTCAAGAGCCAGCCTTCGTCAACCACCAGGGACAAGATCTGTTCTTGAGCGGCATCAACCTGGCCTGGATGAACTTTGCCAGCGATCTCACCAACTTCAACGAGGCGGAATTCATCAAGGCGCTGGACGACGTGTCGAAGGCGCACGGCAATACGATCCGCTGGTGGCTGCATACCAACGGCAGCACCAGCCCGCTCTATGGCGAAGATGGCAAGGTCACGGGCCTGAACGAGCACGAAGCAGAAAACCTCCATCGCGCGCTGGACCTGGCCTACGAGCGCGGCGTGCTGCTCATGTTGTGCCTATGGTCGCACGACATGATGAAGACCGATACCGGGATTCCGACCGAGTGGAACCGGAAGATGATCGAGGACCCGGAATACACCCAGGCGTACATCGACAACGCGCTGATCCCTCTGGTCACGGCGGTCAAAGGTCACCCGGACATCGTGGCCTGGGAAATCTTCAACGAGCCGGAAGGCGTCACGACCACGTTCAGCGGTTGGACCCAGGAACTCACCGACATGAAATATATCCAGCAGTTCGTCAACCTGCTGGCCGGGGCCATTCACCGCACCGATCCGGACGTTAAAGTCACCTGCGGCTCGTGGAACATGCAGGCGCTCACCGACGTGGACGGCATGATGAACTACTACCGCGACGACCGGTTGGTCGCGGCAGGTGGCGATCCGGACGGCACGCTGGATTTTTACCAGGTACACTACTATCCTGAATATTTCGACGAACGAACCTCCCCCTTCCACCACCCGGCGTCCTACTGGGAACTCGACAAGCCGCTGGTCATCGGCGAATTTCCGGCAGGTGGGATCAAAAACCTGGGCAACGGGTATAAGCCGCGCAAAGCGTTCACCAATATCGTCAAGGCGTACCAGTACGTATTCGAAAATGGCTATGCCGGGGCGTTGGGCTGGACGTACAACGACTCGCAGAACTTCGGCTCGCTGGTCGATCTGGCTCCCGCGCTGTACTGGCTGTACGGGCAGGACCCCGATCACATCGCCGTGCAGATCGGGGACATCGATCACCTGCCTTCCGTAATCGCGCCGATCGGCACCCAGGTATTGGCCTTCGACGCCTCCCCGGTGGAAGTGGCCAATGTGAATACTGTCTTCTTCGACCAGGAAGACGGCACCGATCTGAAGTTTGAGATCACTGCTAATTCGGCTCCGGACAAGGTCGCGGTCGAAATTCAACCTTCGGGCGCGGTCGTGCTGACGTACAGTCCTGACACGTTGGGGACGGCCAACATCGAGATCACGGCGACCGATGCCTCCGAGAACTACTCGCGGGATCGGTTTGTCGTCCAGATCGTCAACCCCAACCTGGGCAACGTCGCGCTGGGCAAGCCCACCACCGCTTCCACCATCGAAAATACCGGCTACCTCGCCGAATACGCTACCGACGGGATCGAGACCACCCGCTGGTCCACCGAGTACAAAGATGACCAGTGGTTCCAGGTTGACCTGGAAGGCGTCTTCAATGTCTCCCAGGTGGTCTTGAAGTGGGAAACCGCCTTCGGCAAGGCCTACGACATCCAGGTCTGGGATGGATCGGCCTGGCAGACCATCATCTCCGAACCGGAAAGCGACGGCCAGATCGACGACTTCGCCCTGGATACGCCGGTGCAGGCGCGTTACGTCCGAATGCACGGTATCACACGCGCCACGCAGTGGGGCTTCTCACTCTTCGAGTTCGAGGTCTACGGCGAAAAGGCCGAGCAGCAAGATCTGCCGCTGTCGCAGAATCCGCCGCCGGTCGAAGTCGCGGCTGAGCCAGAACCCACGGCGGAACCGGTGCAGGTCGAATCCTCGCTGCTGTATGGCTTCGAAGGCGATGCGCAGGGCTGGGTGATGGCCGATTACTGGGCCGGTGGCAAGGGAGTCGAATACTCGACCGACATGGCGAGCGAAGGCACCGGCGCGTTGAAGCTGTCCCTGTCGTTGAGCGGCACCGAATGGCAGGAAGGCGGCGTCTTCGTGGACCCGGCCACGCCTTACGACCTGTCCGGGGCCAGCACGATCTCGGCGGACGTGTACGTCCCCGCCGAAGCGACCAACTTCCTCGCGCAAATCTTCGTCAAGACCGGCGAGGGCTGGACCTGGGCCAACTCGGCGGATGCGCAGCTTACCCCTGGCGAGTGGACAACTGTCACGGCTGACCTCAGTACGCTGGGCCATATCAAGGCCGTGCGCGAAGGAGGCGTCAGAGTCGGCACCGGCTCGACCGCTTTCACCGGCGATGTATTCATCGACAACGTGATGCTGAAGTAGTTCCTGAAGTGCACGGCTTATTCCCACCTGCTGGCGCTGTCCAGCAGGTGGGATTTTGTGCTAAACCATGAGCCGGTACTGGCCGGGAGGAACACCCACCACCCGCTTGAAGTGATGGGTCAGGTGACGCTGGTCCACAAACCCGGCCTCCAAAGCGACCTCGGCAATCGGCAGCCCGGCCAGCAGCAGTTTCTTCGCATATTCGATCCTGACCTGGGTCTGGAAGGCGTGCGGCGGCAGTCCGTAGATTTTCCTGAAGCCGCGCACCAGATACGACCGGCTGAGACCCACCTGATCCGCCAGGGCCTGCAATGAAACATTCTGTTGCAGATTGCCCGCCAAAAAATCACGCACCTGCCCCATCAACACCTGCTCGCGCGGCATCTTTCCCAGACCGGGACGATCATCGGCGTGCCAGTGGACGAGATGGGCGAGCGCCTGGACCAGCAGTGTCTCCCGTTCCAATTGGGAGGTGCAGGGCGCTTCCAGGGCCGTATGCATCCGGCGGATCAGGCGAAACAGGACGTCATCGTACAGAATCGGATACGAGAAGAACGGAATATCGACGGAGCGATCGAACAGCTCTGAGGCTACCGCCTGCAAGACCGACGCTTCCGGGTATAACATCCGGTAAGTCCAGCCCTGCGCCGTCGTGGCCTTGCCGATGTGCACTTCACCCGGATTGACCAGCGCGACACAGCCTTCCGGCATTACCAACCGGTTCCGCCCGTGGTAAATGAAAGTCTGCGCGCCGCCCTCGATAATCCCAATGGCGAATCCCTCATGTGCGTGAGGGGCGAACACATGGGTAATGTAGGTCGCGCGTAGCAATTCGAGGTTGTTGAGTGCCTTGTCGTGCCAGAATTTCTCGTGTTCCTGGG
>CAYRWY010000008.1:0-47092 GCA_964427955.1 uncultured Anaerolineaceae bacterium
CGAGCATATTGGAAGAGGCATTGATAGCCGGGGTGCTGGAATGCGTACCGGATCTGGATGCCCTGTTGGTGATCGACCAACTCGGCCCGAGTGGCATCATTTCGGCCCGCGTGCGCGACGCGCTGAACGACATGGCCAGGGATCATGCCAACAAGATCTTCATCGTCGACTCGCGCCAGCATATCGGCCTGTTCCGGCACATGATCCTCAAGCCCAATAAGCGAGAGGCTACGCTCGCGCTTCACCCGGATCACGATCCCGCGGCCCTGGCGGAAACCGACCTGGCCGAGATTGGCCGGACGCTGTGCGCCCAGGGCAACCGGTCGGTCTACCTGACGCTCAGCCAACAAGGTGTGCTGGTCTGCGACGCCGCGTCCGCCGCGCACCTCCCGGCAGCGCCCACGCGCCCGCCGCTCGACCCGGTAGGCGCGGGAGATGGCTTCATTGCCGCCCTGGCGGTATCGCTGGCCGCCCAGGCCACGCCCCTGGAAGCCGGGACCGTCGCCTGCCTGGCGGCGGCAGTCGTGGTCGAAAAACTCAACCAGACCGGGACCGCTTCGCCCGCCGAAATCATCGCCCGCCACGAACTTGCCCAGGGGATGCCGCTATGACGTCCGAGACCCGTTTTTCCGCCGCCGACCTGGCGCCGTCTTCCTGGTTGGAAATCGCCAATCCTGCGCTGCCGCTGGGCAAGGTCCGCCAGGCACTCTTCGACTTCGACGGCACGATCTCGGTGATCCGCCGGGGGTGGGAAGCCATCATGATCCCGCTGATGGTCGAAATGATCTGCGAAGGCCACCCGCCACCGCCGGACCTGGAGGAAGACGTCGCCCGGTACGTGGATCAATCGACCGGGATTCTAACCATCGAACAGATGCGCTGGCTGGAGCAGGCCGTACCCCGGTATGGCCTGGCGCAGCACGTCAAGACCGCCGCCGAGTACAAGAAAATCTACAACGAACGGCTCCTGGAACCGGTCCGGCGGCGACTGGCGGAGATGAACCAGCGCGGCGGACCGTCCGCTCGCGACTCGTTCATGATCGCGGGGGCCAGAGACTTCATCGCCGGGCTGCACGAGCGGGGCGTGATCCTCTCCCTGGCCAGCGGGACCGATCACCAATACGTGCTCGAAGAAGCGACGGCGCTGGGCGTGGAGAAGTATTTTGGCGACCGGATTTATGGCGCGCGTGACGATACGGAAAAATACTCTAAGGGACAGATCATCCAGCGCCTGCTCGAAGAATCCCATCTGCGCGGCGAAGAACTGCTGGTGGTAGGGGATGGTCCCGTCGAAATTCGCCTGGGCAAGACGTGGGGCGCGGTGACGCTGGGCGTCGCTGCCGACGAGGTCCAGCGGCAGGGTCTCGACGCCCACAAACACCGGCGGCTCACCAATGCCGGAGCCGACTTGATCGTGACCGATTTCCTGCATCACGCGGATCTCGTGCAGTACTTCGTCGGGGGGCGTAAAACCGACTGATCCACTAAATCACCCAGGGGGATGAACCTCACCCCTGGCCCCTCTCCAGGCAAGCTGGAGAGGGGAACAAGCAGATTCGCTCTCCTCCGTAGCCTCGAGTTAATCGCTGAAAGGTAAGCATTCCTAACGATCAGAAAAAACACCGCTCGTGGGGTTCCGCGAGCGGTGTGAAGCTGCTAGCCGTTTTCGCCTGCCAGGCGGGCAATCTGGAGCACGCAGTGCCGGGCCAGGTTCTGCTTTTCGGGCGGCAGCGCGCTCTCCTCGATATGCGCGATGCGCTCGACGTCATTCATGGCGCGGATGATGCTGACGGGCATCTCCAGGTTGCCGCCGGTGAAGGAACTCAGGTACTCGATCACCCCCATCAAGAAGCCGCGCATTTCGTCGTCCGCGCGGGCCGTGCGGAAGAAGCCCGCCAGGACCGGAGACAGCTTAGGGCCTTGAAGGGGGGATGGCGCCGCACTGAAGGAGCGCACCGCCGCGAAGGAGTACAGCGCGTTGGCCAACTCGGCAAAGCTGCGCACACGCTGGTAGATCGATTCTCCGAACACGTCCCAGATGATCGAGCGCCAGTAGTGAATCTCCTGGGGAACCTGGAGCAGCCGGGTCACCTCGGCCTGCCACTCATCCGCGATGGTCCCGGAGACGTCGTCCAGCATGACGTCGATGTCGGTGTTGAACAGGTCTTTTTGCAGCAGGACCGCGAGATCGGGCCGGAGCGTCGGCAGCAGGTCGGGCACGAATACGCCGTTGGTGAAAAACTCACTGACGTTCACGCCATGACAGCGCAGAAGTTCCTGTTGGAAGAGCGGCAGATACCGCTGCAAGGCGTCGTTGTCTTCACGCAGCGCCACAAAGGCGGAGTTGCCTGCCGGGAAGGCTGTTTCGATCTTTTGGAGGAATACGCCCTTGCGATCCTGGTAGACGCGCAGGGTGTTCAGAATCTCGTACACCGGCAGACGCGGCAGCAGACGCTCGGCGATCATGCGCTCCTGCTCGGCGGGCACGAACGCTTTTTGGGCGAAGCGTTCCAGGGCGCGGAACAGCCCGGTCGTCAACTGGTTGACCCCCAGGATCGCCGTCTGGGCCTGGTTATGCGAGATCGCGCGCAGCAAACTGCCCTGCTTGGCCAGCGGGATGATTTCGGCGATGTTGGCCAGGATGCGCTGGCCGCGCTCGGCTCCCGACCCCAGGGTGCGGCGGCTGGTCGGGCGGTCGCGCAGTTGCGGGACGGACCGGCCAATGAAGTAGGAAATGATGTGCAGGCCGAGTACGTCTTCTTCCCGACCGTAGAGGATGTGCCGGAAGCTATCGGTCAGTTCATCAAGAAACTGCTCGTAGACGGCCTCTTTGGTCCCAAACGTCAGGCGCTCCAGTTCTTGCAGGCTGCGGCTGGGCGCGATCAGGCGGCTCTCGCCCGCCGTCTCGGCAGCGCGGATCAGATCGCGACGGTGGATCGCCTGCGATTCCCGCACGTGATAGAGCAGGCTAACGAAATCACTCACCGGCAAGAAGCGCAGCCGCTCGGACAGGTTGCTCTGGAAGGTCCGCAGCTCGCCGCCCAGGAAAACGCCTTGCAGCGGGGTGACCGCGTAAGCCGTGCTTTTGCGCGCGGCAGCCATCAGGTGCTCGGCAAAACGATGCTTGTTGCTGGCGGAGTTCTGGAAGGCATGGACCCCGGCGACCACCGAATAGTAGCCACCCTGGCGCTGCATCGGTTCGCCGCTGCCCATTTTGATGCGCACGTCTTCCGCGCAGCCATGCTCAACCAGCCACGACTGGAGGTCGTACTTGGCCTTCTGGTACAGGTACGCCCCGGTCGCCTGGCTCACCTGCTGGCTCAGGTCGGACCCGGCGATAAATACCTCGGCGATGATCTCGCTGAAACGGCTTTGGGGAGACTGGGCCGTCTGGCGGCTTTGGGTCGCGTAATCCCAGATGGAATCCAGATACGCACGGATATTCTTGACCGACTCAAGCTCCTCGAACAGCGGAATCAGCCAGATGGAAGGCAGATCGGCTGAGGGGTTATCCCGGTGTTCCTGCTCCAACTGGGTGCGCATCTTGCGGTCGAGCGAAATCAGCGCCTCTGGCCTGGTGGACAGGCTGATCTGCATGGCCAGGGCCAGACCCGGATTGCCGTATTTTCCGGACACGGTGTTAAGCTCGTGCATGTTGTACACCGTGGTATCGACGGCAAACTGATCGCGCGCCGTGATCATGGACTGCTGGATGCGTGGGGTGATGACGACCCGTTGGAGGATGTCCTGGAAGCCGACCACTTCGCGCAGCAGGCGTTCAGACGTGCGGTGGGTCTGGATGGCGGGGATCAAGGCATACAACTGCTTGCGCAACTGCTTGTTCAGCCCGAAATAGTATTCCAGCGTCTGGTGCCGTTCCTGCCGCATTTCGAGCATCTTTTGCTCGTAGCGGTCGTTATGCTGCCACAACACGCGGGCCGGATCGCGGCGCAAATGCAGGCGCGTGGACAGGCGGTGCACGGTGGTCGTTTCCATCGAAAACGGCAGAATACCGCGATAGCGCCGCTCAAGCTGGTGTGTCAGTTGGGTGATAGCATTCAGCAGCTCGGTGAAACGTTGGTTGCGTTGCGCCAGCCGATCCAGCTCCGAGAGCAGATCGGAACTCACGGCCACGTCCGGGTCGGCCTGCCGCAGCAGTCCCAGAATGCGCGCCATGCGCCGCACATTCTCCATCACCACCGCCGCCACCAACTGGTGACCCTGCCCCGAAGGCCGGTTGCTCCCGTCCCAATCACTCCAAAAGGAGAGGAAAGACGTCTGCGAGGTGTCGGTGAACAGCTCGGTATACTGCTCGCCCGCCGTCAAGGCCGCGAGGTCCAGCAGGATTTCGTCGGCCTCTTGCTGGGACGAAATGCTGACATTCAGTCCTAAATATTCTTTCAGCAGTTCTTCAGCGGCCCGCCCGATCAACGCCTGCCCCACCGGCTGCCCGGCGATCAACGCCTTCAAAATGGCATCCAGGGCCAGTTCGGCCTGGAGAGAGTACATCTGGGTCGGATGCACGGTCCGGTCGTAGGAGCGCAGCCGGAACAACTCCTGGCGGCGCGACAGCGAATCCTTCATGAATTCGCGCTGCAACCGCTCCGCCAGCCGCTTGCCGCCATCGCCCAGGGCCTGGCGCATGAGTTCGTCGCTGATGAGCGCCCGATCAAACAACCGGGTACGGAAGATGTCCAGCCGGGCCGGGGCGTACTCCCGCTCGAACTCGCGCCAGACCTGACGTTCGTCGAGCAGCGGCATGGACACCAGGCGGCGGTAGGCGCGATGGTTGGCGCATTCGTGCAGGATGCGCGCCGAGATGGTATCGATGGCATGGGCGAGTTCCGAGGACCGGAGGCTGGGACTTTCCGCCGTCCGGAACGACAACTGCTTGCGGTTATAGCGGGCGTCTTCGTTGGCGATCAGGCGGTTCAGATCGATCAACAGGCGGCGGGTCTTGGCGAGCAGGACTTCGGCATTATCCACGCCGCCCAGGGTCAGGCGGAAGGTCGTCCGGCCCGTTTCGTAGCCTTTTTCGGTGCGTGCGAAGGTCGCCAGCGGCAGCAGACCGATCCCACGCCGGGCCAATGACGCGGACAGCCAGTCCAGCGACAGGCCGGGCGGCAGCGTCTCGACGTGCAGCAGCGGGTACATGCTGCCGACCGGGGGAATGATCACCAGCCCAAAGGGATTACGATCCCGCGGGAGATTCTCGACGGCAGTCAGCAGCGCCCGGGTGCGTTCGGCAAAGAGGGCGTTGCGCAGGTGCCAGTAGGTTCGGACGGACTGCGTCGTCCCGCGATAGAACAGGTAACAGATCAGGACGGCGGCGATATTGGGCAGAATGGAATCATTGACCGCCTCGAACCGCTGCCGCAGTTCCCGATCCCGGATTTCCACGACGGCGAGCCGGGCGCCAGCCAGGCAGTCGGTCTTCGACATCGAATGGACCGTGATGACGCGGTCCGCATGGTGCTCGTCGGCGGCCCCCAGCCACACCAATTCCGCGGTAAGCTGGCGCAGCGTCTTGATCTCAGGCAGATCGTTGACCGGGGCCACATTCTGGTACGCCAGGTCGTCGATCAGGTAGATGCCGCGCTCCAGGCAGTAGACGATCAGCCTGCGAACCGCGTCTTCGGCGAACACGCGCCCGGTGGCGTTGTGGGGATTATTGAGAGCCACCGCGCCGCGCTGCGGCCACGAGGGATCGCGGCGGCAGAGATCCTCTAACTTGTCGATGATGGCGTCGGTATCCAGTTCCAGCGTCTCGGTCAGCGGCACGGCATAGACCACCGGGAAGCACTGCTCGTAAGACCAGCTCAAGTCCGGGATCACAACCTCGGAGATTCCGCAGTGAAAGCCGATGATGCCCAACACGGTGCGGGACGAACCGCTCACGACCATGCAGGATTCCGGCTCATACTGCGGCTGGTGCTTGACAAAGACGCTCAGGTAACTGCGCTGAAGCGCCTGGTAAGTCTCGGGTTGGTGGAGGTTGTCGATCACCAGATCGAGAAGATCGCCAGCCTCCAGCCCGGCAAACTCATCCAGAATCTGGGACTTCCACGCGCTCTGCATCCGGCGTGAAAACCAGGTGGCTTTTTCTTCCAACGCGCCCAACGAATGCTCGAGGGTCTGGGCGTGATCGTCCAGGAGGGCTTGCAGACGCCGCCCGGCATGATCGACCAGGTGCGGGAGCGCCGTCAGAGTCGCGCCGTTCAGCGTCAGCCCTTCGAAGGACGGCCTGGCGTCCGGGATGGACGACGCCGACACCTCCGTGGGAGCAGCCAACTGCTGGCCGAGCACGAAACTCAGAAACTCAACTTCGGACGCAGAAGGGGTGCCCTTCAGGTTGAAATGGACGTTTTCAACGGCGCTCAGAAAATCGGCATTGCCGACCAGGAAGACGGTTGGCAGGGCGTGCAGTTGCGGCGAGAAGATCGCCGGGGTCAGCAGCCGGACCACGCGCTGGACCAGTTTGGCTTCGCGCGCCAGTGAAAGGTGGTTCGGCGCATTGTTGGCTTCGATGAAGAAGAGCGGATTGTCAACGCTCATCAAGCGCAAGCGGCGCCGCGTGATCTCCCCCGGGATGCAGCCCAGCACGACGAAGGTCGGGGTCTGGGGATGATCGGCCAGCAATTGTTCGATCCGTTCGCACGCCGACTGCTCGTCGATGGGCAGGTCTTCGAACACCAGACCGGGGATCGCCTTGAAGGGCGGCAGCAGGTCATAACTGTAACACAGGATATGAGCCGGCAGCACTTCCAGGCGCGAGGACAGCATGAACAACACGACGCGCAGCGTTTCCTGGATTCCACCGGAGGCCAGGATGATTTCGCGCCTGCCGGATTGTTCGCCGTTATCGTAATGCAGCGACTCCTGCTGGTGCTCCATCCACGAGCAGAAGGATTTGATCAGCGGATGGGGCGCTTTGGAGGAATATCCCCCCCGCGGGGCATAGGGGGCGCTCTTCTGGATCACACGGATCAGAAACTCCAGCTTGGGTTTGTCCGCCGCCTCCCACCCCAAAAACTCCAGAAGTTCATCCGGGTGGGCATCATTCAATTCTTCCTGATGAATGTCGAGGCCGAGGGCCGTGCGCAAGAAAGCCGAAGAGAGACGGGGGTCCTGGAGCGGATTCCCGATGTGAAAGTTGATGCGCTCTTCGGGGGGCACGGGCGCCGCGGCGGTCGTTTCGCTGACTTCGGAAACGCGCGCCGCCCGGACCGGCTTCAGACGGAAGAGATCGTTCGAATCAGAAAGATGAGGCATGGGATGGCACTCGCTTGAACCAGGACTGGCAGGCTTCGGTTACCACTGCCTCAAACTAAGTCTCGTCCTTGGATTCCAGTTCTTTTTGAAGCAGATTCCGGAACAAGGTATAAAGCGCCGACCCATTGGCGAGTTCCTGGGGCGTCAAGGAGATGACGGTCCGGGCATTCTTCAAGTTCTGACTCGCTTCGGCCAGCCGGGCTGCCTGGGGGGTCAACATCAACAGTTCCGGATTACGGCTGAGAATCTCCAGTTCTTCTTTTTCAAACGCCAGACGCAGACGGCTACGCGCCAATTCGTCCTCGATGCGCTGGCGAGCCAACTCTGAATCGCTTTCGAACTGGGCTTTCTTCAGTTCGGACCGCTTCAATTCGAGGGTATGTTCCATTTCGGCGATTTCTTCGTCGGCCTTGTACTTGGCTTTGGCCGCGACCACGCGCGCCTGTTGGTTCAACTGCTCGGTTTGTTCGAGCAGGCGGGCTTCTTCTTGCTGGCTCAGCGCGTCGGAGATTTTCGGGTCCGCGGGTTCCAGCGATTGGACGGTCAGCGAGATCAGTTCCACGCCGAATTTTTCTTCGATGACGGTCAGATGCTCATCCAGGTGATGCAATGTCGCCGCCGAGGTAATGGCATTGATGTCCGCCCGCTCGGTGTATTCCTTGACCAGCCCTTGCAGCATCAGCCCGACCTGATCCACCGCACGCGCGACCGCCTCACCATCCCAACCACCGACACGGATCAGGGCCTGGATATGATCAAGGGAGGGAGCGGCGGAGCCTACGAGCTTGATGCGCAGCGCCAGATTGCCGACGGCAGCGGCCTCGATGTTCAGTTGAAGAGGGCAGGTCGTGCGCTTCAGCGGAAGACTGAAGTGACGCGGATACAGCAGCCCTTTGCGGATGCCAATCTGGCCATTCGACTCATACAACACAATGACATCCGGCTGCCGGACACGATATTCGAAGAGTGCAGCCAGCAGGCCGCCCACAACTAAAATGCCGATAACAACACCTGGGATAAGTTCCATATATTCATACCTCTGGCAGGGGCATTCCTGGCTGCGATTGGTGCCCTAAGACAACTGGCGGCTGATCAACAGTGCTAGAAGCTGATCGAGCGCCTATCCGGTTATCCGTGAAAAGGGTGGTTAGGGACCTTGACTGTGAACGATTATACTCGAATGCCGAGAATCCGTCATCGTCGATTTGCTCAAATCGCCCCTGACAGCCGCCAGAATGCCCCCCGATGAGACTACTGTGCCGGATTGGCCGAAACGAAGGGCCAGGCGTCCTCCTGAAGAATGTCGGACGGCACCACTTCGCCTAACTCCGTCCAGAGCACGGGGCGTTCCAGGTCACGAGCATTCCAGTCGTACCAGTTCGCCTGTTCGCAGGTCCCGTCCGTGACAGCAATGTGCACGTGGTAATTATAGGTGCCCAACGGATCGCCCATTTTGATAGCCTGCCCGCCCGCAACCTCGAAGGTCAACATGCCCAAAAAGACGATGCAGCCGTCGTGCTCGGCATCATCGACCAGGATCAGGCCGCCCCATCGCCCGGTGGTCCCGTACACGATCCCGTCATACGGGGCGTAGACGGCTTTGTCCACGCAGAAGAAATCCACCGAACGCCGATCCAGGTCCACTGGAGGCTGGCCGTCCTGGTTGATGCCGTGCCAGCTAAAGATCGCGGCGTCTGTGCCACCACGGCAGGGCGAATAATAGCCTTCGATGGGCGGATAGTCTTTGGATTCCTGCGCCTTGACCGCAGATGTCGAAGTCACCAACGTGACCATGACCAGTACGAGGGCTACTACGCTCACAATGTGCTTGCGCTCTACCATGTGTTCCTCCTGGGTCTATACGATTTATTCCCATTGTAGCTGAGGTCTGTTGAGCATCGGATGGACGGTGGACAGGCGTGGGGGATACAACTGCCCAGCGGCATACCACCGGGCAGTCTCCATTGGCTAGCGCTGAGCGTTATTCCTGCTCAATCGCTGCCGGGCGCTGCTGGGCGCGGCGAATCCGATCCATGTCAAATTTCACGCCCCGCTCGAAGGTGTAGATGCCGTTCTGCTCCTGAAACACGTCGGTCAACTGGGTGTAGCAGTAGCCAAAATGAGCGGGATTCGACAGCAGCGCCTCACACAACCGCTCAAAACGCTCGTAGAAGGCGGCGATGCTGGCAGGCCGGTCGCCGTAACCCCACGAGTCTTCGCCCTCGCGCACATTGGGATTCCACCAGATCCCCCCAAATTCGCTGACGAAATAGGGCTGGCCCTGATACGGGACCGACCAGGCGCGTTCGCGATCCCGGGGGGAGCGCGGCCCGTTCAGGAAGGGATCAGCGCCGCGCGCGTGGCGCTGGGCGAACGTGGCGGGATTCTGGTCGTAGTCGTGGCTGTCGTAGACGTCGGCGCGCACGACCCGGTGGGAATAGCCGGAGGCATCCAGGACCGGGCGCGACTGATCCATCGCCTTGGTGGCCAGGTACATCCCCCAGGTCACGTCATCCAACGCTGTGATGTGGTCGCCGATTTCCTGCCAGGTCTCGTTCAGCGGACACCACCCCACAATCGCCGGGTGGGAATAGTCGCGCTCCAGGGCTTCCAGCCATTGGGTGATGTAGGTGGCGGTCGGCTGCTGGTGATCGTCTTCCGGCCCGCCGTTGACGCGGCAGCCCCAGTCGCCAAATTCCCCCCACACGAGGTAGCCCATCCGATCCGCGTGGTACAGGAAGCGTTCCTCGAACACTTTTTGGTGCAGGCGCGCGCCGTTGAATCCGGCGGCCTGCGCCAGCTCGATGTCACGCCGCAGCGCCTCATCGCTGGGGGCGGTGATAATCCCGTCCGGGTAGAAGCCTTGATCCAGAACCAACCGCTGGAAGACGGTCTGGCCATTGATTTTGATGGCCTGGCCGTCGATGGTCACGCTGCGCAGCCCGGCATAGCTGGCCGCCTGGTCCACCACCGCACCGCTGGTATCGAGCAGTTGAATGTCCAGGTCGTAGAGGTGCGGATCGTCCATCGACCACAGGCGGCACCGGTCAGCAGGCACCGGCAGATCGACGAGAGTTACGAAATTCTCCCCGACGGGCCGCTCGACGGTGCACACCGCTCCCGCCTCGTCTTTGAGCGTCATCCGCAGCCGCAGCCCAGGCCGGGACGCGGTGAGAGGCTGCGCCACGCGGAACATACGATTGGCGACGTCCGGGGTGATCCGTGGACGTTGGAGCGCACAGTCCGGCACGGGTTCGAGCCAGACGGTCTGCCAGATGCCGGTGGTCCGCAAATAGATCGCGCCATAAGCCCCATAATGCTGCGACTGCTTCCCGCGCGGCTGGGGAGACTGGTGATCGTCACGAGCGCGGACCACGATCGTGATCTCCTGGCCGGGGCGGGCCACGCCGCTCAGATCGCAGCTAAAGGGCGTAAAACCGCCGCGATGCCGCCCGACCTCGACGCCGTTCACCCACACGGTCGTGTCGTAATCTACCGCCTGGAAGTGCAGCAGCACGCGGCGATCCCCCCAGGACGGCGGCAGGGTGACCGTGCGCCGGTACCAGACCGCGTTCAGGAAATCCCGATTTACGACGCCCGAAAGCTGCGACTCGGGGCAAAAAGGGACGACAATCGTGTCGTGCAGGTCGCAGGCCAGCAGACCGCGCTGAAGCCCGCTGTCGCCTTGATCAACCTCAAACTGCCATGCCCCGTTCAAACACAACCAATCCGCCCGCACCAACTGGGGACGGGGATATTCCGCACGCGGAACTAACGAATTCGCCATCTTGTCCTCTCATGACACAAAACCACCCAGGTTCGACGTTGTATCTATACACTAGCGGAGATTCCGAGCGTTGTCAATTTCGGGACTTTCCGAGAAGAATCTCCTTGACAACCGGCTCGAACCTTCATATCATGGAAGTACAACGTTGAACTTAATCCTATCAAAACTGAGGCGCGATGAATCCCACGATCCGAGACGTCGCCAGGTTGGCCGGGGTCTCTACCAAAACCGTCTCGAATGTCATCAACCACAATTCGGGACGCTACAGCGACGAGACGCGCGACCGGGTGATCGAGGCCATCGAGAAGCTCAACTACCGGCCCAACCGCGCCGCCCAATACATGCGCAGCGGCATGATCGGCAGTCTCGCGTTTGCGATCCCGGATATTGGCAACCCTTATTTTGCGGAGATCGCGCGGGAAGTCATCGACGCCGCCAGCGAATACGGGTACACCGTGGTGATCGAGCACACCGCCGGGCGGGCGGAGAATGAGCGGCGGTTGCTGGACAGCTCGCCGCATACCGTCGATGGGGTGATCCTCGATCCCGTCGAGCTGATCGAGGGCGAGATCTACCGCGCCAATACCGCCCTGCCCATCGTCACGCTGGGCGAGCGTGCCACCGGCCAGTTTTACGATCACGTCATGATCGACAACGTGGCGGCTGCCCGGCAACTCACCGAGCATCTGCTGGCGCTGGGCCGCCGCCGTATCGCGCTGCTGCCGCTCTCCGATCTCAGCCGCCATTCGCTGCACCGGATGCGCTTTCAAGGGTATGGTGAGGCGCTGCAAGCGGCGGGCCTCCAGCCCGATCCGGAACTCATCGTGGCGATGCCCTACCCTACCCCGCTAACCCACCAGTCCGGCATGGCCGCGATGGAACAACTGCTCGCGCGCGGCAGCCGACCCGATGCGGTCTTCTGTTTGAACGATCTCACGGCCTTCGGCGCGATGAAGGTGCTCGCCCAGCGCGGCTACCGCGTTCCCGACGACATCGCGGTGGCCGGGTTTGACGACATCGCGCAGAGCTACTTCATGTCTCCGGCCCTGACCACGATTGCGCCTGACAAAAAAGCCATCGGGCGGCGGGCGGTGTCCCTGTTGATGGATCGCATTCACGGCGAGCGCACCGGACCGCCGGAAATATTCACCCCTGACTTCACATTGATTATCCGCGAAAGCACAATCACGGAGACCCGTGCATGAAAGCGTTAGTGCTCGAACAATACCGACAACTCGTCTACCAGGATGTTCCCGAGCCGGTAATTGGCCCGCACGACGTCCTGATCCAGGTCAAAGCGACCGGCATCTGCGGGAGTGATATTCACGGCATGGATGGCAGCACCGGGCGGCGGATTCCCCCGATCATCATGGGACACGAATCCGCCGGGATCATCGTTGAGATCGGCGAACAGGTCGCCGGGTGGCAGATCGGGGATCGCGTCACTTTCGACTCGACGATCTACTGTGGGGAGTGTTATTACTGCCAGCGCGGCGAGATCAACCTGTGCGACCACCGCCGGGTGCTGGGGGTGTCGTGCGGCGATTACCGCCAACATGGCGCCTTTGCCGAGCTGGTCAGCGTCCCGCAGCACATCCTGTATCGCCTGCCTGACGGGTTGACTTTCCCCCAGGCGGCGATGGCCGAACCGGTGGCGATTGCCGTCCACGCCGTGCGGCGGGCGGCCCTCCCTCCGAACTGTACGGCGGTCGTGGTTGGTACCGGGATGATCGGTCTCTTGATCGTCCAGGCGCTGCGGCAGGCGGGATGTGGACAGGTGATCGCCGTGGATCGCGATCCCGGTCGTGTGGCGCTGGCGGTGGAATTGGGCGCGCAGGTCGGGCTGAATCCCGATCGTGACGACGTGGGGCAGCGGGTCGCGCAGTTGACGGATGGGCGGGGAGCCGAAGCCGCCTTCGAGGTGGTGGGCATCACTCCCACCGTTCAGTTGGCGGTCCAGGTGCTCCGCAAGGGGGGACAGCTCACCCTGGTCGGGAACCTGTCGCCCGGCGTCGATCTGCCGCTGCAAGCAGTCGTCACGCGCGAATTGACGCTCTATGGATCGTGCGCCTCGCGCGGCGAATATCCAGACTGCCTGGACATGATCGCGCGCGGTGACATCAACGTGGAGGCCCTGATCAGCGCCGTCGCCCCCCTGGCGGAGGGAGCCGCCTGGTTCCAGCGCCTGTATGCCGGTGAGCCGGACCTTTTAAAAGTGATGCTCGTGCCGTAGGGAGGAAATCTCATGGAGAAGCTTAGAACCGCCGTGATCGGCGTAGGCAAAGTAGGACCGACCCACGCTCAGGCCCTGCGCACCCTGCCCCAGTCGGAATTGGTGGCGGTGTGTGGCCGCCACCCACAGCGAACCGACGCGTTCGCCGCGCAGTATGGAGTCAAAGGATACCTCGACGTAGCGCAGATGATGGCGGAGGCACGCCCGCACGTGGTCGTGGTGGGTACGCCTCATCCGGCCCATGCCGCGCCCACCCTGGCCGCGATTCAGGGCGGCGCGCACGTGCTGGTGGAGAAACCCCTGGCGGCCAGTCTCGCCGATTGTGATGCCATGATCGCCGCGGCAGACCAGGCGGGCGTCCGGCTGGGTGTCATCAGCCAGCGCCGGTGGTACGAACCCGTCCAGCGCGTCAAACAGGCTATCGATACCGGAAAAATCGGGCGGCCCGTGCTGGGCATGGTGCAGCTCCTGGGCTGGCGCAGCCAGGCGTATTATGAGTCCGATGCCTGGCGCGGCAGGTGGGACACCGAAGGGGGCGGCGTGCTGGTGAACCAATCCCCGCACCAACTCGATCTCTTGCAGTGGTTCATGGGTCCCATCGAGGAGCTTTTCGGCTACTGGGGCAACCTGAACCACCCCTACATCGAGGTCGAGGATACGGCGCTGGCGGTCATCCGCTTCAGGAATGGCGCGCTGGGATCGATTGTCGTGAGCAATTCCCAGAAACCCGGCATCTATGGCAAAGTGCACGTGCACGGCGAAAACGGCGCGTCCGTGGGCGTACAAACGGACGGCGGATCGATGTTCATCTCCGGGATGACAGCCGTGCAAGAACCGCCCGTCAACGATCTGTGGACCGTGCCAGGCGAGGAACACTTTCTCGACCAGTGGAAGGCTGAAGACAGCGCCACCTTCGCGGCGGTCGATGCCTCAACCTTCTATCACCGGCTCCAGATTCAGGACTTCCTACAAGCGGTCCTTGAACACCGGGAGCCGCTGGTCACCGGAGTGGATGGTCGCAAGACGGTGGAGCTTTTCACGGCGATCTATCGCAGCCAACGCGACCGCCGCCCGATCACGTTCCCGCTGGAATCATAAGGGCGGGACGGCGACTACAACCGCTTCATCGCGCTCAAGATCCACCGCATACACTTGTGCGGAAAGTCCACGAACATCAAGGGACAGCCGTTTTCAATCACGGTCAGGCCATGTTCGCGTCCATATTGCACCGCGGCTGCGGAGGCGCTGGAGTTCGACCGGCCAGCCAGCGGGTTGTTGTGCATCCACACCCGCGGGATACCGGCCTCGACGCACTCGCGCACGACCTGTTCGGTGACGTCGGGGCGCGTGACGATCAGCACGCCATCCACTTTTTCGGGCAGCGCCTTGACGCTCGAGTAGCAGGGTACGCCTTCCGCCGTCTCGGTGTTGGGATTCACGGGAAAGACCTCATAGCCCTGGCCCTGCAAGGATTTGAAAATGGCATTGGCCGTCGCCTGGGAGCTGGTGCCGGAGACTCCCACCACCGCGAAGCGTTTCTGCGCCATGAACTCTTCCGCCATCGCCTTGAACGTTGACATCTGATTCCTCCTATATCTCCAAAGCGGCTTGTGCTTCTGCCGCCCAGCCCGGATTACTGCGCATCGCCCGCCCCACGGCGATCAGGTCCACCTGCCCCGTCTGAAGGAAACCCTCAGCAGCGTGAGGGTCGGTAATCCCGCCTACGCCGATGACAGGCACCCCGGCCTGCGCGCGCACGGTTGAGGCCAACGGCACAAAATAGCCCTGGCTCTTGCCGTCCCAGTCGGGCGGCTGCGATCCACACAGCCCGCCCGAAATATCGAGGAGATCGACTCCGGCGGCGGCCAACGCCTGCCCGGCCTGTCCGCCTTCTTCAGCCGTGAGACCGCCAGCGAGAAAATCACTCGCCCCCAGCCGGTACAGCAGCAGCACGTCCGGACCAAGAGCGGCGCGCACCGCGCGCACGATCTCCAGCGGCAGGCGCAGCCGCCCACCGAGATCCCCGCCATAGTCGTCGGTACGGTGATTCGCGAGTGGGGACAGAAACTCGCTCAACAGGTAGCCGTGCGCGCCGTGGATCTCCACAAAGTTGAACCCAGCAGCGACCGCCCGCTGAGCTGCCGCGACGTAGTCCGCAATGAGGGGCGCGATCTGCGCCGTGGCTAATTCCTCCGCCGGTTCCTTGCCGCCCAACACGATCCCCGCGGACGGCGCGATCACGGTGCCCCCGGTCGAAGCCCGCGTGGCTTTGCCCCCGCCGTGAGCCAGTTGGATGCCCACAAGCGCCCCATTAGCCTTGACCGCTTCGGCCAAGCGGCGCAGGCCAGGGATCAGCCGGTCGTCGTGCAGGCCCAACTGGTTGTATTTCACCCGCCCGGCCAACTGCACGTAGGCGTGTTCGACGATGACCATGCCGACGTTGGACCGGCGCACGTAGAATTCCAGGTGCCGGTCGTTGACCGCGCCGCTCTCGTCGGCGGCCTCATTCGCCATCGGGGGCAGCACCAGGCGGCTGTTCAACGTGAGATTCTTGACCGTAAAAGGTGAGAACAAGGCTGACATGAAAAACCAACTCCTTCAGCAAAGGCATCCATACGACGCGCCGTTACCCCTGCTATTCTACCCACAAATAACGGTTTACGAAGGTCAGCAACACTCAGAAAAACTGCATTTGGCAAAGCCAGAACTCCTGTTCTAAGATCTCTCTGCCAATCATGGACATATCAAGGAGACAACTGGCACTATGAACGACAAAGGGCAAAAGAACCGTTGGCTCGGTCTGCTGTTTATCTGTTTCTCGCTGTTGATCATCAGTCTCGACAACACGATTCTCAACGTGGCACTACCCGCCATTTCCACCAGCCTGGGCGCCAGCCAAAGCGAGTTGCAGTGGATCGTAGACGCCTACATCCTGGTGTTTGCCTCACTGCTGCTCACGATGGGATCGATCGGGGACCGGATCGGGCGCAAGCGCATCTTGCAGTTCGGCGTGATCTGGTTTGGCGTATTCTCGCTGATGGCGGCGCTCGCGAACTCGGTCGAGATGCTCATCGCGGCGCGGGCGCTGTTGGGTCTGGGGGGCGCGATTATCATGCCCGCCACCCTGTCCCTGGTCACCGCTAACTTTCCCGATCCCAAAGAACGCGCTCAGGCTATCGCGCTGTGGGCGGCGGTGTTCGGGGTCGGATCGGGGATCGGCCCGTTGCTCGGCGGCTATCTTCTGGAACATTTCGACTGGAACGCGATGTTCCTGGTCAACCTCCCGGTGGTCGCCATCGCGCTGGTGGGCGGTCACTTCTTCCTGGCGGAATCGAAAGATGAGGCCGCGCCGTCACCGGATGTGCCAGGCGTGCTGCTGTCGATTGCAGGCTTGTTCGCGCTGGTGTATGGCATCGTCCAGGCCGGGGTAGATGGCTGGACGGCAGGCCCGGTGTTGATCTCCCTGGGCATGGCAGTGCTGCTGCTCGTGGTGTTCTTCATGTGGGAAAACCGCACCCGCCATCCCATGCTGCCGCTGTATTTGTTTCGCAATCCCTCCTTCACCGGCGCTAACGTGGCGATCACCATGATGTTTTTCGGCATGTTAGGCGTGTTCTTCGCCATCAGCCAGCTCTTCCAGTCGGTGCAGGGTTATACCCCGCTGGAAACCGGCTACCGCCTGTTCCTGCCCACCTCGCTGATGCTCATGGTGACGGCGGGGACGTCGGCGAAAGTGGCGCAGCGCCTCGGCACCAAGCGGACGGTCGGGCTGGGCTTCTTGATCGCGGCGAGCAGCATGTTCTTGCTGTCGCAGACCATGTCCGCGGACATGTCGTATGGGACGCTGCTGGTCGGGATGCTCATGATGACCGGGGGCATTGGCGTCGCGATGAGTCCGGCTACGAATTCGATCATGGGGTCGGTCCCGGCGCATAAAGCCGGGGTAGGATCGGCGATGAACGACACCACGCGCGAGGTCGGCGGCGCGCTCGGCGTGGCGGTGTTGGGCACGGTGATGAACCACACCTATCTGCACCAGATCACCTCGCTCAAGGCGCAGCTTCCGCCGGAGGCGTATGCCGCCGTCAGCAGCAGTATCCAGGGCGCGCACGCCGTCGCCCACCAGATCGGCGGCCCCCTCGCCAGCGCAATCACCGGGATTGCCGACCAGGCCTTCGCCGCGGGCATGGCGGATGCCATGTTCATCGCGGCAATCGTGATGGTCGGCGCGGCCTTGTTCACTCTGCGCGTGCTGCCCTCTCAGATTCGGTGCCTGGAGCCTGATTGCGAGGACGACGTGGAATTCGTCGGCATCCCCGCCCCGGCGCCCGCCGCCAGCGACTAGTCGAAATCGGCCCCTACCTCCCGCGCCACTGCGCATCGCTCTCCCTTTCTCCATCCCAGATGGAGAAAGGGGGTCCAGCGAACCAATGAAATATCCCCCGCGTGCAACGATCCGCTCGTTTCGGCGTATATTAGGTAGAGAACCACATTACACACGCGTGAAATCAAGCGGATAAGAACATCATGGGAACCGGCACTTTAAACCCAAGTCGGATAGTCACACTTTTGCGCCCGAAGCCCAGCACCTCGTCTCTACCCGCCGCCATCACCGCCGCTGCCAGCCAGCGCACCCATCGCATCATCGCCTTGCTTGCCGACCGGAAACGGACCCAAGACGCTTACCGGGCCTATGCCTACTTCCGCTGGGTAGATGATTGGCTCGATCAGGACCAGCGCAACCGGGATGATCGGATCAAGTTCGTCCGGCGCCAGCAAGCCATCATCGACCGGGGCTACGCAGGGGACCGGATTCAGGATCTCAGCGTCGAAGAGCAGATGATCATCGATTTGATCCGGACCGACCGCGAGCCGAACAGCGGGCTGAGACTCTATATCCAACACCTGATGGGCGTCATGGCGTTCGACGCCGAGCGGCGCGGGCGTCTGATCTCGGCGCAGGAGCTGGACGAGTATTCGCGACGGCTGGCAGTGGGGGTGACCGAGGCGCTGCACTATTTCATCGGCCATGACCACCCCACGCCCCCCAGCGAAAATCGCTACCTGGCGGTCACGGCTGCGCACATCACGCACATGCTGCGCGACACCAGCGAGGACCTGGCAGCCGGATATTTCAATGTGCCCGGCGACTATCTCGCCGCGCACGGCCTTGGCCCTGGCGACATCGACAGCGAGGCGTACCGGACCTGGGTCCAGGATCGCGTGCAGCTCGCGCGTGAATATTTCAAGGCCGGGCGAGCCTATCTGGCACAGGTGCGCTGCTTCCGCTGCCGCCTGGCGGGCCGGATCTACTGCGCCCAGTTCGAACGGGAATTGGACACCATCGAGCGCAACGCCTACCGGCTGCGCTTCGACGGTCAGAAGCAAAGAATCTGAGGATAGCCATGGAATCACCTTCGGCAGTGGTCATTGGGGCGGGCATCGGCGGGATCACGACGGCAGCGCATCTGGCCCAGCAGGGCTTTCGCGTGACGGTGGTCGAGAAGAATAAAGAACCGGGCGGACGCTGCGGCCACTTCTCCCGCCAGGGGCATTCTTTCGAGACCGGGCCGACCCTGTTGGTCATGCCCCTCCTGTACGAGGCCGAATTCGCCACGCTGGGGGTATCGCTCCACGAGGCCCTCCAGTTGCAGCGGGTCGATCCCACGTACCATCTGGTCTTCGACGATGGCAGCCAGCTCGCCCTCACGTCCGATCTGAACGCCATGCGCGAGCAGTTGGAAACCATCGAGCCGGGAAGCTTCGAGGGCTTTCTGCGCTACGTGGAAGAGGGACACCGCCACTATCACCTGGCGATGGAGAAACTGGTCGGGCGCGATTTCCGCACCGCGTCCGAGTTTTTCACGCCCGGCAACGTTCCGCTGCTGTTCCGGCTGAAGCCGCTCATTCCGCACTACCGCCACATGTCGGCCTATTTCAAGCAGCCGCGCCTGAAAGCCGCGTTTACGTTCCAGGATGTGTATATGGGGCTGAGTCCGTTCGAGGCTCCGGCCACCTTCTCCATGATGCCCTATACCGAACTGGCGCATGGCGTCTGGTATCCGCAGGGCGGCATGTCCAGCATCGTGCAGGCGCTGGTGAATATCGCCGATCAGGCGGGCGTGGAATTCGTGTACGATGCCGCCGTGGAGCGCATCGAGGTGAACGGCACGCGCGCCAAAGGCGTGATCCTGGAGGATGGACGGCAGTTCGAGGCGGACGTCGTGGTGGCTAATGCCGACCTGCCCTACGTGTACCAGAACCTGCTGCCCCACGACCGCTATGGGGACCGGATGGCGCACAAACGCTTTTCCTGCTCAGTTATCAGCTTCTTCTGGGGCGTTGACCGGCCCTATCCGCAGCTTGGGCCGCATACGCTGTTCCTGGCGGATGACTACCGGAACAATTTCAAGAGCATCATCCAACACCTGGATCTGCCCAGCAATCCCAGCCTGTACATTCACGCGCCCGCGCGCCTCGATCCCGCAACCGCCCCGGCAGGTGAAGACACCCTGATCGCCATCGTCCCGGTCGGGCACCTGGACGAAACGGGCCAGCAGGATTGGCGTCACATTCGCGACCAGGCCCGGGAGGCGGTCTTCAAGCGCCTGGCGCAGGTGGGGATCACCGACCTGGAAGCGCACATCAAGTTCGAGGTGGACTATACGCCGCTGTCCTGGCGGAAGCGTTACAACTTGATGAAGGGGTCCACGCACGGCCTGTCGCACACCTTGATGCAGTTGGGATACTTCCGACCGCGCAACCGCCACGCGCGCTACCACAACCTGTACTTCGTCGGCGCGAGCACCCATCCCGGAACGGGCGTGCCGACCGCGTTGGTGTCCGCGCGGCTGGTGGCCGAACGTGTCATGGAAGATCAGGGCATGACAACGCGGCGCGCGGGCTAAGCTCCGACGATCTTCACCACGCCCAGGCGAAAGCTGCCTGGGCGTGTTTTTTTGTGCGGTCAGGCCGTGCGGCCCAGGATCATGCCCAGCAGTCCGGCATTCTTTTCAGGCTGCTTGCCGTTCGGCGGCAGCCCGGCGTAGAGCGCCGCCAGTTCCTCATCCGGGTGGCGGAACTGCATCGAGTAGAGGCGCGCATACAGCCCATTCTGCTCCATCAACTGGTCGTGGGTCCCCAACTCGATAATCCGCCCGCCATCCAGCACGGCGATGCGATGGGCGACCTTGATGGTGCTCAAGCGGTGCGCGACGATCACCGTCGTCCGGTTCTGCATCAGCCGGTCCAGCGCCTCCTGTACCAGCCCTTCCGACTCGTTATCCAGCGAACTGGTCGCCTCGTCCAGCAGCAAAATGCAGGGGTCTTTCAGAATGGCCCGCGCGATGGCGATGCGCTGGCGCTGCCCGCCGCTCAGGTTCATGCCGCGCTCGCCCACGACGGTATCGTACTGGTTAGGAAAGGCCATGATGAATTCATGGGCGTTCGCCGCCCGCGCCGCGGCGATCATTTCCTCTTCGGTGGCGTCCAGGCGACCGTACAGGATGTTCTCGCGAATCGTCCCGCCAAACAGGATCGTCTCCTGCGGCACGATCCCGATCTGCTCGCGCAAACTGTGTTGCGTCAGGCCGCGCAGATCGTGACCATCGATCTCGATGGTTCCGCCCGTCGGATCGTAAAAGCGGGGGATCAGGTTGAAGATGGTGCTTTTACCCGCGCCACTCGGACCCACCAGGGCCAGGATTTCGCCCGCCCGAATCTGCAAGGAAACATTCTGCAAGACCGGCGCGGCGGAATCGTAGCTGAACGAGACGTCGTCGAAGGTGATTTCACCGCGCACGGCGGGCAGTGGGGTCGCGCCGGGCGCATCCTGGATAGTAGGCGGCGTATCCAGAATCTCGAAGACCCGCTGGACCCCGCCCAAGGCCGCGCTGAACTGGCCGTACAGCCCGCCCAACCCGGCCAGGCTGGTCGCAATGGAGATGCCATACATCAGAAAGCCGGTGATCATGGCCACGCTCAGCCGCCCGGCGATGACTTCGCGCCCGCCGTACCACATGATAGCCGCAATCGAGCCGAAGCCCAGGAACATCATGACCGAGCCGAACAGGGAGCTGTAGACCGCCATGCGCAGGGACGCCCGAAACGTCTTCTCCATCGCCGCTCCGTAACGCTGCGTCTCGTAGTCTTCGCGCGCAAAGCTTTTCACCACGCGGATACCCTGCAAGCCTTCTTCGGCGACCACCGTCGAAGCGGCCAACTGATCCTGCACGCGCGTGCTGCCCTTCTGAATCCGGCTGCCAAACAGGAAAGCGACCAGGATCAACACCGGCAGTATCGCCAGGATGAACAGGGTGAAGCGGGTGTTCATGGTGAGCACGATCACGATGGAGCCGACCAGGGTCAGCGCCTGGCTGAGCAGCATGGTAACGTTCGTGGTCAGCATGGACCGCATCTGCGTCACGTCACTGGACAGCCGCGACACCATGTCACCAACGCGCCGGTTCGCGTAAAAATCCAGCGACAGCTTTTGCAGATGGGTGTAGACCGACGTGCGCAGGTCGAGCACGATGTGCTCGCCAATGTACGTCAGCAGATAGGATTGCAGGAAATTGAACGCCGCTTGCAGCAGAAATATGCCGATCAGCACGCCCGCCATCCGGTTGAGGGGGCCATAGTGGCTCGACTTCGTCACCGAGTCGAGCAGCCGGACGATCACTGCCGGAAAGGCCAGCCCGGAGGCGGTCGAAAATACCAGGGCCACCAGCGCCAGCGCCATCTGTCCCCGATACGGCATCAGATAGGCAAACAAGCGCCGCCAGCTCACGGACTTGAACGATACACGAGACTGCTGGTCACCGGTGAGAGTAGGGCGACGAGGTTCTGAGTGATCCACCATGGTTTCCTTTTCTAGGATTGATCAGCGACAACAAGATCCATTGAGACAATACACCGTCCATGTAAACCCAGTTTAAATAAACCGCGCCCCTCTGGACCGGTGTCCACAGAGGGGCGCGGAGATAATACGGAGCAAGCCTTTCACGGGCTGATCGGCAGCCGCACGGTGAACGTGGTCCCCGCGCCGGGCTGGCTGGTGACCGCCACCGTGCCCTGGTGCATCTCCACAATCTTGTGGACAATCGACAATCCCAGCCCGCTGCCGCCACCGTCCGAACGGGTGCGCGACCTGTCGGCCTTGTAGAACCGCTCGAAGATGTGCGGCAAATCGGTGTCAGCAATGCCGATGCCCGTATCGCGGATGGTGAATTCCACCTGGTGATCGTGCTGAGTCAATTCCAGCGCGATCTGCCCCCCGGCAGGCGTGAACTTGATGCTGTTGTGCAGCAGATTCGTCCACACCTGGCTGAGCAGGTCTTGATCGGCGGTGATCTCCACCTCCGGCAGCGTCACCTCCATGTCCAGGGTTTTGGCCGTCCACTGCGGCTCGCAGGCCAGTACGAGACTGCGAATCTGCCGGTCCAGCCGGTAGGGTTTAGGCTCGAATTTAGCCCGTTCCGACTCCAACGTGGCGAGCCGGAGCAAATTCTCGGTGACGCGGGACAGGCGCATACTCTCATTGTCGATAATGCCCAGGTAGTGGTGCCGTTCCTCCGGTGTGAGGTGGTCATTCCGGAGCGCCTGGGCAAAACCTCGAATCGACGTCAGGGGCGACTGGAGTTCGTGGGAGACGTTCGAAATGAACTCCTGGCGCAGACTTTCCATCTGGTCGAGCTGCAACGCCATTTGATTAACGCTCTGGACCAGTTCTCCCACGACCGCCTTTTCACGGGGACCTTCGACGAGTGCCCCATCCACCCGCGCGCTGAAATCGCCCTGGGCGATGCGCCCCAGCGCCTCGATGATCGGACTGAAGACGCGCATCTGCTGCGAGGCGATTTTCGACCTGAACGCGCGCGTCAGCATCCCAATCGTCACGCCCATGAGCACCAGTCCGCTTAACGAGGTGATGATCTGCTGCGGGAGCAGCGGCGGCGTCCACCCGATAATCCGGTAGACGCCCCTGGTCAGCAGGTGAGTGATCGTGAACATCAGGCACACAAACACGAGCATCCCGGCAAACTGTACGTAATTCCTCAACCTGCTTCTCATCGCGGGGTATCCATCTCCAGGCGGTAGCCCAATCCGCGGACCGTGTGAATCCTGAACGAGTAGCGGCCTTCGGGAAAGCGATCCCGCAGCCGGTTGATGTGCACATCCAGGGTGCGCTCGTTGCCTTCGAAGTCGTAGCCCCAAATGTCCTCGATCAATTGATCGCGCGACAGGGTCTTGCCCGGATAACTCGCCAGCTTGAACAATAACTCGAACTCTTTGAGGGGCAGCGTCAGGCTCTCACCTGCGATGCGCACTTCAAAGGTCTTGCGATCCATGAACAACTCGCCGACCTGCACCGTCTGCGAGGTCGCGATCCGGTAGCGGCGCAGCAGCGCCTTGACGCGCATCACCAGTTCGAGCGGATCGAAGGGCTTGACCAGGTAGTCATCCGCGCCCAACTGAAACCCCTGGACCTTGTCGTTGGTCTCCCCTTTGGCGGTGAGCATGAGAATCGGGAAGTCGTCATAGACGCGCAGCCGGCGGCATAACTCCCAGCCGTCCATATTCGGCATCATGAGATCGAGGATCACCAGATCGACTCGGGTCGTTTCAAGCAGGGCCAGGGCCTCGACTCCGTCGTTCGCTTCACAGGTATCAAAGCCTTCGTTCCGCAAGAACACCCCGGCCAGTTCCCGGATATGGGCATCGTCGTCCACGATCAACACTTTACTCATTGGGCCTCACCTGATTCTCAATCCGAACTGAGCATACCCCCATTTCGTCAACTGAATTTAAACTTGCCTTACGAATTCGTCATATCGTAAAAACAAACCTGGGAGAAGAATCTGCTTTAATGTATGCTTGTCTGGCTGGCCAGCCGCAATAAATTAAGAGGATTGGGATGAAGATGTTCAGTCGCCTGGGGCCTTTTCTGAGGCCCTACTGGAAACCGGCGGTCATTGCACCGCTTTTGATGGTGCTGGAAGTATCGATGGACCTGATGCTGCCGCGCCAGATGCAGCACATTGTAGATCAGGGTATTGCCGCCAACAATCTCACCGTCGTTTTGCACACCGGGCTGCTGATGATCGTCATGACGCTGCTCGGCGCGGTGGGTGGCATTGGCTGCACAATCTTCGCGGTGCGGGCTGCGATGAGTTTCGGCGCGGATCTGCGCAGCGCGACGTATCGCAAGGTGCAAACGCTGTCGTTTGGCAACCTGGATAAACTGGGGACGGGGCAGCTCGTCACGCGCCTGACCAACGACGTGAACCAGGTCCAGGAAATGGTGCTCATCGCGCTGCGCATCCTGGTGCGCACGCCCCTGCTGGTGGTGGGCAGCCTCATCATGGCGATCCTCACCAGCCCGCGCCTGGCCCTGCTGCTGGGTGTGCTGATGCCGTTCTTGATCGTGATGCTGGGTCTCGTGATCCGGCGCTCGGTGCCGCTCTACACGCGCTTGCAGGACAACCTGGACCGGCTGAATACCGTCATCCAGGAAAATCTCTCCGGCGTGCGCGTCGTCAAAGCCTTCGTGCGCGGCGATCATGAACAGCAGCGTTTTGGCACGTCCAACGACGACCTGATGTACAGCTCGATCCAGGCCATGCAGCTCAGCGCGGTGGTCGGTCCCTTCATGCTGCTCGCCATGAACTTCGGGATCGGGGCCGTGATCTGGTTCGGCGGGGTCGCGACGATCAAACACAGCATGACGGTGGGCGAGATCATCGCGTTCGTGAACTACCTGCGCCAGACCTTGTTTTCGTTGATGATGGTCAGCATGTTGATGATCCGCATTTCGCGCGCGCAAGCCTCGGCGGAACGGCTGATCGAAGTGCTGGACAGCCAGCCGGAGATCCAGGATCGGGCGACGGCACGCAACGGGCAAACGGTAGCCGGGCGCATCACGTTCGAGCACGTGACGTTCAGCTACGACGACTCCGAACCGGTCCTGCAAGACCTCAGCTTCGAGGCCAGCCCCGGACAGACCGTCGCCATCCTGGGCGCTACCGGATCGGGCAAATCCAGCCTGATCCACCTCATCCCGCGCTTTTACGACGTGGACAGCGGGCGGATCTTGATCGATGGCCACGACGTGCGCGATCTGCCGCAGGCCGATCTGCGCGCCCAGATCGGGATCGCCCTGCAAGAAGCGCTGCTGTTCTCCGGCACGATCTACGACAACATCCGCCAGGGACGCGACGACGCCACCGAAGACGAGGTCATCGCGGCGGCCAAAGCCGCCCAGGCGCACGACTTCATCGCGGCGCTGCCCGCAGGCTACCAGACCGACCTGGGACAGCGCGGCGTCAATCTCTCCGGGGGGCAGAAGCAGCGCATTGCCATCGCCCGCGCCCTGGTCCGCCGCCCGGCCATCCTGATCCTGGACGACAGCACCAGCGCGGTCGATGTCGAAACCGAAAGCAAAATCCAGCAAGCCATCGACGATCTGATGCAGGGCCATACCAGCGTGGTCGTCGCCCAACGCATCAGCACCGTGCTGACGGCGGATAAGATTTTGGTCCTGGACGATGGCTGCATCGTTGCCCAGGGCACCCATCAGGAATTGATGCTCTCCAGCCCGCTCTACCGCGAAATCTACGAGTCCCAATTGGGGAACGGCGCGTTGGCCGCGCAAGGGGGAAATCATGGCAGCCGCTAAAGAACGCGTCCAACCAGATTTTCACGTCGGTCCCCGGCGTCCCAGCTTCGAAGGCCCGGTTGTGCGCGCCAGGGATACACAGGGGGCGCTGCTGCGCCTGTGGCATTATCTAGAGCGGCAGCGTTGGGCGCTGGTGATCGTCACCGCCCTGGTCACGCTGACCACCGCGTTGAGCCTGCTCGGTCCTTATTTGATGGGCGTCGCCATCGACCAATATATCGCGAAAGCAGATCGGGCGGGGCTGGCGCGGATCGTGGCGCTGATGATGGTCACCTACGTCGCGCAGTCGGGCACGACCTGGATTCAGTCGATCCTGATGATCCGTATCTCGCAGCAGACAGTGCGAGAGTTACGCTGGGATCTGTTCGCCAAGCTGCAAACGCTGGCGCTGCGCTTCTTCGACCAGCGGCCTCACGGCGAATTGATGAGCCGTCTGACCAACGACATCGAGAATGTCAACGCCGTGCTCAGCGAGAACGTCACCAGCTTTTTGTCCAGCGTGCTGACCCTGATCGGCGTGGTCATCATGATGCTGGCGCTCAACGTCCCGCTGGCCCTGGTCAGCCTGATCACCGTACCGCTGATGGTGCTGCTCACGCGCTACATCGCCCGCAACAGCCGCCAGGGCTTCCGCGATCAGCAGGAGGCGCTGGGCATTCTGAACGGCCTGATCGAAGAAACGATCAGCGGCGGCAAGGTCATCCGGGCATATGGGCGCGAGGAAGCCGTCATCAGCGACTTCGAGCGGAACAATCAACGGCTGCGCGACACGTCGATCCGCGCCCAGACGTATGCCGGGTTCCTGGGGCCGGGCGGCAACCTGATCAATAACTTCGGGTTCGTGGTGGTCGCCAGCGTGGGCGGCTGGATGGCGATCAAGGGCTGGGCAACGGTCGGGATCATCGCCAGCTTCTTGACCTACGCCCAGCAGTTGCGCAACCCGATCAACCAGATCGCCAGCCTGTTCAACTCGATCCAGTCGGCGCTGGCGGGAGCTGAGCGCGTCTTCGAGGTACAGGACGAACCGCCGGAATTCGAAGACGTGCCCGATGCCGTGGCGCTGGAAACCACCCGCGGCGACGTAGCGTTCGACCAGGTGTCATTTGGCTACCAGGAGAACATCCCCGTCCTCAAAAACGTCAGCCTGCACGCCGAACCGGGCCAGACCGTCGCGCTGGTCGGACCCACCGGCGCGGGCAAGACGACGATCATCAACCTGCTGTCCCGCTTCTACGACGTGGACGCGGGGATGATCCGGATCGACGGGCACGACCTGCGCGACGTGAAAAAAGCTGATCTGCGCCGCCGCCTGGGCATCGTGCTTCAGGATACGTTCCTGTTCTCCGAATCCGTGATGGAAAACATCCGCTATGGGCGTCTGGAAGCGACCGACGACGAGGTGATCGCCGCGGCGAAGATGGCGAATGCCGATCACTTCATCCGCCGCCTGCCGCAGGGTTATCACACCCTCCTGTCCGAGCGCGCCGGGAACCTGAGCCAGGGCCAGCGGCAGTTGCTCGCCATTGCCCGCGCGATTCTGGCCGATCCGGGGATTCTGATCCTCGACGAGGCGACCAGCAGCGTGGATACCCGCACGGAAAGCCAGATTCAAGAGGCCATGCTGCGCCTGATGGAAGGGCGCACCAGCTTCGTGATCGCCCACCGCTTGAGCACGATCCGCGACGCCGACAACATCCTGGTGATCCGCGAGGGCGAAATCATCGAGAGCGGCACGCACGCCGCCCTGCTGGAACAGCGCGGGTTCTATCACCACCTGTATATGAGCCAGTTCAAAGGCACGCAGCACCCGTTTAGGCAGATTGACGTAGAAGAGCCGGGCGCCGTCCGTCTATAATGCTGCGTTGAGAGGTAGCGATGAGTATTCAGTCGATTCCCAACTACGACAGCCCGCGCGAAGATCGCGTGCTCACCCGCGACGAAGTCAAGGCGCGGTTCGATCATGAGACCGCCGCCGTCTACAGCCAGGATTCGCCCGTTTACCTGCCCGACTTCGCCAACGCCTTTGCGCTGGTGATCCGGTCCGCCGAGGGCCTGCTGCCCGATCCGCTGCGCTTTTTGGACCTCGGCGCGGGCACAGGCAACCTGTCGCGGCGGATGCTGGAAGCCCGGCCCGGCAGTCACGGCACGCTGGTCGATTTTTCGCCGAACATGCTGGAAGGCACCCGCGTCGTCCTGGCCGCCTACCCGGGGCACTACGACACGGTCTGCGGGGATTTCTTCACCGTCGAGCTGCCCGATCAGTCCTTCGACATGGTGATTTCCAGCTTTGCGCTGCATCACGCACGCGGCAGGGACGAATACTTGCAGATCTACCGCCAGGTGCGGCGCTGGCTCAAGCCCGGCGGGGTGTTCACCTGCTGCGATGTGGTCAGCGGTGACCATCCTCAATGGACGGCGCTCAACGAACAGGGCTGGAAAGACTACCTGCGCCGGGTCGATTTTTCGGAGGAGCAGATCGAGCGCATCTTCGCGAGCTACCACGTCGAAGATACGCCGACCTCGCTGTTCCAACACCTGACGCTGTTGCACGAGGCCGGTTTCGAACAAGCGGACGTGCTGTGGAAGCAATACAACTTTGCGGTGTACTGCGCGAGGTAAAAGCAAACATGACCGACACGGTAGCCATTCTGGGCGCGGGCGCGATGGGGGCGGTGTATGCCAGCCGGTTCTACGACCTGGACCCGGCCTGCATCTCGCTGGTCGCCTCCGGCGAGCGTTATCACCGTCTCAAGCAAGATGGGCTGATCATCAACCAGTGGCGCTATGACATCCCGGTCTTCGCGCCGGAGGAAGCGGCCCCGCCCGCCGACCTGGTGATCGTCGCGCTCAAACACAACCACCTGGCGGCGGCGCTGCCCGATCTGCGCCCGCGGGTGGGCGATCAGACCCTCATCCTGTCCGTGATGAACGGCATCGACAGCGAAAGCGTGATCGCCGAGCACTACGGCGCGGACAAGACTCTGCTATGCGTCGCGGTGGGCATCGACGCCCAGCGCCGCGACCAGATCATCAACTACAGCAAGATCGGCACGCTGTATTTCGGCGAAGCGGACAACACGACCCTCAGTACGCGGGTGCAGCGCGTCCAGCAGATCCTCAGCCGCGCCGGAATTCCCCACGAGACGCCCGCCGACATGGTCCGAATGCTGTGGTGGAAGCTCATGATCAACGTCGGCATCAACCAGACCTCGGCCATTCTGCACGCGCCCTACGGCATCTTCCAGACCGATCCCCACGCCCAGGCGATCATGGAAGCCGCCATGCGCGAGGTGATCGCGGTCGCCCAGGCCGCCCACGTCAACCTGACGCTGGACGACCTGCCCGGCTGGTACAAGGTGCTCAACACCCTCCACCCGCAGGGCAAAACCTCCCTGCTGCAAGATGTCGAAGCGGGCCGCACCACCGAAGTCGATATTTTCGCGGGCAAAATCATCGAACTAGGCCGGACGTACGGCATCCCGACGCCCGTCAACGACCTGCTGCTGCACGCCATCAAAGTGATCGAGCGGGCTGCTCAGTGACCTAGCGGCACGGTGATGTCGCAGATCACCTCGTACGACAGCCGCTTGCCGGTGATCCGGAACGTGCCGGATTCGGCTGACCACTGCGTCGAGTAGGTAATCACGTAGCGTTCGTCGGCGATCTTCACCGGACGCGAGGAGCGCACGCGCAGCCGTTCGCTGCCGACCATGATCCTGCCGGGATCGATGCGCGGCGCCTGCTGCGCCTCCTGGATGGTCGCGACGGCGGGCGGCACGAAATCGATGGTGACCCACTGCCCGGCGCGTAAGGGGCCGTTCGACGTCATACACGTCTCCAGCGAGAGATGGTTCGTGGCCGGAGGCGGAGTATATTCCGCGATGGGCACGTCCGGGCAATCGCCCGTCGATTCGACCGCCGCCGCGCGTATCCAATTGCTGTTGGGAAGCTGCCACCAGATCGCCCCGTCGGCATCCGTCGTTTGCAGCACCGGATCGACCAGCGTGCCCGCCGCGATGGGATTGGCAATCTCGTAGTACGTCCCCGGTCCGGCCCACAGGCTCACGTTCTCGCGCACACGCCGCACGCACTGCGCCACGCCCTCGTCCGGGTTAGGCGATACCGGCGTCGGCGTGGGGGCAAAGTGGGCGGCGACCAACGCGTCGAGCGCGGCCTGATCCAGCGGCGCGGGCAGCGTCAGGCGGTAGGGCAGATTATTGACCGGCAGCGCGGCCAGTGGGCCGAGATCGTAAGGCGCCGCCGGAGTGGGCGCGCCGGATGAGGGCAGATCCGTCTGCGCCCCTGCCGGGACAAAGCGAGTTTCGCCCTGGGCGGACACCTCGATCTGCCCGTCCAGGACGCTGATCCGCAGCCGCCCGTCCGCCTGCGTCTGCACGAAGATCGTCCCGGCCAGACTCAAGTCGGCCCCGTTCACCGTCAAATGGACTTGCGTGCGGACATTGGGCGTCTGGATCAGCAGGCCGCTTTGGGGCGCGCGATCACACCAGGCATCGTCGGCGCCGGTCTGCACGTCGAAGACCTGAAAGGGGCGGAAAAAAGGCGTGTTTTCGTCCACAACATTGAGCGCCGAAACCGGCGCGGCGGACGTGATAAGGCTGGTCGAGGCCCAACCCAGTTGGTTCGAGCCGGGCACGAAGACGCGCAGCCAGAGGCCATCCCGGGTCCGCCCGTTGGCGATTACCGTATCCCGCAGGCCCAGTTCCTTGAGGATGTCGCCATCGTCGGCAGGTGTGGCCCGGAGGTAGAGCAGTCCGGTCGAGGAAACCGCTAAAGCGGGCACAGGCGGCACAAGGTTGTCCAGGGTGACGTCGCCGAAGGCCAGCAGCGCGACGCTGTGTTCTTCCGTGACGGCGAGATCGGCACGAATCTGCATCAGGGCCACGCTCCAGGCCGCCGGATCGCCGCCGATCTGGATCTGGCGCAGCGCCTCCGCCGCGCTGCGATCCCCCGGCGCGCCGAACGCCGTCTCTTCTGATTGGAACGCCGCCCGGATCAAGCCGTTGCCGTAGCACGCCTGATCGTGATCCAACCCATTGCAGGCCGAGCTGGCGCGAGCCATCGCCAACAGCACGTTCGCCGGACACTGGCCCCCCTCCTGTGCTTGAATGGGAGCCGGTGCGCCAAGCAGCCCCATGATCCCGGCCAAAACCAGCCATAACCCATACTTTTTCATGGGATCACCCCCTCGACCACTCTTTTTCACACTATAGCACGACTGGCTCCTACAGGTGGAGTAGCGTAGCTTGGGCATAGTGGAGGCGTGGGCCGGGCGTACAAAGTGCAACACCCCAATTCTCACTATAATGAAATAGAGACGCGCAACCCACCGTTATTAGGCATTAGGGACATATAATCATGAAGAAAACACGCTTCTTGATCGCCGTGATGATGGCGCTGTCGGCGATGGTGGGCATCGTGCTGGCGCAGGGGGATGGCACCACCGGGCCGTCCTTCGCCGCCGTGCGCGAAATTGGGCAGGTCCGTCCCCAGGGCATCCAGTACGATCCCCACTTCGACCGCTTCGTGATGGTCGATCTACAGGGGCGATTGCTGCTGGTGGACGGAGCGACCGCCGACATCCAACACGTGCTGTACGACACCGGTCCCTACAACGCCTACGCGTTCAGCCACGATGGGCGCTGGCTGGCGGTGGCGATTGGCCGCCGGGTCGAGTTATGGGACACGCAGGCGGGGACGGTGGCGGCGGATGTCGAACCGGACGCGCTGTACATCCAGGGGCCGCTGGAATTTTCGGACGACGATACCCTGCTGCTGATCAATGCGGTCGTCCCTGCCCCGGTGGAACTGCGCCGCAGCGAAAATGATACGGTCAATCTGCCCCACCTGTGGGATATTCCGGCGGCACGCGATGGCGCGATCAGCACCCTGCCGGAAAGTTACGAGATTTATCCCTTCTACGACTACCTGTTCGGGTTCATCCTGGGACCACACCATAAAGTGATCGGCGCGCTGCCCCAACGCCTGCTCCTGATCGACGCGGGCAGCCGCAGTCTGCCGGTGCTCACCGAAGTGGCGTCGGATCGCTACGAGCGCGATCCCATCAGCGCCTGGTTCAGCCTGCGCGGCGATCAAATGTACATCCTGCCGCAGGGCCGCAACGCCCTGGTCCAGTTGAATTCAGAAACGGGGACGCAGGTCGAATTCCCGCTGGGATGGGACCTGGACCGCAAGGGCGTTCTCTCGATCAAGGATCTAGTGCTGAGCGACCAGGCGCGCATCATCGGCGAACCGCACAGCCGCGGCACGAATTCGTTCTTGCGGCTGCTGTTGGGCGAGGGTTATCCCGGCAACTGGAATTATCACCCGCTGACCGTGATGCTGATCGACATTCTGGAGCCGGTCTTCCCCGGACAGGACCAGATGGGCTTCTTGATCTACGTGATGGACGACGAAACCGGGCGTGGGATGCTCGACCTGGTACACCCGTCCGATGCCATGCAGATGACGCTGCATCCCGACGGCCAACACCTGGCTGTGCGCCGGATGTCTGGGGATCAACCCATCGAAGTCTACAACCTGGATACGGGCGTGCTCGAAAAAACGTATCTCCCCGCGCTGCCCGATCCCGATGGAACGCAGATTCTGTCCTACAACGGCGCCGGCGATGTCCTGGTCTGCGACTTCCAGCGGTTCGACGTTGCGACCGGGGCCGTGCTGCGCGAGAACCTGGACTACGTCGGCGGGTTCGACGACTACTACTTCACGCAGGACAGCCGGTCGGTGGTCACCTTGAGCGGCTCGGCCTGGTGGCAGTGGGACATCGCCACCGGGCAGGTGATCCGCCGCGAGCGGGTCAGCCTGCGCGGCTCGATTGTCAGCGTAAGCGCGGACGCGCACCGGTTCCTGACGCGAATCGATACGGACGACGGCGCGCTGATCGAGGTAGTGGACGTGGGCACCGGGCAGCGCCACAGCGTGTTGATCAAAAGCCTGCCGGGGTACTCGCTGGTGGACATCAAACCCAGCCCGAACTGGGAGAATTACATCGCCGTCTATACGGGGAACTACAATCCCGAGGCCATCGCGTTGTACAACCTCTACGATGGCCAGCGCTGGTTCCTGGCGCGCGACGATCTGCCGTCGCTGAATAACCCGCAGTACGGCTGGGTGGACGACGACACAGCGTACATCAGCGGCGAAGGCTATAGCGACAGCGCGCAAGGGAGCCGCATGTATGGCATCGACTACGATGCGTCCGGTCTTCCGGCGTGCCTGGTCGGGAATTTCCCCGGCGAGTGGCCGTCCTGGCTGGACTTGTGGGAACGGCTCAACGCGCGCCTCTCCTCGACGGCATTGGATATGCTGTCCCAAACGCTGTGCGAGGCGGTACCCGGTCCCATCGAGGACGTCAACGCGATCTTTTATCCCTCGCCGACGCCCTCGCTGCCGCCGGTCACCGCCACTCCGGCCAAGATCGCGGGCGTGCCAGTGTGTTTGACCAGCCGCTTCCCGGACGAAGCGGTGAAGTACGCCGCCATCTGGCGGGAGATTTCGGCGGGACTGTCGCCGGAAGATGCCGCCGCCCTGGAACAACTGCTGTGCGAGGGCCTGAGCGGGGCGTCCTTGACCGGTCCGGCCAGCGGCGGCAGCGCCGCGACCGTCTCCAGCGTGCGGGTGATGACGGTGGATATGGCGACCGGCACGCGCGCTTATGGGGGCTACCTCCCGCCGCGCCCGTCCTCCCGCAAATTGTCTTTGTCGCTGGTGGTCGAAGAATTCAGGCGCACCATGCGTTTTGATCCGTCGGGGGCCAAGCTCAGCCCGGACGGCACGCTGTTGGGGGTCTGGACGCCGGAAGGGCATATCGTCCTTTACCGCTTGCTGACGACGTATGACACGCTGGCCGACACGGCGACGGCCACCTTTGCCCCGCCAACCGATCAGCCGCGCTCGATTGCCGTGCAGCCTCCGGCCACCCAGCCTTTCGAGTGGGTGGGAGAGCCGCGCCCGACCATGACGCCCACCATCACGCCGACCGCCCCGCCGCGCCCGATTGAATTCGTCAGCCAGCCGGATCTCGGGCAGGTGCAGGAGTTGTGTCCCTCGAATACGCGCTACGACATCAGCACGCCGCCGCCCGGTTACAGCGCGAGCGGCTACCTGCTGGCCGAAAAGAGTGGCAGCCCGCTAGTCTGGGTGCTCGATACCGCCACCGGGGACTTCTGGCCGGACGACACCATCCCGCGCTGCGACGACTGCCAGTATTCGTTCGACTACGACTGGGAAGTCGGGCAGCGCAACGGCGACCTGGTCGTCTCGCGGCCCGACGGCAGCCAGACGCGCGTGCTGTTCACCGCCGTCGAAAGCCCGGTCTGGCCTTCGGAAGTAGGCTGGCTGGGACTGCATACCCTGGAATACAAATACCAGGGCTATCTGCCGGATCGCTACCGCGACGCGGTGACCCTGAGCCAGCGGTTGGAGCCGGACAGCACCGTCACGCCGGAACCGTTCCTGCCGCTGCCCAGCATTCGCGTGAACGAGCTTTCGACCGAGGTGGTCGCGGAACAGCCGGGAGGCGGATCGCTGGCGGTCGTGCGGACCGGCTTCGATACCGGGACCGGCCTGGGCTACAAATACTATCTCTATGATCGCGCCACCGATACCGCGGACTACTTCGCCCGGCTGCCCGGTTCTACGCCGGAGAACAACCTGGACGTGATCTGGCACCCGTTGGGGACGGTGCTCTACTACCACTACCCCGACGCGCAGCACTGGTACCTCTACGATCCGGCCACCCGTGAGCATCACCTGTTAGGAGATTTCCCCGTTGGGCTGTGGTCGCGCGAGGGGCGCTATCGCGCCACGTGGTTCGCGCTGCCCGCCGATGAGCAGCAGGCCCGCCAGGAAGCCCACCAACCGCTGCCCAGGCTGAGCGTGTGGGACTCGCAGACCGGCCTGACCCGCCGCTACTGCGTGCCGGACAGCGAAGATCTCAGCCTGGACGGTGAGGCGTTGTACTGGTCGCCCGACAGCCGCACCCTGGCGTTCAGCTTCACGCTGCCCCAGGATGCCGGTTACGAGAATGCCCCGCGCCGCACCTTTGTGCTCGATCTTGAGACCGGAACCATGACCGAATTAACGTCCGAGGTCGCCCGAATCATCGTGTGGACCGCTAGCGTGCCGGAGAGAAAATGATGCTCGCCAGACTCCGCATTCTCTGGGTGATCGTGCTGATCGCTCTGCCCCTGGCCCCGGCATTGGCTCAGGACAGCACGGTGTGGATCACCACGCAGGATTACGTCTCGCTGCGGGCGGGACCCGGCACCGGCTTCAACGTGCTGGCCGTCCTTGATCCGGGAACTACCCTGCCCGCCGTGGGCCGCTCGGTCGGATCGAACTGGGTCCAGGTGGAATACCAGGGCCAGCGCGGGTGGTTGTACGCCGGGTGGCTGATCTGGTCCGGCGACCTGATCTCGCTGCCGGTAGATGGCGTCGATCCGGCGCCATTCGTGCGGCGAATGCTGGTCCAGGGCGTGACCACGCGCGAAACCAACCTTTACCACCGCGAGATCGCCCCATCCGAACTGGAGGGCACGCTGCCCGCCGGGACGGTGGTCGAAATCACCGGGCGGCTGGGTTCCGCCTCCTACCAGTTTTACTGGTACCAGATTTCGTACCAGGGCGATCTGTATTGGGTCGGCGCATGGGACATTCGGCTGATCGGCGGTCGCGAAGAAAATGTACTGGATACGGCCTATCTCTACAGCTATGGACGGCTGATCGGCAGGTTGAAACGCGATATCGCCAACACGACCGGCGCGCTGAACCGGATCGAGGACATCTGGCTGCGCCTGCAAGCGGGAGAAACCGTAAGCTGTGGCTACATCCCCCCTTATGCTACCCGCCAGGCGACGGATACCGACGTCACGAGCGAGCCGATCTTCGCGCCGTCGATCACCGCGCTGGACGGCGCCATCACCGCGATCAACTCGGCGACCTCGCGCTTTTCCGATGCCTGCACGCACACGGACAGCGCGTTCTACCTCACCAATTCCGACGTCAATCTCGCCCTGGCTGAACTGGACAGCGCCCGGCGCAATCTGAACGTGGCCGCGTCGCTGCTGGTATCGCTGCAAGCCCATAATCCCTTGTTAGGGGAACAATAAGGAGTTTGACCGTGAACAAACGTACCCTATTGATCGTGTTATCCGTTCTACTCGTTTTCTCTCTGTCTAGCCTTTCTGCGCCGATCCACGCGCAGGCGCAAAGTAACTCGGCGGGCTGCTATCAATTTAGCAGCAGTTCGACGGATGTACGGGTGAGTTACTACATGGGCGAAGGGATCGGGTACTTCACCTCCGGCAATTACACCCAGGCGTTGGGCAGTTTTTCGTGCGTCATCGACCAGATTGACCCGAATTACGTGCCCGCCTATATGAGCCGTGCCGCCGTGTACGTCGAATTCCGTTCGTATGATGAAGCAATTGAAGATTACAACACGGCGCTAGGGTTGAGTCCCGATTCCGCAGTCGCGTACAACAATCGGGGGATCGTCTATGCCGTGCAGGCTGAATACGACCAGGCCCTGGCCGATTTCAGCCAGGCCATCACCCTGAACGAGCGGTTCGTAGGAGCTTTCAACAACCGGGCGGTGATCTATGCCATCCAGGCGAAGTACGACGAGGCCATTGCCGATCTGAACCAGGCGATTTCGATGTCGGGAATCGACGAAACGCTGGCCGAAGTAACCGATCCGCAGCGCGATCCCGACGACCCCTGGCCGTCGATCCGCCCGTCTCACGCCCAGTCATATGCACTGCTGGGGATCGTCTACGAAATGCGGGCGCGCGACAACTACAATGCGTACCTGACCCTGATGCGCGGCAGCGCCGACAACCGCATCCAGAGCGCCTCCGGGGCGTTGGAGTCGCGCTTCACGTTCGAGCTGCGGCTGGACGATGGCTCCTGGCTGTACACTGACTCGGTCTCTCCGGCAGAATGAACATGAGGAGCGGCGGGATGACCCGACGATGGTTCCTATTGATGATCGTGCTGATCGGACTGCTGGGCGGAGCCTCCGGGCGCAGCCAGGCGCAAACGGACGTGACGTGCACCGATCTGGCCCCGGCGGACACCCCTGCGCCCTATTATATCGGGCTGGGCGATGCGTATTTCACGCAGGGCAACTATACCCTGGCCGTGGTCGCCTATAGCTGCGCGATTGACCTCGATCCCAACTACGCCCCGGCGTACATCAACCGCGGCTTCGCCTACGCGATCCAGTTCGCCGATCCGCAGGCGATGGCCGACTACAACCGGGCACTGGAGATCGACGAGTCGCTGGTGGCGGCCTACAACAACCGGGGAATGCTGTACTTGAGCCAGGGCAATTTCGGACTGGCGCTCAACGATTTCGATCTGGCGGTCGCGCTCGATCCGAACTATGCCATCGCCTACAACAATCGCGGCCTGGCCCACGCGGCAGAAGGTCACTACGACCTGGCGATTGCCGACTTCCAGCAGGCGATCACGCTCGATCCGGCTTACGCCGCGCCTCATGCGTCGCTGGGCGCGGTCTATTCGGCGCTGGCGCTGCAAAGTTATGAGAATTACCGCTCCACTGCCGGACCGGGCGCGCGACTGCCCGCCGGACAGCCGGATGATATCTTGAACGCGGTAGACAGCGGGCTGAAAAACAGCGACATCACGATCTGGCTGGCCTTTCTGACGCCCGCCCACTAGCCGCTGGACAGGAGAAACGACGGAATGCCGTTACTGCGAAAGTCTCACATCCTGCTGGCGCTGGTCGTGATCGCGCTCGTGTGCCCGCATCCGGCGGCGTCCCAGGGCGGGATCGGCGTCATCGCCGAAGGGAACGCCTACGGCTCGGCCAATCTCGGCTCGCTGAACCCGCTGCGCTGCGCGAACCCCGCCTGCCGCCGGATCACGAGCCTGCTGTTCCCGCACCTGATCGGGATCGATCCGGCGACCGGGACCTTCGCCCCTTCCGGCGACACGCTGGGGCTGGCCGCAGGGTGGGAAATCGGCGCGGACGAGACGACCTACACCTTTCACCTGCGCGACGATCTGACCTGGAGCGATGGCACCCCGGTCACCGCCTACGATGCCTTTTACAGCTATCTCGCCCTCGCCAGCGACGAATTCGCCTCCCCCTACACCGATCCGGTGAAAGACGTGGTGCGCGGCGCGGCCCCGTTGGACGCGCGCACCTTCGCCGTCTTCACCCAGACGGCGGTGTGCTTCGCGCTGGACCGGCTGAACTTCCCGATCATCCCGGCGCACGTCTTCGCGCCGGACTTCGAGGCCCAGGCCGCCGCGGTCTTCACCGATGCCGCCGATGCGCTGCGCCGGTTTGAGGTGTGGCATACTTCTCTGGCGCGGGGCTACTTCGCGCCGCTCGCCCGGCAGACCTTCGATCTCGATCCGGCAGCGACGGCGGGCGTCTTCGACTTTGGGGAAATTCAGACTACGGACTACGTGCACCTGATGCGCGACGGCGAGCAGGCGTTTGCCTACGTGGACGTGCCCGACCGGGATACCGAGGTCGCGCGTTTTTTGGCGGGCGACCTGAACTTCATCGACAACCCGCCCTATGACCGCCGTGACGACCTCCGCGCCGCCCCGGATGTGCAGCTTTTCGAGGCGCCGGGCCTGACGTGGTACGCGATCAGCTTCAATCTGGCCGATCCACGCACGCCGCAGGATGCCTTCGACAAAGAGGGTCACCGCATCGACCAGGGCCGCCATCCCATTTTCGGCGACGAACGGGTGCGCCGCGCGGTCCAACTGGCGATCAACGTCGAGGACTTGATCGACGCCGCGGTCGAAGGAGATGGAACGGCGCTGGTCGCCAACCAACTCCCGACCTCATGGGCCTTCGATCCCGACCTGGCCCCGGTGGGCTACGATCCGGCGCAGGCACGGCGGCTGTTGGACGAAGCGGGCTGGAAAGACATCGACGACGATGGCATCCGCGAGTGTTACGGCTGTCTGTACGACCGACCCGGCGTGGAGCTGGCCTTCGAGCTGACCTACTTCTACGATTGGCCGGGCCAGGATATTCTCGTCAGGTTGATCCAGGACCAACTGGTTCAGGTGGGGTTCAGCGTCGTCCCGGCAGGGACCGAAGCGTACCTCGTGCCGCCGCAGCCGGTGCGCGATCAGACCTATGACGCCTACCTGTTCCCGTCTCAGGAAGCCTACCCCATCGATCCCGACCAGACGGACCTGTTCACGACGGCAGGCGACGTGATCGGCACGGGCCTGAACAACGGCTCCTACTACAACCCGGAAGTCGAACGCCTGATGTCCCAGGCGCGCACGCTGCCCGGCTGTGACACGGCGGCCCGGGCTGACCTCTACCGCCAGATCCAGACGATTTTACAGACCGAACAGCCTTATGCCTGGCTGTTTGTCCCTGAGCGCATGGTGGCCGCGCGCGGGGGCGTGCAGGGCTTCGATCCGTATCCGAATGCGCCCTTCTGGAACATCCAACAGTGGGTGGTGGTGAATTGAGGAAGCAGCTATGAAGAAACCTCTGATCCTGCTTCTCCTGATCGTGACGCTGGCCGGGCCACTCGTGCCGGTCTGGGCACAGGATGGACAGCCCAACTTCAACCTGACGGTCGAGGTCAACAGCGTCTTCGTCCACGCCGACCCCTCGGTCGAGTCGCGCCGGGTCGCGTCGGTGTTCGAAGATCAGGTGTTGGAAGCCGTCGGGCGCAACCTGGACGGGACCTGGTTCGAGGTACGGCGGCCTGGGCGGCTGACCAACCTCGGCTGGCTGCCGGTCGAATTCCTGGATTGGGACTTTTTCCCCGAAAACCTGCCGCTGACCAACCTGACCGTGGGCCTGGACGGGCCGGTGCCCCTGACGGAAGACCCCGGCTTCGCCGTGTATTTACAGTCGGGCGTCATGCTGCGCGGTGCTCCGTCACGGCGTGCGGGCAGTCTCGGGAGCGTGCCACGTTTTGCGACGATTCCGGTCCTGGCGCGCAACCTGGACGGGACGTGGCTCAAAGTGAACTACCGGGGCTACGTCGGCTGGATCATCACCTTCACCGGGCGAGAACTGCCGAATCTGATGGCGATTCCGGTAGCGCCGGATGCGCCGCCGCCGGACACACCGCCCGTCGAGATCATCCCGCCGGAAGTGCAGCTCGCGCACATTCAGAGCCTGCGTGAGTATGTCACTCCTCGCCGGGCGCTGGCCGATGGGCTGGTGAGCTTCTGGCTGATGGTCCTGCATGGCGAAATCTTGCCCTGCAATCCACCGGAATCGATCACCATGTACCAGTACACGCGCAGCGACGTGCGCGAGCTGCCCGAACTGGACCGCTATGCCCCGCAGTTGGGCGAGGCCATCAGCTATTTGAACGACTCGCTCGATCCGCTGCAAAACTGCGGCGTGGTCACGATCACCGACATCGAGGCCGCCTACGCCGCCGCCATCAATGCCCGGCTCTTGTTCGACGCGATCACGGAACAGTTGGACAGCCTGGAAGAGATGATTGAAGGATAAACGCACCGGGGGACCAGACCGGTCCCCCGGTCGTGTTACTGTTTTTGCGGGGTGGTATCCGGCTTCTCGAACGTCCCGCCGGTGCGGAGTAAGCACACCTGCTGCCAGGAATAGCGGTAGCTGGTGTTGGTCCAGTAGGGAGCCACCCGCCAGGTATACGTCCCCGCGTCCCAGGGGAGGCGCTTGAGTTCGATCTCGGCGGTGGTGGTTTCGCTGTCGAAGGCCGTCCGGTAGCCCGACGGCGAAATGACGATCACGCTGTAGATGTTGGCCCCCTGGAGCGGCGGATAGGTCACCGTCATGATCGTATCCCCGGCCATGAAATTGCCGCTCTGCGTAAAACCGCCCTGCCACTGGTCGCAGACCGAGGTCGTCAGATCGAACGCGTCCGGCACGCGCCCGTTACCGTCGCGCGGCAGGATCATCCCGGTCGGGAAAATCGAGTTGAAGGCGTCGCTGGTGCGGAGCAGCCGGGCGTACACCCAGGCCCCGGTTTCGCCATAGCTGATTTGCAGCCATTGGCGGCCATCCCACGTCCGGTAAAAGTCCCCCGCCCGGCCTAGCACGACCACCGACGCATTCAGCGGCAGCCGTCCGATCACGGGATAGGCAAAATCCGGCCCGACATGCACGTCCACATCGCCGGTCGTGATCCCGTAGATGGTGCTATCATCCTGCGCCCGGGTCGAGATCAGGGGAACAATCGAGCTGATCAGCAGGATCATCAAAGTAATCGCCAGCCGCTTGCGCATGATCTTCCCTCCGCCTGTTACTACCTATATTTGAAGTGTAAATCACCCTCGCCGCCGCCGTCAATTCGTAGGCGAGAGAGACGACGGATAAGAGTATGGAATACGGAGGGTAAAAGCCCGCCGCACCGGAAGCTGGCAGTTCCGGTGCGGCGGCTTCACAGATCACTAGCCTTGCAGGGCGGCCACCGCCTCCTGCACCTGGGTCACTTCGTCCAGGCTCCCCTGCTCGATCAGAGTCTTGAGCTGGGTATCCGGGTCGGTATCCGCGGGAAGTCCCAGCGCCGCCCGCAGGGCGTCCAGATCGACAGCGCATTGGTCGCTGACTTCGCGCAGAGTCATGCGGCCCTTGATCTGGTCAGCCGGGAGGATCTGTCCTTCGGGCAGCGGCGTGGGGCCGGTACCATCGCCAGTGTGCGGGGCGGCGGGAGTCGCTTCCGGTGCCGCCGCCGTGGGCGTGACCTCGACTGGCGCTGCCGGGGTTACATCCACCGCGGGTTCGAGGGTTGGACCACCGGAGAGATAGTCGGCCAGGGTCTCGCGCAGGGTTGATACCTCGACGATGTCTTCCAGGTCTTTGAGCGCCGAGTCGGGTGAGACCTCCGCCGGAATTCCGCCCACCTGGTAGACTTCCTCGATGGAGAGGCCCAGCCCGTCCGCCACCTGCTGCAACGTCATCCAACCTTTGATGTCTTCCGGCGCCAGTTCATTCATGTTTACTGAAGTACGCCCACTGATCGACCATAGACCGAGAAGCTGCGATCCGAAAACAGTGCCCAACAGAATAGTGATCGCCATTATGGGCATCAAGAGACGGTTAACGGACATGGGTTTGCTCCTTGCGAAAATGATCCAACCAGACGGGGGCGAGCTTCACTTCCAACGCGCCAGGGCGCGGGCAGGTATCGACGCATTCCAGGCAGCCGATGCAATCGCTGCTGATGGTTCGGGCGGTATCGACCGGCAGTTTGACCGGGCAGGGCCGCGAGCAGATGGCGCAGCCTTTGCAGCTATCTTCGGTGCGGCGGATGCGCAGCAGGCTAAACTTGCCGACCAGGCTGAGCGCCCCACCCAACGGACAGGCGTAGCGGCACCAGGCGCGCTCGACGAAAAATGAGGAGATCAGCACGACCGCGGTGGAGAAATAGGCCGCCCAGGCGACCGCAGGTTGAAAATCGAACAGCCAGTCCAGCCCGAATAACGTCCGGTAGGGATCGATCGTGGCAAACCACAGCTTGACGCTGACAATGGTCTGGTAGAGGATCAGCCCCAGCATCACGTAGCGGCCATAGCGCAGGATGCGGTCCAGCCGCTGGGGAACCTGGACTTCGGGCAGGTGGAGGCGCTTGCGAAGGCCGGTGAGCAGGTCCTGGACCGCGCCGAACGGGCAGATCCAGCCGCAGAAGGCGCTGCCCGCGATCAGCGTAGCGAACAGCAGCCCGGTGAGCAGAATCAGGTTCGAGGCGTGCGTCTTCGGCACATACTGTCCCCCGCTGGAAATATAGCGCCAGGCGGTTTCGATCCCGCCGAACGGGCACAGCGCGTCGATTGAAGCAGTAGCGCCGTCCTCGGTCGCCGTCTGGTGCACGATGCTGCTGGACAGAATGAACGTAGCAAAGGATAACTGCACCAAACGCCGCGTGCGCCGGGTCCAGGTAATACGGCGACGGTAAGCAGCAGCGGGCGTCAGGGGCTTCTTTGGGGAGACCAGGATGAAGTTCATTGTTTTTCCTCTGGACAATTCGGCTTAACTGCCCTGATCGTGCCAGAGGATTATGTGGAACTTGTGAAGACGCGATGGTGAGAATATGTGTTTTAGAACGAGGGCCTCAGCCAGCGTACGTCCGGATAGCAGACAGGAACTCATCCAGCGGACAGGGCTTGGGAAGATAGGCCACGACCCCGGCCTGACGCGCGCGCTGAAGGTCGCTCGGTTCGCTTAGGCCGGTGAGAAAGATCACCGGAATGTCGCTCGTGCGCGCGTCCTGGCGTAAGGCTTCGACCACTCCCGCCCCGTTCAAGAGGGGCATGTTCGCATCACAGACGATCAGATGGGGGAGTTGTTGCTGGGCGATCAGGACGCCCTCGCGACCATTCTGGGCGCCCAGCGCCTCGTAACCCTCAAAACCGAGCACCTCCATCAGTTCCGAACGAAGTCCGTCGTCATCGTCAATCACAAGAACTTTTTTCATGCGCAAGCCCCTATCTCCAAGCTGAGAGCGGAGGGAACATCCCAGGTCAGCCTCGCTGTGCAGGATCTGGCTGAGAAGCCCCGTCAGATCCGCCCAGAGCACTTGATGTTAAATAGCGATTATCTCCAGACATTTAAGGGGGTTAATTCATTATATATCAGAAAATGTTTTCACGATCCGCCCAACCCAAAGCGAGATTAGGGCAGCGACGTGCATTGACTAAGAAAAACTGCCGATGAGGAGACCCGCTATGGATACGATTGGAGTTCCGGAACTACTACTGATCCTGAGCACTGTGATCTTGCTGTTTGGCGTCGGACGAGTGGCCAAAATCGGCGGAGAACTGGGGACCGCCGTGCGCGAGTTCCGCAAGGGACTCCAGGGCGATGAAAGCAATACCAAGCCCGCCCAACCAGCGGAAGAAAAGAGCTAGGCCAGTCCGAAGACTGGCCTGTTTTCATCTTATTGCGGGTACACACGCAGCATCACGGCTTCGTGGGCGAGCACGGTGACCGAATACTGCTGAGCAAACACACCCAGATCGGCGTGCTGCCAGAGATCGCGCACCTGGGCCGTGTTCCACGCGACTTTGAGATCGGCCTGCCATTCGACGGTCATCGTATGGTCTGACGTGCTGCGATTGAGCAGGGCAATACCCCAACTCCCATCGGCCAGCGGCTTGGCAAACACCTGAAAATCCCCCTCGTCGCGCACGCGCGCAGCCTGAATGCCGAGCGGGTCCTGGTTCAAGGCGATGACTTCGGTATTGGTGAGCGTCTGGCGGGTGTACTCGTCCATCGTGCGGACGTCAGTGCCCGCGAGGAGCGGGGAGTCCAGGATCGACCACATGCTGAAATGCGTGCGGTATTCGCGTGCGGTCGCTCCATCCCCCGGAATGTTGCCCGCGCCATTGACTCCGACGATCAGCATATCGTAGTCGTTCCAACCGCCCGGCCCAGCGTACTGCTCCAGCCCGACGCCGCGATCGATCATGTCCAACACGTCGAAGAAATAGTCTTCCCGGTTGCCGGGGTAATCGAAATCGTCGCTGATGTCCTGCCCGATCCGCCACTGCTGGCCGCCCATCGACCTGGCCCAGGTCCACACGTCGTCCCACCCGCAGTGACAGATGTGCAGCACCACCGGGCGACCGGTCGCCCGCAGCGCCGACGACATCGCCAGGTGACGCTCCTTGATGTCGGGTGCATTCTCGCCCGGCTCACAGCACGAGTCGTACTTCAAGAAATCCACGCCCCAAGACGCGAACAGGGCGGCGTCCTCCTGTTCGTGAGACAGGCTGCCGGTATACCCGGCGCAGGTCTCGTGGCCAGGGCCGGAGTAAATCCCCAGCTTCAACCCGCGGGCATGGGCATAGTCGGCCAGGTAAGCGATCCCGTGCGGGAATTTCACGGGGTCATATTCCAGGGGATGCTGCGTGCGCGATCCCTTGTAACGCTGCCAGCCATCGTCCAGACCTACATACAGAAATCCGGCGTCGCGCATCCCGCTCGACACCAGGGCGTCGATGGTGTCGAGGATGAGCTGCTCGTTGATGTTCTCACCAAATGTGTTCCAACTGTTCCAGCCCATCGGCGGCGTGAGCGCCAGCTCGCCCGGCGCTGCGGAAGGAACAGGCGTGGGGGTAACGCGCTCGTTCATGGTCGTGAAACTCCCATCGTGTGCCGCGGCGGTATAGCCCGCCACCAGCGTGATAACTGCCAAACTAGCGAAAATCCATGTTTTCATCGTCGTTAAGCCGTGAGTAAATCAAGCTCCAAATCGCGGATCTGTTGGGCGATAGTTTCATCCAGGTGAGAGTCGGTCACCAGGGTTTGCACGGCGGTCAACGGAGCAAGCTGCGCCAGGGCTGACAGGTGGAACTTGCTGCTGTCCGTCACCAGGATCACATGCTCGCCGCAGTTGAGAAATGCCCGCAAAAACTCCGCTTCTTCGGGCGTTTCGGCGCTGATCCCGCGCTTGATCGAGACCGCTCGCGCCCCGATGATCACCTTATCCACACAAAGCTGCTCAAGCATCTGCCGGGCCAGCGTGCCCCGCACCGCCTGTTCGTCCGGGTCAATCATGCCCCCCAGCATGATCAGGCGGTGATGGCCCTGGCGCAAAAGCTCTTGCACAACCAGCAGCGACTCGGTGATGATCGTCAGGTTGGCGTGCCGGTCGAGATGGCGCGCCACCGCCAACCCGGTACTGCCCCCGGCCAACAGCAGCGTTTCCCCATTGCCAATCAACGCGGCTGCCGCCGCCCCGATCCGCTCTTTTTCGACGGCGTGTTCGGCCTGGCGCAGCACGATCGGGCTTTCAGTCGTAGCGACAGTCCCGATCCGCATGATGCCGCCATGCGTCCGGCGCACCAGGTTGCGCTCGCTCAGCGAGATCAGATCGCGGCGGATGGTGGTTTCACTCACGCCAAATCGATCGCTGAGGTCGGCGACCGTGACGCTGCCCAGTTCATTCACCAGGCTGACGATTTGTTCCTGACGTTCAGGTGTCATGAGATCACTAAAAGTGGACATACTCCCCCTTCATCAACTCTCGGCCAGGAACCCCATTTTAACCGCTCACCCTGCCCGCATCCACTCCGGTAAATAGCGCGCTTCGACCGCCACCATTTCCTCGAACATGGCGCGAATCTCGGCGGGCGAGCACACCGCCGCCGTGAGCGGATCGACCATGAGCGCGTAGAAGGCCGCTTCCCGGCTGTGTTCCAGGACCGCCGTCGTCACCAGATCGTGGAACGCCATGTGCGCCGCATCGAGCGCCGCCAGTTGGGTGGGCAGCTTGCCGAAATGAACCGGCTGGACGCCCATCTTGTTCACCAGGCAGGCCACTTCGACGATGCCGTCCTGGGGGAGATTGGTGATCAGGCCAGTGTTGGGGACGTTGCCGTAAATCACGGCGGGCACGTCGGTCGCGATAGCTTCCATGATATAGGAGGCGAACTCCGGCCCGCGCTCCAACACGACCGCTTCCTGCCCGGCGATGATGCGGCGCATCTGGTCGTCGGCTTCCGCCCGCCAGCGCGGCCAGTTATTGGCATAAAACCCGGTTTCGCCCCGGTATTCGGAGCGGGCGTATTTTTCGACCAGATCGGGGCGCTTGCGGAAGTAAGGCACGTACTCCGAAAAATGACCGCTGCCTTCGGTCACGAACGCGCCAAGGTGCAGCATCATTTCGAACCGGATGGGGTCCTGTTCGTAGATCTCCGGGTCCTTCATCCGTTCGCGGAGCAGGGGGTACATGTCCTGACCGTCGCGGGTGACCTCGGCCAGCCACGCCAGGTGATTGATCCCGGCGGCCCGGAACTTCAGCTCCTCATATGGGATGCCCAGGTACTCCGCGACCTGTTGGGAGGTGTGCTGGATGGAGTGGCACAACCCGATAATCGGCAGGGACGAGCCGCGCACGCCCGTCAGGCAGGTGAGCGACATCGGGTTGGTGTAATTCAAGACCAGCGCGTCTGGGGCCAACCGCTCGGTATCGGCCAGAATGTCCAACCAGGCCGGGAGCGTACGCAGCGCCTTGAAGAGACCGCCTGGGCCTATCGTGTCGCCGATGCACTGGTTCACCCCGTATTTCATCGGGATGTCGAAGTCGTGCCGGACGTTGGGCAGCCCTTCGACTTCGATGGTATTGATCAG
>CAYRWY010000009.1:0-14158 GCA_964427955.1 uncultured Anaerolineaceae bacterium
GGCGGCACAGATTACGGCGACTGCCGAGTCGGAAGTGGGTCAGGACACCACGCAGCATCTGCGCGATTTGGACCAGTTGCCCTCGACGGTCGAATTCGCGGATCTGACCTCGGCCTTCGAACAGATGGCGACGGTCTTGCAGCACCACCTGGCGCAGTTCAACTCGATCTACGCGATGGGGCAGGCGATCACCGCCAAAGTGGATTTCGAACAGACCGTTCAGGCGGTGCTGGACGCGGTCAAGCAGGTGGTCGTGTTTGACGCCGCCGAGGTCGCGGTGCTGCGCGGCGACAAGCTGGTGGTCGAGGCGTGGATGGGTCAGCCGGACTTCAACAACACGACCGGGCGCGAATACAGGGTGGGACGCGGGCCGACCGGGATGATTGCCTCTACCAAGGCCCCGGTGCTGGTGTCGACGCTGTCGGGAAATGAGGAAGATTTGCGGCGCACGCTGGGTTATGAATCCTCGGCGGGCGAGTTTTTGATGAAGACGCACAAGGTGATCATCAACTCCTTCTTGGGGATTCCTCTGCTCATTGGGGACCGGCTGATCGGCACGCTGACGCTGGTGCATCGCGATCCTGGGCGTTTCACCGAGGACGAGCGTTGGCAGTTGGACAAGCTGGCCGGGCAGGCGTCGATTGCCATCGACAACGCCATCCAGGTCCGCCAGCGCGAGGACGCCCTGAAAGCGCAGATCCGCGAACTGAAGGTCGAGATCGATCAGACGCGCCTCGACGAGCAGGTGGAAGAGATCACGACGTCGGACTATTTCCAGAGCCTCCAGAACCACGCTGCTAAAATGCGCAATCGGGTCTATACTAAGGATCGGCGTAAGTCTCAGGGAGACGAGATGGCGCCGGATGTGCCAGAGACTCCGCCCGCGTCGTCCTAAGCGTGCCGCACACAGAAGAGAGAAACATGTATGGGGGCCAAATGTTGGGAATGTGGCGAGGACGCCCAGGCGTCCTGCCGTTTTTGTGGACGGTTTGTCTGTAAGGATCATGCCTCGAAAATGCCCCTCTTTTTGGCTGTGTACGTAGGGGCGAACCAGACGCCGAAGGCGATTGTCGTCGCGGATGCGATCTGGTGTGGGATCTGCCGTCCTCACCCGGAACCTATCGAGATGCCGGACATCTATTGATGTCCTGGGAACAGGAGACGCCGCTATGTCGGGCCTATACGACCAGTTGGCTGCCAAATTGGGAGGCGACGATCCGGACAAACCGGCGGGGCTGTCACCGCTGGAGATCGCCGATCTCCCCGAAACCCAGCGGCAGGTGATGTTCGGTCTGCTGCGCGATACCAACGCTGCTACCGGCGAATTTACCTTCGACGCATTGCAGGTGAAGTTCGTCCACCTGGAAAAGCTGCCGGAAGTACTGGCTGACCTGACGAAGAATGGGTGGTTGATCAAGCTGGGAGAGTCTCCTTCCATCCGCTACCGCGTCAATCTGCGCCGCAAGCGGGCGGCTTCCCTGGGGGCGAACGTCTGGGCCTCGCTGTCGGACCGGCTGACCAAAGAAGGTGATGAGGGTCAGTCTTCCGGCCCCGATCAACCGAAACCCAGCTTCCCTGTTTTGAAAGACTGGTAAACGGATGTAGGTATGCTCCTTGATCCGACCCTGCGCGAGAGCCTGAAACGGTATCTGCCGGACGATCTGCTGCAACAACTGCCAGAGGCTCAGGCTCTGGCGACCGCGATCCGCCGTCTGAACAGCCTACACCAGGCTGTTTCTTCATTTTTGCCCCAATACATCGCCGAAAACGAGCGGCTTTATACCGAAGATTATGGGGATCTGCGGCCCGGCACCTTTTTGTTTGCCGATGTCTCCGGCTTTACGGCGCTGTCCGAGAAATTGCAGCACGAGGGAGGCCGCGAAGGGACCGACATTCTGACCGAGATCATCAGCGATTTCTTTTCACGGATGCTCGAAATCCTGGCGAAATCCAACGGCCAGATGCTCAAATTTGCCGGGGATGCGCTGCTGATGTTTTTCCCCTCGACTCCAGGTGATGACGAAGGCCCCTTCGCGATCCGGACCGGCCTGCGAATGCAGCGCGAAATGGGCGCTAATTTCCAGCCGATCAAGCACCCGGCACCGACCGAGCTGTTTGGCGATCATCAGTTGCAGCTCACCATGTCGATTGGTGTCTGCAAGGGCAAGCTGTTTGAGGCGGTCGTCGGCAACAACGTCCAGCGCGATCACATCATCCAGGGCGATCTGCCCGGTCAGGCGATGGCGGCGGAAGGGGCGGGTGAACGTGATGACGTGATCATCACTGCCGCGCTGCGGGATGCGTATGCTCACCTGTTTGAAACCCAGCAGGTGGCCGACGGGTTTTACCGGGTTGAAGACAATTTCGGGGATAACCTGAGCGACTACGAGTTTGTGGTGCCGCGCCGCCGCCGCGCGACGACGGCTCTGTTCGACTTTGCCGAGAAGAATCTGCTGGAAGATGTGCAGCGCCAGGCGGAACGTCTCGATGGCGTGTCGCGCTTTGTGGCCAAGGAGGTCGTCAACAAGCTGGCCTTCAAAGGGGATCGCATCGAAAGCGAAAACCGCCAGGCAACGGTCATTTTTTTGCATTTCACCGGTTTTGCCGAGTTGCTGGATCGCTGGGGGGAAGCGCGACTCCCGCTCATCGTCTCCCTGCTCAACCGCTACTACAACTTGATGCAGCGCACCATCGCGGCCAACGGCGGGACGCTGACGCGCACCGATCCATACCAGCGCGGCGTGAAGATGCTGATCACGTTTGGCGCGCCGGTGTCACACCCCGATGACCCCGAACGAGCCGTGACCACCGCACTCGAAATGCACCGCCAGGTGGCCAGCTTCAATGCGCGCTTGCAGGAGGAACTAGACGAGAGCCTGCGGGTCGATCTGGAGACCTTCGTCACCCAACGCTGCGGGATCACCCACGGCATGACGTTTGCCGGGTTGGTCGGCCCGATGTGGCGGCGCGAGTATACGCTCATGGGCGACGATGTTAATCTGGCCGCGCGCTTGATGGCCAAGAGTGCGCCGGGGCAGATCTACATCAGCGAGCACATGTGGGAGCGGGTGCACCCGCATTTCGAGACGGAAGCGTTGGCGCCGTTCCAACTGAAGGGCAAAAGCCAGCCGACCCAGGCTTACCTGGTCAAGTCCGGTACCTTCTCGCCGCTGAACGTATCCGCAACCTCGAATACGCCTTTCATCGGGCGGGAACTGCAAATGATGTCGCTGACGTATGGCTTGCAGCAGGCCAAAGGGCCGCGCCGCCGTCAGGCGTTTGCGTTGGTTGGAGAGGCCGGTGTCGGCAAGACCCGCATGGCCAAGCAGTTGGCGCAGGCGGCAGACGCGGCGGGTTTCCGCGTTGCGTGGGCGAACTGCCAGCTCAGCCACAGCCAGGATCAGAGTGTCTGGGCGGCGCTGTTATTCCAGCTTCTGCAATTGGATCAGGCCAAGAGTATCCCGGCCCGGCGCCGTCTGCTGCACGTGCGCCTGGAAGAGTTGGGCTTGCCCGAACTGGAAACCGTCTTTGGCATTCTACTTTTCGGGGCGGCAGAGCGTGCTACCGGGACCTTTGCGCCGGTCGCGGTCGAGCCTGCGTCCAGGTCGGAGAAGACGAGCACGAAGTCGGTCAATATCTTTGAGATGGCGCAGACGAAAACCGACCTCAGCAAATCGGGTATCTTCGGCATCGCCCGGGACCAGATTCAGGCGGCACTCGACAGCCCGGAACATCCGGAGCGGCGCCCCTTCTGGCAGACGGTCCAGAAGCAAACCAGCCTGCCGGATAGCATCGTGCAGTTTCTCCGCAAATTCTCGGAACAAACGCCCACCTTGCTGATCATCGACGATCTGCACCATGCTGACCCGAATACCCTGTCGATCTTCAATCGGGTGCTTGAGGAAATCAGCAAAGCGCGCCTGGTAATGCTGGTGGCCTACGAGCCGATGGACGATCAGTCGCTCCCCATCCGGCGCAAGACGACGGTCACCGATCTGGACGAAAGCGAAACGACCCAACTGGCCCTATGCGTGCTCAAAGTGAGCGAGTTAGGCGCGCGCTTGTGCAGTTTCATCTGGGAGCGAACCAAAGGTCGCCCGTTGTTCATCGAATCCCTGTTGGGGCTGCTGAGCCGCGGCGGGCAGCTTGAGATCAGCGGGGACTGTGCCGAACTCAAAGGCGATACAATGGCCGCCCTGCTGCCTGACAACGTGCGCGAGTTGATCATGAGTCAGATCGACCGTCTGACGCCTGAGGCGCGCGAACTGCTCCAGATGGCATCGGTGTGGGGAGATAGTTTTTCCGCCGAAGCGTTGATCAGCCTGGCCGGAAATGAGGATGCACTCCGGTTGGAGACACTGCTGGGCGAAATGATCTACGAGGAAATCATTGAGCCTCTGCCCGATGGAACGTACCGCTTCCGGCACGGCCTGGCCCAGGCCACGGTGTACGAGAGTCTGAACCGTTTGCAGCGGCAGAAGCTGCACCGCGCCGCCGCGGATCTGCTCCAGAAACAGGGGCTGTCCGATCAGGCGGTGCTCAAGACGGCTTATCATCTGGTGAAGGGTGGGATGCCCTTGCGTGGGATTGAAATCGTGTCCAGCGCAGCCGATCAGGCGGAACAGAACCGCCAGATCGACCGCGCTATCGAACTCTATACCCATGCCCTCGATATTTTCCCGCACGATGAAAGCCTGCGGGTCCAGCTCGACCGGCTCAAGAAACTCAGGAACTGAGGCCGTCTTAGCTGTCGATCACCGGGGCGCGCTTGATATCGGGATCGGTAAAAATATCATTCTCGTCGGTGCTGCGTGTGCTGAATTCGGACACGACGGCGCCCTGCGGACCGGCCTGGAACCAGTGCCAGGTCTCAGGCTTCAAGGTGTACTGATCGCCGGGCTTGAGCACGATCTCGTGCCAGACGGTGTAATGCTTTTCCCGCCCCTGCGGAGCAATGCCCTTCGGATGGGGCGCGGGTTCGCCGGTCACGTAGAGATAGACCTCGCCCCACCGGCAGCGGAAGGTTTCTTCTTTGCCAGCGGCGTTTTTGACCGGCGGGTGAATGTGTTGGGGACAGGTCTGCCGGGGCAGCATCACCAGTTCTTTGGCGCAGACGCGGTCCGTGTTGACGTACACGACGAGCGCCAGCCCGGTGTGTTCGAATTCACCCAGTCCAAAATCGGCGATTTCAAGGTGTGCCTCTTCCTCGGCGGTGATCACCATCCCCGCCCGGTCGAGGTACTCTTTTGCAGCACGCTGCCATTTTTGATATTCTTCACGCTTCATAAACTCACCCTCAAGATTTTTGGCTTAAGATGAGACACTGATCAAGAGTATACGAAGGGCGAACTTGCAAAGCAAACGACTGTTTAGGCCCAAAATCGGGTAAACTAGAAGGTTGTCGTTTAGGTGAAAACAGGACATTGATGGATGAAACGATACATTGCACTCACCTGTGAAGCCCTGGCGCGCAGCGTTTATGCCGTGGCCGCGACTTCTCCCCATACTATTTCCATCCGGTTGTACCGCCAGGGGTTGCACAACACGCCCAAGAAGCTGCGCGCCACGCTGCAAGACGAGATCGACGCGATTCAGCCGGGCGAATGTGACGCCATCCTGCTGGCGTATGGCATCTGCGGGACCTCGACCCTGGAGCTGACGGCTCGCCACACGCCGCTGGTCATCCCGCGGGTGCACGACTGCATCGCGCTGTACCTCGGCTCGCTCCAACGCTACCAGCAGGAATTCGACGCCAATCCCGGCACATACTGGTACAGCCTGGATTACATGGAGCGCAACGAACCCGGCTCGAACGTGGCCCTGGGGGCGGCCAGCCTGGGTGCGATGGACGATGTTTACGAAGACTACGTGAAAAAATTCGGCCAGGACAACGCTGATTATTTGATGGAAGTGATGGGCGAGTGGACCAAGCACTACAACCGCGCGGCGTACATCGATATGGGCGTCGGAGACGGTACCGAGTTCGAGCAGATGGCGCGCGAGCAGGCCGAACGGCGCGGCTGGACCTTCGAGCGCAAGCAGGGAGATCGCCGGATGCTGAATCTGCTGTTGAGCGGAGAATGGTCTGACGAGGAGTTCCTGGTCGTGCCGCCCGGCTATACCATCCAGCAGTCGGCGGACCACGGGCTGATCAAAGCGAACCAGGTGGAGCCGGACCATGACTGAAGTGGCTTTTCAGCCTGTCGGGCGGCGCGTGAGCTGCAAAGTGGGCGATACGCTGCTGGAAGCGGCGCAGGACGCCGGAGTGGCCCTCTCGGCGGTCTGCGGCGGGGTAGGGGTATGCGCCGACTGCCGGGTGCGGGTGCTGCGCGGCCCGGTCAGCGCCCTCAACGAAACCGAGCGGGATATGCTGACCGACGCCGATCTCGAAACGGGCTTGCGCATGGCGTGCCAGGTCGAAATCGTGGGTGAAGGCGAGATCGTGGTGGACGTCCCACCCGAATCGCTGAGCGCCTCCCAGCGCAGCCAGGTCGAAGGCGAGGAACTCCCGGTGGCGGTCGAACCTGCCCTGCGGACGCATGATCTGGCGGGGCATCCGCCCACACTGGACGATCTGCGCGGCGATTGGGAGCGGGTGGACGGTATCGCGCCGCAGGAGTGGCAGGTCTCCGCGCCGGTGTTTGCCAGCCTGTCCGGGATCATGCGCGGCCACGACTGGCGCGTTCGGATGATCACGCGGGGTCACGAGGTCGCGGCTTTTCTGCCGCCGGATCGATCCCCGCTCGGTTTTGCGGTGGACGTGGGGACTACCGGGTTGGCCGCTTACCTGGTGGATTTGCTCACCGGGAAAACGTTGGGCATTGCGGGGGCGACCAATCCTCAGATCGCCTATGGCGAAGACGTGATGGCCCGGCTGACCCTTGTGATGAGCAATCCCGAAGGGGCGGGCCGCTTGCAGCAGACTATTGTCGAGGGTCTGAACGGCCTGCTGCGCGAGGTGTGTGCCCAGGCGGGCGTGGCGACGACCGAAGTGGTCGATGTCGTGGCGGTGGGCAACACGGCCATGCATCACCTGCTGTTGGGTCTGCCGGTGGATCAGCTAGGCTCTGCGCCGTACGTTCCAGCCGTCGCGACGGCGATCTATACTCCGGCGCGCGCCCTGGGCTTGGACGTAGCGCCCGGCGCGGGACTCTACGTCCCCCCCAATGTGGCCGGGTTCGTGGGCGGCGATCACGTGGCCATGCTGCTGGCGACGGCGACGGCGGACCTGCCCGGCGTGACGCTCAGCCTGGACATTGGCACGAACACCGAGGTCACGCTCAACGCGCGGGGCCGCATGTGGAGCTGCTCGACCGCTTCCGGCCCGGCTTTCGAAGGCGCGCACATTCGCGACGGGATGCGCGCGGCGGATGGCGCGATTGAGCGGCTCATCTGGCGCGACAATACCCTGCAATGGCTGACGATTGGTCATACCAAACCGGTGGGCCTGTGCGGATCGGGCATTCTGGATGGCGTGGCGGCCCTGCGCGGCGCGGGCCTTCTGACCAGCAACGGGGCTATGCGGCGCGATCACGCCCAGAGTCGCGGCGAGAATCACAACGTCTGGTTCGAGATTGTCCCCGCCGATCAGGCCGGGCATGGCCGCGCGGTCGGGATCAGCCGCTCGGATGTGACCGAGGTGCAGTTGGCCAAGGCCGCGATTCGCGCCGGGATCAAGCTGTTGGTCGAGCAAGCCGGGCTAGACGAAATGGACATCGACCGCGTGATCGTGGCTGGGGCGTTCGGCAGTTACATCGATCTGGCCAACGCCATCACGATTGGCATGTTTCCTCCGCTCCCGTTGGAGCGTTTCCGTCAGGTGGGCAATGCGGCGGGCATTGGGGCCAAGCGGCTGTTGGTCAACGTCAAAGAGCGCGAGCAGGCAGCGGCGCTGGTGCAGCGCCTGCACTACATCGAATTGACCAACCATGCCGCGTTCAAGGATCGTTTCACTCAAGCCGTGCGGTTAGCACCTGATCCCTGGGATTAGGTTTTTTCACCTTAGGAGTATTTCTTATGCAAACCATTCTTAAAGGTCCGTCCAGCGAAGTCATCATTGCGCCTGACATGCCGGTCGTGATCATCGGCGAACGGATCAACCCCACGGGGCGGAAAGCGTTCAGCGCCGAGCTTCAGGCGGGCGATCTCAGCCGCATTGCGCGCGATGCCCAGGCGCAGGCTGATATGGGTGCGCTGGTGCTGGATGTCAACGTCGGCGCGGCAGGGGTGGACGAGGTCAAGCTGCTGCCCGAAGCGATCCGGATCGTGCAGGCCACGGTCGATCTGCCGGTGAGCATCGATTCGGCCAACCCCGCAGCGCTGGCGGCGGGCTTGAAAGTGGCGCAGGGGCGCGCGCTGATCAATTCGGTCAATGGCGAGACGGAGAAACTCAACGCCGTGCTGCCCCTGGCGGCGGAATATGGCGCAGCGGTCATTGCGCTGTGCATGGACGACAGCGGCATCCCGGCCACACCCCAGGCCCGCCTGAAAGTGGCGGAAGCCATCCTGAAGGCTGCCCAGGCGCATGGCATCGCCCCCGACAGCATCCTGCTCGATCCACTCGTGATGAACGTGGGCGCCGATCACCGGGCCGCGGCGGTCACCATCGAGACGGCGCAGCTCATCCGGTCCGAACTGGGCTGCAACATGACCTCCGGCGCGAGCAATGCCTCGCATGGGATGCCCGAACGTGACGTGCTCAACACTGTGCTGCTGACCCTGCTGGCGCAGGTGGGCGTCAACGCGCCGATCTGCAACCCGCTCAAGAATGGCCTGGCCGTGCGCGGCATCGACCTGATGATGGGTCTCGACGAATGGGCGGCGAACTACATTCGGACCTATCGCACCGTGCAGAAGATGGAAGCTCAGGCGAAAGGGTAGGACGACTGATGCGGCGTATGGTGTGGGGCGGCTCTGCTGTGGTTGTGCTGCTGACGTTGCTGGCGCTGGGATGGCCAGGCACCAGCAGCGCCGGGTACTCTCAGGCTGGCGTGACTCCGACCCTCTTCATCGAACCGGAAGGGTGCTGGCAGCCGCCCGACGACTATACGCGCACGTGGGTGAATGGCGAGCAGGTGAATCTTCGCACGCTCGCCATGCTCGACCATGCCCAGGAGCTTTACGCGGCCTGGGGCGGCATTTCGGACTTCCGCCAGGCCATCACCCAGGGCGGTTATACCGGTGGGGCGCTGGCGGCCAGCTTTGGGACGCATGACGGCGGCGGGGCGGTCGATCTCTCGGTCCTCAGCCCCATCGACGGATCGATTTCGGCTGACGACATCGACCTGATGCTGCGCGCGCTGCGGATCGCGGGCTTTGCGGCCTGGTTGCGCGAGCCGGACGAACTCTATCCTGGCTCGATCATCCACATCCACGCCATCGCCATCGGCGATCAGGAACTCTCCGAGGCGGCCCGCGCCCAGCTTGACGGCACCTTTGGTTATTTGCGCGGCTACAACGGTCTGCCGCAGATGACCGGCATTCCCATCCCGGATCGTTACGGCGGTCCGGTGTTGTGCCACTGGATGTTTGCGCTGGGCTTCAGCGATATGCGCGGCTGGCCGAATCCTTATCCGACTCCCGGCGGTACGACGGTGCCGCAAGCGCCGATTCCCTGAAAGCTGGATGCGAAAACTGTGACAACGGAAGCTATGGTTTCTGTTCCTGCTGCTCGTCTGCGGGTTCAACTGGCCGTCTTCACGGCGGTGCGGTTGGCGCTGAACACGGGCACGCGCATGATCTACCCGTTCATGCCGACCATCGCGCGCGGCCTGGGCGTGGACGTCGAGTCCATCGCGCTGGCGGTGACGGCCCGTTCGTCTTTGGGGTTGTTCAGCCCGACGTTTGGCTCGCTGGCGGACCGCTACGGGCGCAAGACGATTATGCTGGCGGGCCTGCTGTGTTTTGCGCTGGCGATGAGCGCCGTCACACTGTGGCCGACCTATCCGGTGTTGTTCGGCGCACTGCTGTTGGGCAACCTCGGCAAGCTGCTGTTTGATCCGTCCATGCAGGCGTACATCGGGGATCGCGTGCACTATTCGCAGCGCGGCCTGGCGATTGCCGTCACCGAGCTGAGCTGGTCCGGCTCGTTCCTGCTGATGATGCCCGCGCTGGGGTGGCTGATTGCCCGCTCGGACCGGTGGTCCAGCCCCTTCCCGCTGCTGGCGGTGGCGTGCTTTCTGGCAATCGGGCTGCTGTGGCGCGTTATGCCGTCGGATGCCGTGCAGGTCGAAAAGCGTCCTTCGTTGACCGAAGGACTGCGGATTGTGTTCGCCTACCGGCCCGCGCTGGCGGCGCTCGCGATGGGCGTCATGCTCACGGCGGGCAATGAGACAGTCGGCGTGATGTACGGGGCCTGGCTGGAAGATGCCTTCAAGCTCAAAGTGACCGCGCTGGGGGCGTCCGCTATCGTGATCGGCCTGGCCGAACTGGCCGGGGAAGGGACGGTCGCTGGCTTCGTGGACCGGATCGGCAAGCGGCGCGCGGTCGCGGCGGGGCTGATCCTGAACGCGGCGTCATGTCTGCTGCTGCCCGCCCTGGGCTTTGGCGTCGTCGGCGCGATGATCGGGCTGTTCCTGTTCTTCCTCACCTTCGAGTTCACGATGGTCAGCTCGATCCCGCTGATGACCGAGCTGCTGCCCAGCGCCCGCGCGACGCTGCTGGCGGCCAACGTGACCGCCTATGCGGGCGGGCGTATGGTGGGATCGTTCATCGGGCCGCATCTGTACAATTTGGGGTGGTTCGCCAACGGGATCGCCGCCGCGCTGTTCGAGTTGATCGCCCTGGCGCTGGTGATCGTGTTTATCCGGCAGGAATAAGGGATGTCCCAGGCGGGTTGTCCCGCCTGGGAAGGTAAAGCTAGACCTCGGTCGCGAGCAGTTGCTTCGAGGACTCGATGTACTCCAACGACTGGTGGCGGAAGTAGGTGTTATACAGTTCCGCGTAGTAGCCGCTTTGAGCTAGCAGGGTTTTGTGATTGCCCTCCTCGATAATCTTGCCTTCGCGCAGCACGATGATGCGATCCGCGTTTTTGATGGTAGACAACCGGTGCGCGATCAGGATCGAGGTACGGCGCTTCATGATCTCGTCCAACCCTTCCTGGATCAGCGTCTCGGTCAGCGGATCGACGCTGGCGGTTGCTTCGTCCAGGATGAAGATCGACGGGTCTTGCAGCATGACCCGCGCCAGCGCGACCAACTGCCGCTGGCCCATCGAGAGGTTATGGCCGCGTTCGCCGACCTGGGTATCCAGGCCGTTGGGCAGGTTGTCCAGCCAGTCGCCGCCGCCCACCTGCCGCGCCACGCTCAGCACATCCTCGTCTGAGGCGTCTTGCCCGCCATAGCGGATGTTTTCGGCCACCGTGCCATCGAACAGGAACGGGGTTTGGGTGACGATGCCGAGATAGCTCCGGTAGCTTTCCAGGTCCAGGCTGCGCAGGTCGTGCCCATCGACGGCGATCCGGCCTCCCTGGAACTCGTAGAAGCGCGCGATCAGCTTGGCGATGCTGGATTTGCCCGATCCGGTGTGCCCGACCAGCGCCAGTTTTTCCCCGGCGCGGATGGTCAGCGAGAAGTCTTCCAACACCGGCTCATTCTCGTTGTAGCGAAAGTCCACGTGCTCGAAGCTGATCTCGCCGTAAAGCTGGGGCAGTTTTTCGCTGCCCGTCTGCACGACTTTCGCCTCGGCGTCGATCAGCGCAAACACGCGCTCACCGGCAGCCAACCCCAACTGGAACTGGCTCCAGAACGACGCGATGCTGGTCAGCGGGAACCAGAACGACTGGATGCCCTGGATGAACAAATACCAGCTTCCCGCGCTCAGTGCGCCGGTTTCGACGCTCTTGCTGCCGAAGTAGACCAGCGCCGCCGTGCCGATCCCGGCCATGAAGTTCAGGATCGGGAAGATGCTGTTGAACACGTATCCGGTGCGCAGGTTGATGCGGTACGACTGGGCGTTGACCTCCAGAAACTCGTTGTAGATGGCATGTTCCTGGCGGAAGGTCTTCGCCACGCCGATCCCGCTGACACTCTCCTGGATGTGCGAGCTGACCTCGGCCTGCACGCGCCGCGACTGCGTGACGGTGTCGCGCGCGATCTTGCGGAAGGCCAGCGCCGTCACGACCACGAACGGAGCCAGCACCAGCAGCAGGAGCGTCAGCCGCACATCGACGGTGAACAAATAGCCCACCAGCAGCACGACGATCAATACCTGGCTGATCAGGTCCATCGTGAGCGTCACGACCTGCGAGAGCGCCTGTGTGTCCGACGTCACCCGGCTGGCAATCTTGCCGGAGGCGTAGGTATCATAGAACGACAGATCGCGCTTGAGCACGGCGTCGAAGGCGTCTTCGCGCAGTTGGAGCACGACATTGCCCACCGCCTGCGCGGACATCCACTGGCGCACGGCGTTGAACACCCAGGCCAGGCTGCCCAGCACAGTCACGCCCCCCGCCAGGACTAGCAGGGTACGCGTCGAAGTGTCGTGTTGCAGCCGGTCGATCCCTTTCGAGAGGTAGATCGGCAGGGCCATGTTGAGCGCCGAGTTGAACACGATCATCAAGGCAACCGCCAGGATACGGCGCGACTGGGGCTTGAAGTAGGCGATGATCCGCCGCACCAACTGGCGGTCGCTGTAAGTACGGTCATACTCTTCGGCGTCGAGGCCGTCCATGATGAAGCCCATCGACTTCTCTCCTATGCATTCTGCGCGGCCAGCGCAGGTTGGGCGGCAGGGTCCAGGGGTGGCAGGGCCACGTCATAACGCGCGAAGATGCGCCGGTACGGAACCGAGGTGCGCAGCAGGTCGTCATGCGAACCGACTCCGACCAGCTCGCCGTGATCGATCACCAGGATCACGTCGGCCCAGCGGATCTGCGAAAGGCGGTGCGTGATCAGCAGGGTGGTGCGTCCCTGCTGCGCGCGCCGGATGGCCTTCTGGATCTCGTCCTCGGTGGCGCTGTCGATGGCGCTCGTCGAGTCGTCCAGGACCAGGATGCGCGGGTTGCTCAGGAAGGCGCGGGCCAGGGCGAGGCGCTGGCGCTGCCCACCCGACAGCGTTACCCCGCGCTCGCCGACCTTGGTCTGGTAGCCTTCCGCGAAGGTCGTGATGAAGTCGTGGGCCTGGGCTTCGCGCGCGACCTGCTCGATCTTTTCCTGCGGCGTGTCCGGCGCGCCGAAGGCGATGTTCTCGGCCACCGTGCGCGAGAACAGGAACACGTCCTGCTCGATCTTCGAGATCTGGGATCGCAGCGTGTTCAGGTCCCATTCGCGCACGTCTACGTCGTCGATCAGGATGCGTCCGGACGTCACGTCGTAGGTGCGGTTGATCAACTGCACCAGCGTGCTCTTGCCGGAACCGGTCTGTCCGACGATGGCGACGGTCTGGCCCGGCTGGATATGGAACGACAGGTTTTCCAGGATGGGCGTTTCGGCGTCGCCTTCGTGGAAGAAGGTGACGTTCTCGAACTTGATGTCGCCCTTGATCGGCTGGCCATAGCCGCCGCGGTTCTCGTCCAGTTCGGTCTCGGCGCGCACGATGTTCAGGATGCGCTGCGCTCCGGCCAACCCTTGCTGGAGCAGCGAGAACGACCAGATCGAGATGAAGACCGGGAAGCGCAGCACGTTCATCAGCCCCATGATGGCGATGATCTCAGCCAGGGTGAGCGTGCCGTCCCGGTACAGGATCATGCTGTGCAGGAAGGTCAGCCCCAGCGTCACCGCGAAGATCAGCAGCGGCAGGTAGCGCGATTCGACATGCCCCTGTTCTACGAAGGCATCACGGAACGCGCGGGCGTTGCGGCGGAAGCGCCCACGCTCGTACGATTCCTGCACGCTCGCTTTGACGATCTCGATTCCCGACAGCGTCTCTTCCAGCCCGGCGTTGAGCTTGCCATACTGGTCGCGCTGGCGAGTGACCACCGGGTTGAGGCGGGCGGTATAACGCTTGACCACGAAGAAATACACCACCACGAACGCGCCAGGGATGATGAGCATATCCAGGCGGATGGTCGCGATGTAAAACAGCGGGACGAAGATGCCCATGAAAGTCTCGTAGATGAAGCGCAAGCCGGGGCTGAGCATGAAATTCAGTTGGCGTACGTCGTCCGTGGCACGCGCCATGATGTCGCCCACGCGCTGGCGATCATGGAAGGTCTGGCTCT
>CAYRWY010000009.1:14258-35685 GCA_964427955.1 uncultured Anaerolineaceae bacterium
GTGGCACGCGCCATGATGTCGCCCACGCGCTGGCGATCATGGAAGGTCTGGCTCTTGCCCAGCAGGCTGGTGTACAGCTCCTGGCGCGAGTCGGCTTCCAGGTGCTGCGCCAGCGTCTCGATCAGCAGGCTGCCGGTCAGAAACGCCACGCTGCTCAACGTCTGGACGGCCAATACGCCCAGCGCGATCTTCAGCAGCAGGTTCTTTTCACCCGTCGGGTGGAAGAGTTCCTCTGCCGCTTTGCCGACCAGGATCGGACTCTGCGAATACGCGAAAAAATCGACGGCGCTGCACACGATGGCCAGGATGAACAACCACTTGTAGCGCCAGATGTGCGACGTGATCCAGCGTGCGGCGCTCTGGTGGTTGTACTGGTAAGCGTTCTTGACGGTAAACTCACTTTTGGTAGCAGTCGTCATGCGGTGACTCCCGGTGCCAAGTTGTTCAGGATCGCCGGAACATTTGTTCGGCCTTTGCGGAGTATAACACAACCGGTAGAGACAGGCACATTTTGCCAAGACTACGTGCAGGAGAGCACGTAGAAGGAACTATCGACCTGGAGTCGGGTAGGACCAAAAGGGGGATCAGCGCGTTACGGGCATTCAACAACCTGCTAGGTGAATCATTAAGGCAGCGTCCGCATTATACTGGACGTGACTGGGCACGACAAGTGGTAACTCGTGGTCTTGGGGACGTCTGTGCAAAGAATCCGGTGCGCGGTTGGGGTGAGGAGGGTATAATCGATACATCTATCATTCCGGGAGTAGTGTGTGATCGGCTCGCCCTACAAGCATCGTACACGTTTTACCTCGCAGACCTGTTTCATGTTGAGCCTGGAACTCGTTGTGCTGATATTTGCCTTGTGGCGTATGGGCGTTTCGGTCTTCCCCAGCTTCCACCACCCGACCTCTCCCACCGCCATCCCGGGGGTGGAAGTGCTCACCCGCCAGGACGTGCTGCCGACGCCCACACCCGATACCAGCGCCCCGGTGCGCCTGATCGCGTTTCCTGGCGCGTCGATGAGCGCCCCGGTGATCCCTGCCGGGCGTATCCAGGGGACCTGGGAGACGCGCCATCTCGGCGACTCGGTTGGGCATCTGGTGGGAACCAGTTGGCTGGACGATCCCGGCGGCAATATTGTTCTGGCGGGTCACGTCGAGAGTTATACCGGCGCCCCCGGTCCATTTGCGCACCTGTTTGAGGCCAAGCTGGGCGACCTGATCATCTTGCGCGAAGGTATTCGCGAGGAGCATTTCCGGGTGACGGATATTGAGCGGGTCGATCCCAACGACGTCAGTTGGCTGGCCCAGGATGGCCGCCGCCGCCTGACGCTCATTACCTGTACCGAGTGGGACAATAAGAGCCGGACGTACCAGGGGCGTTTGCTGGTGGTGGCCGAGCCGGTGGTAGCGACGGCGCAAAGCTCCCCATAAGGCTGGGTGCCGAAAATACGGCGGGACGCTTCTCTTGAGGCGCCCCGCTTTTTGTTCTAGCCCAGTGTGCCCTGGACAGTGGGTGGAACCAGGTCACGTTCCAGCGTGACGGTGTGGCTGTCCCCGTCCGGAAGCACCGTCAGCGGGATGGTCAGTTTGGAGCGATCCACGAAGCACAGCGATTCGTTGACGCCCTCGCACCAGTAGATGGTCAGATCGACGGTCAGATCGGCCTGTCCCGCCACGAAAGTAACAGGCACTTCGAGCGGTATCACCGGGTCTTTCGTGCGCAGCTCGCGTGATTCGGCGGGAATCTGCACGACGGGGCTTTCCGTCCAGATCGCGGTGAACGGCGCAGCGTGGTTGAACTTGTAACCGTCCGGCATGGTGACGTTGATCACGATCGATCCTGCCCCGGCGGTGACGGTCTGCGGCGGCAGCGTGGTCGGCACTTCGCCGAACCCGCCAAAACCTGAGAACGAAGAGGCGGTGCTCACCAGCCGGTCGGCGTTCGGGAACTGCACCGTGCTGGCGGTATGGGTAGCCATATCGATCACGCGAATGGCGTGATTATTCGTGTCCGCGACGTACAGCTTGCCGTTGGCATAATCGATCCCGCCCGGCTCGTAGAAGGTCGGCGTCTCGCCATCGGCGGCCCCTTCTTCGCCGGTGCCGAGATAAGTCACGCTCTCGCGGGTCTTGGGATCGATGCGCTTGATCTTGCTGTTATAGGTGTCGGCCACGTAGAGATAGCCATCGTCCGCCACCGTGATGCCCAGTGCGTGCTGGAGCCGCACGTCTTTTCCGGTGCCATCGGCGTCGCCAAAGTCGGGTAACCCGGTTCCGACGATGGTCTGGACGTTCCCGTCCGGATTGAGATCGGCAGTGCGGATGGCGCTGGCTTCGGGATCGGCGAAGTAGAGCAGCGTGCCGTCGGTGTCGATCCCGCTCGGCTGGGCCATCGTGCTGTCACGCAGCTTGCCATCGTCCAGCCCCTCGCGTCCTGAGCCTGCGTACGGGCTGACCGTGCCGCTGGCGAGGTCGTAGACCCACAACTGGTGCGTGCCCGCCATCGCGATATACACCTTGCCGTCATACGCAGCGACGTCCCAGGGCGAACTGAGGGCCGTCTGGGGGCCGGGGCCGCCCTGATCAGTATCATGGCCCTGCTGCCCGGTTCCGGCGGTGGTGGTGACGGTGCGGGTGTCGAGATCGACCGCCCGGAGCGCGTGGTTTTCGGTGTCCGCGACGTACAGGGTGTTTCCGTCCAGGGTCAGCCCCTGCGGGCGGAAAAACTGCGCCGTCTCGTAACTGCCATCTTTCAACCCTTCGGTGCCGGAGCCGATGACGTCCTGCACTTCGTAGGTGTCCAGCGCGGCGACCACGATCCGGTTATGGTTGCTGTCGCTGATGAACAGGCGGTTGCCAGGGGTGTCGGCCAGGACCTTGCCAGGATAGCGCAGCGGCGTCGTGTCCGGGTTGCTGGCACTTTCCGGCGCGAGCATGGGCAGTGGGTTGAGGTTGAGCACCCCTGCCGCGCGGTATTCCTGGTCCATCGTCGCGATGATCGGCGCCAATGTCTGGTAGACCCCTTCGCTTGGAAGCTGGCCGACGACTTTGCCGAACGGGTCGATCAGCATGAAGGTCGGCCAGACATTGATCTTGTATTCATCCCACACGATGAACTGGTTGTCGTTGAGCACAGGGTGGGTGACCTCGTACCGCTGCACGATGCGCCGGATGTTCGCGGTTTCTCCCTCGTTGGTAAACTTGGCCGAGTGCACGCCGATCACCACCAGCGAATCGGGATGCTCTGCTTCCAGCCGCTTGAGGTCGGGAATCACGTGAATGCAGTTGATACAGCCGTAGGTCCAGAAGTCCAGCAGCACGATCTTGCCGCGCAGATCCGCCATCCGGATCGGCGCCGACGTGTTGATCCATTCCATCCCGGCGGGAAAGTCGGGAGCATCGACCGTGCCCGCCCAGGTGTACGTCGTGCCGCCGCCCTCCTGGGCCATGACCGGCGGCAGGTTGGCGACGGCTGTCGCGGCGCTGCCGATGATGACCAAAACAGCCAGGAAAACTCTAAAATGTTTCATGGTGGCCTTCCCTAGCCTGAAGTGCAGATAGATCGATTGTAGAAAACTGAGACTCATTTGACCACGGACTGAGGCAGCTTGAGATTAGCGTTTGATGAGACGTTCGTACACCGCCAGGGTGTCGGCGGCGGTCTTCTGCCAGCTAAAGGTCTGGGCGCGGACCAGACCCCGGCGGCGCAGGTCGTCCGCCAGGGCGGGCTGAGAGAGCAGGGAGAGGATCGCGCCCCCCATCGCTTTGGAATCGTTGGGCTCGACCAGAAACGCGGCGTCGCCGACCACCTCTGGCACGGACGACGTCCCGCACGCGACCACGGGCGTCCCGCTCGCCATCGCCTCCAGGGGACCGAAGCCAAACCCTTCGTACCGGCTGGGGAAGACGAACACGCGCGCCAGCCGGTACAGCGCGGGCTTGTCCGCCTCGTCAACCGGGCCAATCCAGCGCACAAAGTCGCTCAAGCCGTTTTCTTGAATGTAGGCGGGCAGATCGGGAAAACGCGCGGTGCCCCAGGTCGCCGGAGTATGTCCGGCCAGGACCAGCGGCACGTCCGGTCCCAGTCCCTGCGCCACGTACGTGTATGCCGCCAGCAGCAGCCGGACGTTTTTGTGCACCGCATACGATCCCAGGTACAGCACGAAATCGTCAACGTCACCTAGCCCGTACTTTTCACGGACGGCGGCATCCCGCTCGCCATCCGGTTCGGGTTGGAAGACCGGCTCGGCGGCCAGGTACGTCACCGTGATGCGCTCGGCGGGGACGCCGATGTGCTGCCCGATGTCGCGCTGGCTGTCTTTCGAGATTGTGAGCAGGTGCGCGGCGCCTCTGGCGGCGGCGACCTCCAGGCTGGTGTACAGGCGGTTCTTGAACCCCACCCGGTACGGCGGCACGACCAGCGGGATCACGTCCAGCACGGTGCAGACCAGCGGAACGGGAGAGCTGAGCGGTGCGCCCCAGTAGGGCACGTGGGCGAGGTCAGGACGCAGCCGGGCGACGGCCTGGGGAAAGGCGCGTTGTTCGAACCACACTTTGGCCAGGTCGCCGCCGAAGCGGGTCCGAATGGGCAGCACGTCCAGGTTATCCGGCAGGTGATCCAGCCGCAGGTGATCGGGCACGATCAGCGACAGCCGGAGTTCGGGAGCCACCTGAGACAGCGCAGCGGCCAGATGGCGCACATACTGGCCGCTGCCGGTGTGCGGTTGGTTCCAGAACCAGCCATTGAACGCGATGTGCATTCGGGACTGCCTTGCCTAACTGGACGGCTGATCGTCGTAGCCGCGGGGGTGGGTCGTGTGCCACTGCCACGCCGAGGCAATGATGTCGCGCAGGTCGGGGTAGCGCGGCTCCCAGCCCAGTTCGTCGTTGATCCGCTCGGATGACGCGACCAGCATATCGGCGTCGCCCGGGCGGCGGTCGGTTTCGATCACCTGAAAGTCGTTGTGGGTGATCTCTTTGGCGGTCGCGGCGACTTCGCGCACGCTGTACCCGCGCCCGTTGCCGAGATTGTAGATCATGTGGTCGCGCCCGTTGCCCAGGGCTTCGAGCGCCAGGACGTGGGCCGTGGCCAGGTCTTCGATGTGCACGTAATCGCGGATGCACGAGCCGTCCGGGGTGTGGTAATCCGTGCCGAAGACGTAGAACGCGTCGCGTTTGCCCTGCGCCACCTGGAGTGCCAGCGGGATCACGTGCGACTCGGGGTGATGATCTTCACCGCGCACGGCATTTCCTTGCGCGTCGAGCATCGCCCCACAGGCATTGAAGTAGCGCAGCGCGGCATAGTGCAGCCCGTGCACCTGGTTGTACCAGTGCAGCATCCGCTCGATCATCAGCTTGGTCTCGCCGTAGACGTTGGCCGGACTCACCGGATCGTCTTCGTTGAGCGCGGCATTTTTGCTGGCGTAGACACCCGCAGACGACGAGAAGATGAAGCGTTCGACGCCATAATGCATCATCGCGTCGAGCAGGTGCTGCGTATTGGTCACATTGTTGTTGAAATATCTGCCGGGCAGCTTCATCGATTCGCCCGCTTCGATGAAAGCGGCGAAGTGCGCTACCGCGTCAAAGTTGTGCAGTTGAAACACAATATCCAGGGCCGCCGGATCGCTCAGATCGGCCTGGATGAAGTTCGCTGCGGCGGGTACTGCGGCGCGATGGCCTTTGATCAGGCTGTCGAGGACGGTGACCTGGTGACCTGCCGCCAGAAAATAGGCGGCGGTGGCTGATCCCACGTAACCCGCACCGCCTGTGACCAGAATATGCATAGTCGTTATCTCCAGTAGCGTGTTTAACAACGGCAAATTCGGATTGTACCGTAAAATCAGTGTTGTCTAAAAATGAGAGTTCGCTAAAAAACAGTCACCATGCTGCTAATTGGAGCTATAATATCTTGGAGATTATCGGAATACTCAACACGCGAAAGAAGGTCGAGGGATGGAGAACTGGCCTGAGTCTGAGGTTCAACCCCAGGAGATGCCGGAAGATGTCGAACATCACGAGGAGCAGCCTGTTCATATGACCTCCTGGCTCAAGGAACTCATCCAACTGGTGCTGATTGTGGTCCTGGTGCGGGTGGCGATGGACACTTTCCTGCCCCGTTACGTGGTGGATGGCGCCAGCATGGAGCCGAATTTCCATACCAGCGAGCGCGTGATTGTGGACCGGATCTCGATGCTGGTCTCCGGACCCTCGCGCGGGGACGTGATCGTGCTCGATTCCCCGACCACGCCCGACGAGCTGTTGATCAAGCGCGTCATCGGTTTGCCCAACGAAACGGTCGTCATCCGCAGTGGTCGGGTGTTCATCGACGGTACGGAACTGGACGAGCCTTACGTGTTGAGCTACTGCACTTCTCACGCGTGTGATGGAGAATGGCAGCTTGGCTCGGATGAATACTTCGTCCTGGGCGACAACCGCAGCCGCAGCCTGGACAGCCACACCTTTGGCCCCGTCAAGCGTTCGACGATCAAAGGGATCGCCCGCGCCAGCTATTGGCCGCTGTACGACATGGGGCTGATCGACAAGCCCGATTATTAGCCGCACTCACGGGGGTGTGGTGCCGATCAGGCTCTGACCTCGACGACCACACCCTCTTCTGCCCAGTTATACAGCGTCTCCGCGTTTTCCAAACTCAGCAGTACGCAGCCGTAAGTCACCGGATGTCCCAGATCGCCGCTCCACAGCAGATAACCTCCGCCGCGCGTCGGAAAGCCGTGAAATCCGTTCATCAGGTCCATATGAGGCCCGGGGTGATAGAAGCCCATGAAATGCGGCATATACAGGTTCCACTGGTCGGCATACGCGTTGAGTTCGTGCGACTGGATCTGGAAGACGCCCAGGGCGGTCGGGCTGCTGGGTAAGCCGGTCGAGATGACCCAATCGAAGATCACCTGCCCGTTTTCGTAGGCCCAGAGATGCTGCTGCGACCGGCTGACGATGATCCGCTTGTTGGGGATCGGCGCCAGCGGGACGAGAATGTCTTTTGACGGCAGACTCAACGTTTGCCCGACCGCCAAGGCGTTGACGTTGATGTCAGGATTGACGTCTTCGAGATAAGGGTAGGGGATGCCGACCTCTTCGGCGATAGACGCGAGCGTCTGGCCGGATTGCACGGTGGTGGTGGTCGGGTGGTGCCACACCCGGACGGTAACGCTCGTCTGCCCATGCGCGGCGGCTTCCTGCATCGCGGCCACCGCTTGATTGATCTCAAGGTAGCGTTCGTCGCCGAGACTGCTGCTCGACTGCAAAAAAGCCGTCGGTCCGTCGGGCATGAGGGCCAGCGACAGTCCGGTCTCGGTGCCGGGCGCAGTCGTGGCGGCCAACCAGCCGGACCAGACCTCGGGCGGGGCGCTCCACGTCTGCCACTCATCCCGGACCGGGTCGTAGGCATTCACCGTAAACGGGGTGGTCAGCAGGGCGTTCGCCTGGGCGACCAGGGGCGAGGCGTCGGTGATGGCCGGGGCGGTGACGGACATGATCAGATCGAGCGCCCCATCCGCCAACTCTCCGGCAGCGTCCACGCGCATCCGTTCCGCCGTCGCCACGGCATCCAGAACGCGGCCCTCGACAGCGGGGCTAGGAACGGCCTGCCCATTCACCAGGCTGACGCCCGCGTTGGTAGGCGGGACATCGACGTAGGATTTGGCGCCGTCCAGGTAGACGGTGAGCTGCGCCAGGTCGATGGTCAGTACCGGTTCGATCTCCACCCCGCTGGTGAAGCTGCGCAGCGCGCCGGATAATCCGCCGTCCGCGCGCCCCCACGCCTGGGCCTGGGCAGCGGTCGCCGCTGCGTCCAGGGTGAGGCCGAGTTCGGCGGTGGAGACCGCCCAGACTCGCGTCCCATCGCGCAGTTGCAGACCGCGGCTGTTCCACGCTCCGTCGAGCGCATTCGCCGCTTCGGCTTCCGACATCCCGCCCAGGTCCACGCCCACCGAGCTGACGCCTGGCAGGACGTTCCCGCTGGCGTAGAGCACGCCCAGGGCGGCGACGATCAACAGCAGGCACGCGCCTCCCAGGATCAGGCTGACCGCTGCTCCCAGGATCAGCGGGTGGTGCAGCCTTGCTCTTTTCTTCGGTCGGGGATGCGGTCGTGCTCGTGATGCAGGAGATGGGCGCATGGGATCACTACCTGTCTATGGTTCAATCAATTTGAGGGGTTTGAGCAGCGTCAAATCGAAATCGGTGCCGGGGTCAGCCGCTTGCAGGGCCATCCGCACGCGCCGGGCATCCTCGTGTAGCTGCCGCACGTCCACCCCCTGGCAGACGTCAGGCAGCACCGCGAACCACTGGACGCTGCGCTTCAGCAGGCGCAGCGCGCCCACCGGGTTGCCCTGCGTCAGGTGGTAATAGGCGACGCCGACCTGCAAGATCGCCCGGTACAGATCGCGCACCGGGCCGGGTTCTTGCAGCCATTGCGCCTCGAAAGCATCATGTTGGGCGTAGTAGTCCCCGGCGTTAAATCTCTCGACGCCGAGCCGGGCCAGTGGCGGCAGATCGTCCTGGCATTGGCAGTCCAGCGCGTGCTGGACTGCGGGATCGGGCACGCGGCGGTGCGTCTCGATCTCGGACAGCAGCTTCTCGTCTAGTTCGTCGAGCAGTAAGCCGCTATTCGCTCCGGCGGCCTGCGCGGCGTTCAAGCGCACCTGATCGGGCGCGATCACCAGGATCGGAATGCGCCGCGTGGCCTGATCGGTCTTCAACCGCGTGATCGCCGTGACCCAATTCGCCTGGGTGCCATCGACGATCAGCAGGGCCGGATAGGCGTCGATCAGATCGTCGGGCAGGGAGTTCGAGGCAGTGTGGCGCATCGTCTCGATCCGGTGCTCGTGCAGCCGGTGCTCGACATAGTCGGTCCAGGTCGCGTCATCCGCCAACGCGATGAGGGGGATTTTGTAGTGGTTCACAGGGTATTTTAGAAAGGCGGCTCGCCATCGAAGAACAGGTTCCACCAGAGGTGCCACTTGGGTGTTTCCGGCTCCGGCGGTGGGGCGGAAACCAGGACGGGAGGTGGCAGCGTGGGTGTAGGCTCGACTACCCCTGCCGGGACCGGGATCACCAGGATCTCGTTCTCGCGGACCATCTTCCCTTCGGAATGCGCCCAGGTCTCGACGCTGGCATCGTTGGCGGCGTAATCGCGGGCCTTGAGCAGGTCGTATTTCTGGCGTTCGAGCACGTCGATGGTCGCCTGGAGGCGGATACGTTCGGTCTCCATCTGCTGGCCGCGCGCGATTCGTCCACTGTAGTTGATCACCAGGATCAGTCCAATCGACAAGATCGTCGCGAAGACAATCTGGAGACTCGAGATCTGCTGGCGATCCCGGCGGTGTCCGGGACGCGGGGCCTGATCGTCGGATGGAAGGGGTGGCTGTTCGCTCATAGGTTGGATCGAAATACATCCGGTTTATGCTGTCAAACGTACCACAAGCCGCGCGTTGGGGCAAAGAAAAAGCTCAGGCGTTTCACCTGAGCTTGATGCCGAAGGTGGGACTCGAACCCACACCCCCGAACGAGGACTACGCCCTGAACGTAGCGCGTCTGCCAAATTCCGCCACTTCGGCTTAGTGGCCTTCATTTTAGCGAAGATACGGCGTCTGTCAAGAGTGAACTGCGAAAAAAGCTGGCGGCACGCTCCACGAGTCTGTTAGCATCGGGTATATCCATTCGCGATATTCAGGAGGAAACATCATGACCTTCGCCCGGAACGGGATCTTGACGGCAGCGGCTGTCGCGCTGCTGATCGTATCTATCGTGGGCATCATCGACTGGCGGGATCGTTCGGCAGAAGCCTCGGCGCTGCCTCAAAACAGCACGCGGGAGCAGTACATCACGGTGTCCGGTTATGGCGCCGTCTTCGAAGCGCCGGATGTGGCGACCTTGAGCCTGGGCGTGCAGATCAGCGGCGAGGACGTGAAAGCGACCATCGCGCAGTGTAACGAGCGCATGAACCGTCTTTACGCCGCCATCCTGGGCGCTGGAATCCCCGAACAGGACCTTCGCACCAATCGTTTTTCCGTCGGCCAGGACATCTCCTACAAAGGCGACCAGACGCAGGTGATCTACCGGGTGGCCAACAGCCTGACGGTCACGATTCGGGACGTGGATCGCGTGAGCGACATCATCGCGGTCGCCGTCGATGCGGACGCGAACGCCATCAGTGGCCTGTCCTTTGGCATCGCGGATACTACGGCGCTGGTCGATCAGGCGCGCGAACTCGCGGTCGCCGATGCGCGTACTCGCGCCGAAAAGCTGGCGGGCGCGATGGGCCTGTCGGTCGGCGAGCCGGTGAACCTCTCCGAAGGCAGCGGCGGCGGGGGTGGGGGCGGGGGCGGCGGCGGGGGTGGCTATGCCCCCATCAGCGAAGGAGTCCAGCGGGTGGGCATGTCGATCACGGTGACGTTTGCCCTCGAATGAAAAAAGAGCGGTGGGTTTGAGGCCCACCGCCAGGCTGTGTAATCAGGGCGTGGTGAACGTCCAGTCCTGGATATGCCGGAACCGGTCGCTGGGCGTGCTCAGGAAGCCGAGCTGCACGCCTTGCAGGCGCGCGTCCACCCCGTAGATGTAGAGGGGGTAGTAGAGCACCAGGGCGGGGACGCGCTCGGCGAACAACTCCTGGAAGCGGTGATAGTAAACCACGCGGTTGATCCCGTTGGGATCGCGCCGCGCGCCTTCCAGGGTTTCGCTGATGCGGCGATCATCCATCCCGCCGTAGTTCTCACCGGTGCCATACTGTCCCTGGTGCCAGAAGACGTACGGATCAGGATCGGCGCTCGGCTCGAAGCTGAACTCCACCAGCGCCGCCTGGAATTTGCCTTCTTGCAGCCGGGTCTGGAGCTTGCCCGCATCGACGACTTTGACGCTGGCCTCGAACCCGACCTGCGCCCAACTGGCCGCGATGTCGTTGGCGAGCGCAATCAGGGCCGGATCGTCGAGCGTCAGGATCGTGATCGCGCGCTCGACGGCGGCGGCTGGCTCCGGGGTCGCGGTGGGCGTGACCTCGCCTTCAGGTGTGGCGGTTGGTTCGACCGCGCCGCTTTCTTCCGACACGGGCGTCGCCGTAGGTTCCGTCGAAGGCGCTTCAAACGCCGCCTGCGACATATCCAGCAGGGCTTTGGACTGGGCCGGATCGTAGCTGGGCCAGACCAGACCGGCTTCATACGCCCAGGACGTCATCAGCAGCGGGCTGTCCGCCAGGATGGCCTGGCCAGCTAGGTCTTTGTTCACCAGATCGGCCCGGTTGATCGCGTGCGCCAGCGCCAGCCGGACGCGCGGGTTGCGGATGAACCGCACCTCGTCATTTTTCCAGTTGTAGATCAGCGCTCCAACGTGCGGCTGGATCGTGGTGTACAGGCTGAGGCCCGGAATCTGCTGGGCGGCGGACTGCTCGGTCGTTTTGATGGTGCTGATGCTGTTGACCTCGCCCTGGCGGTAGGCTTCCAGCGCCGCCTCGGCGTTCGGATAGGTGCGGAAGACGACGCGATCCAGGGCATAACCCACCGCGCCTTCGGGCCGCTGGCGGTAGACGGGCGCTACACGCAGTTGAATGCCGTCGATCTGCCCCTCGGACGAGGTGAGCGCCTCGATCTGGTATGGGCCGGTCCCAATCGGCGACAGGTTGAACGGATGCTGTCCGAACGTCTCGACCGGCGTGCCTTCCAGGACGTGCGCCGGGACGATGCCGACCCGCAGTTGGTCGGGGAACGATGCCAGCGGTTGCGTCAGCCGGAAGCGGATCAGGTGGTCCGACAAAGCATCGACCTCGACGGTGCGCCAGAATTCATACAGCGTCTTGGCCCCCGGAAAGCGGGGATCGCTCATGACGCCCATCGTGTAGACGACGTCCTGAGCCGTGAAGGGCAGCCCATCCTGCCACAGCACGTCCTCGCGCAGTGGGAAGAGATATTCCAATCCGTCCTGCGACACCGTCCACGACGTCGCCAGGTCGGGGATGATTTCCCCGAAGTCATTGGTGGTCGTCAGCCCTTCGAAGATCAGCGACGTGATATCGCGATCCACCGCATTGTAAGTCGCCAGCAGCGGATTCAGCTTGTGGATTTGCCCAACCAGCGCCTCGACCAGCACGTTTTCAGGAGCCGTCGATGCGGCGGCGGGCAGCGGGGTGGGCGCTATCACGTCGGGTGCAGCGGTAGGAACCGGTGTGGAGATGGTGAGCGGGGTCGGGGTTTCGGTTGCCGGTTCAGGAGTGGTGTCAGGCGTATTGTCGGGACGCGTGACCCACGCGAGAATGAAAAGACCGCTTGCCATCAACAGCGCCAGCAGCGGCCAGCGTAACCCTTTGAGCATCGGCTCCTCCTAAAACAGAACGAGGTGTTCTGCGTGACCGCAAAACACCCCCCCAGTCATTTGAATGAGACCCAGAATTGGCCCCGCCGGCTCTGTGCGAGTGACCTAGAGTTTCTGGATCAGCAGTTGGATGATCGCATTCGCCAGGAACGCAATCGACAGCCCCACGGTAATCTGGAACAGGGTTTTTTCCAGGCCACGGCGCGTCTTGGTGATCCCCATGTTATCTGCACCACCGAACAGGCTGCCCACACCCCCTTGCCCCTGTGCCTGGACGATGATGATGATCACCATAGCAATGGAGGTGATGATCTGGATAATTTGCAGCGCATCTTGTACAGACATGGCGATCCTTCTCTCCTAAGGTATTAAGCGCGGCGATTATATCACGACTGGGCCGAGTTGCAAGGGTAAATGAACACCGGCAGGCAATCGTCGGGAACCGGTCGCCGATCAAGGGCTGCCGTTCAGCGCATAGATGCTGGTGGCGACCGCGCCCAGGATCATCATCAAGAGGATTGCCCCCATCCAGACCGGCAGCAGCGCGGCGGCCAGCAGGATCGCCAGTCCCACGGCCCGCCTGCCTGGGGATAGCTCGCGCAGCCACCCTTTGAACTGTGGACTCAGGAGTGCGGTATAGCCCACGCCGAGAAGCAGCACGACTATCTCGGCGATCCGGTTGACCCAGAACATCGAGATGGCTGCCGGGTACTCGCGTCCGAGCGGGGTATGGCTCAGCCAGACGACGAAGCCCAACGCCACCGCCGGAGCTAACCCGACCCCGGCGCTGAAGTAGCGGGCCAGCCGGGCGTCGTGGTCGTCCAGCCCAGGCACCAGGATCAGGCGGTGAGCCTCGTACACCAGGCCCGGCCAGATCGTCAGCAGCCCCAGCGCCAGGCTCAGGTGCAGCGTCGACAGCGCCGGGTGATCCTGAAGATTATAGAGCCATTTCAGGATCGGCATCGTCACAGGATCGAAGAGTACGGCCCAGACGTTCACGGCCAGACCCCAGCCTGCCAGCACGCGCACACTGGGCGGCACCAGGGCGGCGCATTCCGCCCTCTTGAGCGGAATCCTGGTCCGGTCGAGCAGCCACTCAAGCGGCGTGTAAGGCTCATACGCGATCGTCTTTTCCTGCTCGATCCAGGCTTTCCACCCGGCCTGGAGTGGCGCGCGATAGAGGTACGCGCCCGCCGCGAGCGGGGCGGCGATGAAGCCCAGGTTGGTTCCCCCTATGAGCAGCGCGCGCCCCAGGTTGTTGTTGGTCCCTCCCGCGTCGAGCAGCCCGCCGACTATCGCCCCTACCAGGCCGGACCCGAACCCGACCACGAAGGCCCCGGCATAGCCGATCAAAGCCAGCCCGGCCAGTAGCAGCGCCGTCTGGCCGACCGCCCAGTAAAACGGCTCGTTCTCATTTCTCCGCTGCATCCCATAGGTGAACGCGGCCCCGATCAATGGTGCTAGCGCGACTACGCCCGGTGCCAGCCAGTGGAGGGACTTGAAGAATCCCCACCAGGTGCCTGGCCATAACCTGCCCAGCCCCAGGGCGATGGTGCCCAGCATGGTCCAGGTCAGCGTGCTGGCGGCGAAAACCAACAGCAGATTGGCCGGTCCATAGGTTCCTTTTTCCACCGTCGAGGCGAGGCCCTTGACCTGGCGCGTATACAGCGTGCCATATCCTGCGGCGAAGGCCAGCCACGCCAGTCCCCACAGCGGCGTGGGATGTCCCACCGCATGGCCCAGAGTCAGCATGGCGTCACGCGTCAGATCCCTGCGGTCCAGAATGACCTGTACGCCCGCCTCCAACAGCAGCGCGGCCAGCGCCAGTACGAAGATCACCCCGGCAGCACCCAGACCGGTCAGGAGGAGATTGCGCGTGGTCGGGCTGACCCTATCCATCACGCGTTGCGCCGTCTGGCCCAGCCGCCGCAGGGGGGGATGGGGGAATACCTCCACGGAGCGTTCCTGCCGGGCGACGTGACTGCCTCGGATCACCACACTGTAGTATCCGGGCCGCAGCAGGCCATATTCGCCTGACAGGTTGAACACGGCGTGCTGCTGGCCGCCGGGCGTGGTGAGATAGGCCAGCGGTTTGGCGGACGCGCTACGCTCGTCTTTGCGGTACCACTCCGCCTGCACATCGACCCCCGGCGGCGGGTCTTCGAGTTCCAACACGCAGTAGCAGGTATCCCCGGCATAGAACGGCCACTCCGTCCCGATCGGGCCGTTCTGGTTATCGATGGCATGGCACAGCACGAGGTGACCGATGTGAAGTTGATCTACCAGCTCGATTTCGGTGATCAGCTCGTTTCCGGGCGTCACGGAGACGGCGATCCGGTAGTGCCCGGCCCGCCAACCCGGATTTTCCCACGAAAGCAGGATAGACTGGCGGCCTTGTTTGAGGGTGATGGCCACGCTTTCGCCCAGCAGCGCCCCGGACACGGTGTTATACAGCCGTCCCACCACCCGCGTATTGACCGGCGCCTCTTTGAGGTACGCCAGGCAGTCGATATAGCGCGAGCTGGACAAAAAGACGTGCGTCTTGCCGAAATCCTTTTCGGCGGCGGACCCGGCCAGGCCGGTTTCCAGCCCTATCAGCGCGGGAGCCTCGATCACCCTGAATTCGGTCTTGCCCCGGCTTTCCCCGTCGATGGCGATCTCCAGGTGATAAAGCTCATGATCCCAGCCGGTCTCTGGGCGGGGCAGCGACACCACGACGCGCCGCGCGGTGGGGCTGCGCCGGGCCACCCCCAGACCGCCAAAAAGTCCTCCGGGTCGGGCGGCACTGGGCCGATCACGCTGCGGATCATCGCGCATTCGCGCCAGCCAGGGCGGCATTGGGTCAGCCCGATCCCGGCCAAAGGGGCTGGGAGGAGCGCCTGGTGCTCGCGGCGCTGGGGCTGGCGTTCCGGGTCGGAAGCCGCCGAAGGGTGAGCGCGGCGGGGCCGGTGCGGGAGGGGGTGTCCGCCGTGCGGCCAACAGGCGGCGCAGCAGGTTGGACTCCTCAGGTTCTTCGGCACCCGAAGGGGACGCGGGCGGCCTCATCCGGTTCCTCAGGAACGCCGGAATCTCTGCCTCCTCGTCGTCGTACGACTCGACTTCCGGTGCCTGCCTGAACGGCGACGACGACGGCGGTTCGACGTTTTCGTTGGGATCGGACGACGATCCGGGCCGTGCCCCGAACAGCGGCGACCGTGGCCGATCTCCTCCAAACGGCGACGGCGCACCGCTCCCGAACAGGGGACGCGCCCCTGGACGGTCGGATGGTGTGGGAGCCGGGCGTCCGAACGGGCTGCGTGCTGGGCGCTCATCGTCGTCGTCTTCGCCGAAGGGACTCCCAAAGCGCCGGGCTGGTCCTTCGGGCACGATATTCGTCTCGCGCACCTCGGCCATACTCGGGTCCGGGGCTTCACCGATCACGCTGGTCTCTTCTTGCAGCGTCGTGCCCTGGTGGCGCCATTGGGCGGTAACACGCGTGCCGGGCGGCACGTGATCGATCGTGACAATGCCGTAGACCACGTCCGTATCGGTCAGGAACAGCGAAGTTTGTTGGACCATCCCCTGCTGCAAGGGATTGTCGCGGCACAGGTACACCTTTTGGAGCAGCGGCAGTGGATAGCGGCTCTGGACGGCGTTGATCGCCTCCTCGGCGACCGCTTTGGTGCTAACTCCCAGGAACCCGACCTGGTTCTGGACGCGGGCCAGTTCGGGCAGGGCGCGGCGGTTTCCCACGGCGCCTAATGCCTCGATGGCCGCGATCTGCACGTCGGGATCGGGATCACTCAGCCGGGCAATCAGCCACGGGGTATCCGCTTCCTGCCCGGCCTCTTTGGCGAGCAGCGCCTCTTCGCGCCGGACCAACGTATCGGCCTGGGTGAAGGGTTCGGTCGGGACGATGGCGGTCCACAGCCGCTCTCGCGTGGGGGCGAAGCCATCAGGGTTGGTGTGGGCCCGGTGGCGCAGGATGCGCAGGGCTTGCCAGCGCACGAACGACTGCCCGGACGTGAGCATCTGTTCCAAGACGTCGTCATCCGGCCCCGGTTGCAGCAGGCTGAGGGCGGCGCTGGCCGCCGCGCGGACGATGCGCTCCTCGGCCTTCAGTGCCAGCACCAGCGGCGCGATGTAGCCGGACTGCCGGGCCAGCACCACAATCCGAAACTGCTCGTCAGCCGGGACGCGCGCCAGCCGGTGTTCGAGGGCTTTTTCCGACGTGCCCAGGACGCGTGGCCGGGCCGCGATCTCGTCCAGCAGCTTCTGCGTGTCGGCCTGGACGGGGCTGTCTTCCGCCGCTTCGTCATCAGCCATTTCCGGCAGGGAGGACAGCGCCGCCAACACCTGCCCAACTCCATCCTGATTATGCGTGGCTTCATGGATCGCCCGGCTCTGCTCGTAACACTCCCGCGCTTCAGGGTAATACCCGCTGCGGTGGAAGGCGATCCCGCGAAACAGCCAGTAAGTCCCCTCCAGGCTGCGCGTATACTGCTGTTCGCCTTCGCTCAAGCCGAGGCTGTTTTCTTCGTGGACTTCGCGGAGCAGCGCCCGGCAGACGTCGAACTGGTGGCTGCGCAGGGAACGCTCGAATTCGCTGAACCAGCGCACCAATCCCAGGTGTGGGCTGACGGCGTAATCGTCGCGCACCTGCCGCACGATCCACCGCATCAACAGTGGATTGTCAGGGCCGAACAATTCCGGAGCCTGATCGTGCACCGTGCTGTTGTGGAACACGTAGGTGTGCTGGTCGGCGCAGGCTGCCGCGAAGAAGCGCCCGGTGGGGGCCAGGGCCGTCGCGTAGATGCGCCCGCCGAACTTCTGCTGCCATACTCGGTGCTGCTGCGCGTGATCGACCAGATACAGCAGGTTGTCGTTGGTTCCGATCAGCATGAAACGCCCATCCGGCGACAGCGCCAATCCGTAGATTTGCTCGTCGGTCTGGTACTCCCACAGGACGTTCCCCTGGCTGTTGAGCAGATACGCCGTGTTGGCTTTGCCGACGACGGCGCAGGTATTGCCGTCGGGCGTGACGGCCAGGTTGTTGACTGCGCCGCCGGTATCGAACCGCCAGATTTCATTCCCGCCGAAATCGAGAGCGTAGACGCAGCCATCATTCGATCCGGCCACCAGGCAGCGCGCTTCTTCGGCGAGGCGCGTGCCTGCCCACACACTGCCCCCGGTAGTAAACGTCCACCGTTCCTGGCCATGCCGGTCGAAGGCGCACACGCGCTGATCTTCGGTGCTCACCAGCACGGTGTCGCCGTCGGACGTGACCGACACGTGCCGGATGGGACTTTGCACCGGGTGTTTGACGATGAGCTGGCCATCCCGGTCGAACAGGTACAGGTGCGTGTCCAGCGAGCCGACCGCGATCAGGCTGGCGTCCGGCGTGATCGCGATGCCCCACGGACTGCCGTCCGTTTCAAAGGTGTGCAGGAGCCGCCCGCTGAAGTGCCAAAGCTGCGCGTGGTGGCCGCTGCCGACCGTGCCGGTCAGGAAGCATTCCGCCTGTTCGGCCAGCGCGATCCGGTTGACCCCTCCTTCAACCTGCCCGGTCCACAGCAGCCGCCCGGCGAGATCGAAAAACAGAACTTCGCCTGCCAGGCTGCCCGCCACCAGGAAACGCTGATCGCGGGTCAGGGCGCTGCACAGCAGTTTGCTGGTCGCCCGGTGGTGCCACAACTCACGGATGGGCGATCCTGGCTGGGGAGGCGTACTCCGGGGATTATCATCCTCCGGCGGTGTGGGACGTTCAACGCGGCGCAGCAGACTCATAGAACTTGACACCTCGTCATGACGGGCGCGATCAGCAGGGGCAAAGCCCAGGTCTCGTCCTGGGGATCGTGGCGGTAGATCTCGCGCCGGGCCAGGAAAACAGCCTGTTCCGGCTCCACCTGTGCATCCTGCCACAGGTGGTCGTAGAACAACGCCGTAAACCGCTGGCGATTGTATTCGGTGACGTACCAGCGGAAGCCGAGCACGTACGGGACTCCGGCGCGGGTCAGCCGGTCGAACAGGTCGAGATAATCCTGATCGCGCAGCACGTACTGGTCCCATTCCTGTGTGCCCACGCACGCGCTGGCGTAAAAGAACTGGGTGTCCTGCGACTGCAACCGCCGGGCCAGTTCGGGCAGCGGGAAGACCCACTGGCCGAGCCGCTCATCTCCCGCAAACAACAGCCCGCTCTGTTCGGGATCGTGGCGATCATGGTAGACCTGCCCGACGTAATGGATCATGTGAACTATGCCGTGTGACAGCCGTTGTGTGATGTCGTCCTGGCTCCGGGGCCGCAGCCGTTCCACGTCCAGGCGCAGCCCGGACTGATCCGCCGCCTGCCGCAGCCGGGTGTGCAAATCGGCGATCTCTTGATCGGCCCCCAGCCGCGCGACGCCGGACGAGATCAGCAGGACGCGCAGCGGCTCCCCCTGTGACCGAAGCTGGTGGACAAAATCACCGAGAGTCTGTTGGCGGCGCGGCGTGAGGCCGGTGATCTGCCGGTAGATCGGATGTGTCACGGCGAGCGGCGCACGCCGGTCGTGCAGCAGTTCATACGGCACACTCAGAAATTCGCGCGGTCCGGCGAACGCCAGCCGCAGACCGTCCGGCGGGATCGCCCGGCGGCGCGCGGCGGTGAGCTGGCGGGCTAGCAGGGCGTCCGAATTCAACAGCCCGTCGTAGAGGTGCGCGCCGATCTCTTGCGCCGTGTGCTGCCACGCCGCGCGCCCGGCTTCGTTTTCGTCCTGGTGATAGGCCGCCAGGTAGCGCCCCAGGTCGTTCATCTGCACGTTCAACGTGCCAAAGTCGATCTTCCAGCCCGGAATCGGGTGGCTCTTGAAGGGCAGCGCGCCGCTCACCTGGAAGCTCATCGGCCCGCCTGCGCTCTGGTGGAGCGTAAAAACGGACGCGCGCGGTGGCGTGCTATCGGGCAGAATCTCGATCAGCCGGTCGTCATCGTCGGGGTTATCGGGCATGGCAGCCTTGATCCTCTGGCGGAATCACGTAATAGCGGCGGCTGGCGCTGATCTTGTCCCCAAACCACCGGAAAAACGCCGTATTGCCTTGCGGACCGAGTACCATCGCCACGTACCACCGTTCGTTGAAAAAACGGCGGTGCATGAAGCGATCTTCCGGCGAGAAAAACAGTTCCGTCGTCTGGATCTGGTCCGCGTCCGTCTCGGAAGGAAGGGCGATCCGCACGAGGTGGGTATGGAACCAACCCACGATCTGCTTGCCGGGATACTGCTCGCGCAGTTGGGTGCGCTGCTGGAGCCACGAGTCGAAATTGTAGTGCAGTTCGGCAGCGCTCGCGTTAGCCCCCTCCGCCACGATGTGATCGGAAATCTCGACCAGGTAGTGACTCTCGGCCTGGGCATCGCGATACACGCACCCGACCAATGCGCCACCTTGTTCGACCTGCACTTCGCGCCGGGCCAGGTCCTGGATCGTGGCCAGGGTGTTGCGGGCGATGAAGATGCGCAGCTCGTCTTGCCGGTCCTGATCGGTCTGGGGCAGTTCTACCGGGCTGACCAGCGTCACTTCCTGGGTTTCCAGCACGTCGAAGTCGTCCGGCGATTTCAGCGCGAACGGCGGGGGCGACTCTTCAACCTCCACCAGCTCGATCAGCGGTTCGTCGCCATCGTCGGGGAAGTGCACCTCTTCCACCTCGAAGTTGGCCCATGCGTCGTCGTGAAAGCACAGCCGGGGGATGTACTGGTCGCCGTCCTGGAGTACGCGCATACGCAGCAGGGCGGTTTGCAGATTCTGCCACAGGTAATCCAGGGTAAGGATTTGAAAGTCCTGGGTGTAAACGAATCCTGAGTCCGGAAAACGCAGTTCCAGGGTAAAAAAGGTCAGGGGCGGCTGATCGTGCTCTGCGCCCGCCTCGAATTCCAGGGTGAGCCACGCAGATCGAGCCATCTGCGCCCGGACCGGGTCCCGCCGGAGGATCGGATTCTGGATCAGGGTGTCTTCGTAGCGGGGGATGACGAGCGCGCGGTAGAGTTCGCCTTCTTTGACGACGCTCTGCTTGACTAACTCGCTGATCAGGACCTGGACCAGCGGTCCAAAGACGTGCTGTTCGTCGAAGTCTTTCTGGTAGATCCGCCCGCGGCTGGGGCTTTCGAGCACCACCCGGCAGTATTTCATCGCCCCATCTCCCATACCTGACACGTTGCACGCGAAAAATAGTGAAGGGTGGGGTGGCTGATGGTCCCCACCGGTTCCAGCCACCCCGCTGAACCACGCCGCCAGAGCGTCTTAGCCTGCGATCATCTCCGGAACCAACGTCAGGGTTTCGCCGGGCTGCACCCCGACCGAGGTCAGAGTCTCCTCTTCTTGCAGACGGCGTCCCCGGTAGCTGAGGTGATAGGTCATGGGGCGCCCGGCCTGGTCGGTCATGGGCAGGCCCAGGGCGGTGACGGTCGCCGGGATCAGCTTCTCGACGTTGGCCTTGTCCGCCATCTTGACCTGGTGACGCTTGTTGCCGGTATGATCTTCCAACATCACTTGAATAGCCATTCCTTGATCCTCCTGAGCATTACCCTACGGACGAATACACTAGACCGCCACTAACTTTTCCAGTAAGCTCCGATCTGACGGGAGCAGCGACATAAGCTGAATTTCGCGTGCATAGAGGTCCAGGTAGGTGGCCAGCAGGCGCGTGACCAGCCGGAACATCTCGAAATCCAGCTCTTGCGTTGGGATTTCCAGCATGACCAGGACCTGGTGAGCCTCGTTCATGCCGATCTTGGCGAGATACCAGGCGTCGTTGATTTGCAGCAGATATTCCAGAAACGCCCGTTGGACGGCGAGATGCTCCTCGGTGGGGTAGGCGGGTGCTTCCAACACCGAGGGGATGTGAAAATACGACCATGATTTGGTGACGGTCAGGTATACCTCGAACATACGCTGGCCCTTGTAGCCGAGCGGCCAGGTGATCCCCTTGGGCTTGCTGCGAGCGCCCCAGCCATGCGGCTCGACCGCGCGCAGATAATACGCGATGACCTCGTGCGGAATGCCGGGCGGCGCCTCGAAATAGAGGTCTTTCGAAGTCCGGTCCACGTCGCCCCCGTTCTGCCGTCCGAGATTGGCGCCGTACTGCGCCAGCGTGCGGG
>CAYRWY010000009.1:35785-44489 GCA_964427955.1 uncultured Anaerolineaceae bacterium
ACGTCGCCCCCGTTCTGCCGTCCGAGATTGGCGCCGTACTGCGCCAGCGTGCGGGTGAGCGCGTCCAGGGCGTAGTCGATCCGGTGGATGCTGCCGCTGTTGGGGAGTTCCACCTGGAGCGTCAGCGCACCGGTGTGATCCCGGCAGAACTTGCTCATGAACAGGGCTTCGTTGTGCCGGAGCAGATCGCGATACAGGCGCACCCACTGGCCGTCGTCCCAGCCGGTGGTGTCGAGCCGGTGATTCAACGGCGCTTGCAGGCAGATCCACGAGGGCGTGAAGCTGAGAAAAAACTCCGCCTCGCCCTCCGTCTGCCGGAGGTGCCAGCCGCCGTTGACGCGCGCGGACCGCCAACCTTTGCGCTCGATGTAGCTGACGATGATGTCGGATTCGTTCATCGGATCACTCGCTCACGATTTCGACCAACTGCTCCGGATCGTCCGCATCGGGATGATCGCCGATCACTTCGACCACGCTGCCGCCGTCCGGCGAGGGCGCGCCGACTCTCACCCGGCTGTCCAGCAGATCGCGATCATCGACCGGGAAGCGGTGGGCGTTCTGGCGGGCCCATTCGGCAGCCTCGCCGTTCAGCGGGTCCTTGACGTTGTAGCTCTGGTACTGCACCAGGCGGCCCACTTCCTGCACAATCAGGTCGAGCGTCCAGCCGACGGCGAAGGGCCGTCCTTCCAGGCAGATGTACGGCTGTTTCAGGTTCGGGTGCCAGATCGGCGTCAGCCAGACGAAGGTCGGCGGCTTGCTCGGATAGTCCGCCCCAAACACGACTTCCATCAGGTGGTACGGGGCCGGGACGATGCTGCCGTCCTTCTGCCGCCACAGGCCCCGGCAGTTGAACTTGATCAGATACTTCTCCGGCGGCAGATCGGGCGACCGGTCCGCGAATTCCGGCGGCGTCAAGAAGCCGGGAAACCCGCCGGTGATCACGTCGAACGACATTTGCGTCCGCAGAAATTCCGGCGCTTCTTCGGCAGACAGGTCGGCCACCCAGAATTCGACCAGCGAATAGGGCGTGAGCAGCGCCTGCATCAGCTCGAATTCGTCGCGCAAGCGTCCTAACCGGATGCTGTCTTGCATACGTCCTCCTACGCCCAACCGGCTTGATCGCCGGTCAATTCCAGCCAGACCTGCTGCCGCCCCGCGTGCACTTCCAAGATGTCGAAGGCCGGGATGCCCAACTGCGCCAGCGGGAGATCGCGCGTCTGGTCGTTGGCGGGGAGGGTGCTCTTGACATCGTAGACCCGCGCCACCTGGCATTCCGGGCACAGAATATCGTTCGGAACCACCTCGCGCAGCGGGCGATAGACTTCTTCCATGCGGTCGCACTGCGGGCAGAAGAGGTAGGTCACGATTTGATCGGGCAGCAGCAGCACCGGCTTGTCGCCCAGGTGCTCCTGCGCCGCCTCGATGATCTGTCCCACCGTACTCCGCGCGGCGCTGAGGGGCAGGCTGATCACCCGCCCGACCGGATCGTGCGCCGGGCAGTCCTGGCGGCGCGGATAGTCTACGTGAGTGAGTCGCAGCGTCTCGGCGCTGTAATACACACCCTGGCTGTTCTCCCACCGCTGGCCGTGCAGCAGTTTGACAGCCTCCTGCACCTGCATCGCCCCGATGATCGAAGCCGACATGGGCGTAGTGATGGCCACCCCTTCCATGGTCGTCGCGGGCGGACAGGCGTAGCGCTGGTTCGCCAGCGCGTAATCCTGCTTGGTCATCAGGCATTCGTAACACGCGCCGTCGGGCGGGACGAACACGCGCACCGAGCCGTCGGCGATTTGCAGTGCGCCGTCGATCCAGGAGCGTCCCACGCGCCAGCACGCCCGGTTGAGCGCCATCCGCGCCAGCCGGTTGTCCAGGCAGCCGAGCGCCAGGTCGATCTGGCGGAAGACGCCCAGTCCGATCTCGTACACGACGTCAGCCTGCATGGGAATGATCGTGACGTCTGGGTTGATCTGCCGGACCCGCTCGGCGGCGACTTCGGCTTTGCTCCGCCCGGCGTCCTCCTGCCGGAACAGCACCGAGCGCGTCAGATTCGAGATCTCGATGGTGTCGAAATCCACGACGATGAGGTGCCCCGCGCCCAACAGCGCCAGATTCTTGAGCACCTCGTTGCCTAACGCCCCCGCGCCCACCACCATGATGCGCGCCTGGGCGAGCGTTTCCTGCCGGTAGCCCTCCATCAGGCGCAGCCGGGCATACCGGTCCTCGTCGGGATCGCTGATCGTGATCAGGGACTCGTCGTCAGGGGTCATGGTCCTTGGTCCTACGCAGACTCGTGCGCCCGAAAGGCGCGGTCGATCAGGTCGGCAATGTCATACTGGCACACCGGGCAGGTGGGCAGCGTGACAAAACATTCGAGGTGAAACGGCGTCTGGCACGCGGGACAGAAGACGGCATTCTGGCCCTTTTGGAACGGGACCTGGTCCCGGGCCTGGTTCGCCTGGCAGAACTGCCCGTTTTGCAGCACCTTGCCATTGTCGATCCGCTCGATCAGCTTCGAGTCCTGGTCCAGGTGGCGCTCGATCTGCATCCACGCGGGCAGCGTGCTCATAATGACCTCGCGGTTGGGGTAGCCGCAGCCCGCCGCGCAGCGTTCGATCAGGAACCAGGCGTCACGCTCGTGCACCGCGCCGCAGCCGGGGCAGGCGATCACCTCGTCGCCAACGTTGAGCGCCCGGCGCGATACCGGGCATTTTTTCCCGTCTGCCGGATCGCCGGGTTTCAGCCGCGCGATCTGGATTTCCCACACCGTCAGCTCGCACCGCCCGATCCGCAGCCGGTCGCCCTGGCGGAGGGTACGGATCTTCACGACCGGGTGCTGATTGACCCAGGTCTGGTTCCCGCTCAGGTCTACGACCAGCAGCAGGCGATTTATCAGCGAACGGGCGATCACGGCGTGGCGCGGTGTGACGTCTGGAGCCGGGGGGAGGGCCAGGCTGCTCCACGCCTCGTCCATGCCCAGCCGGATTTCTTCCCGCTCGGCAAACTGCACGCTGCGATCCTGTCCCTGTTCGTCTACGAACGTCAGCACCGGCATGACCACCACCTTTACCGAGAATCGACCAACCAGTCGGGCAGATCAGAATCGGAGGAATCCTCGGCCAGAAGCTCTACCGCCCGGCTGCGCGCATCGTCCAGCGGGCTGCCCGAAACCGTCGAACTGATTTCCACGACTCCTGCCGGGGTAGGATCGGGCCGGTAGAACCGTTCCAGCGCGGCTTGTGCTTCCCACCGCACGACCGGGCTGTCGTCTTGCAGATACCGGATCAAGTCGTCGGTGCTGCCGAGACGGCCCAACACCTGGACGGCGGCGCGCCGCACGTCGGGAGCAGGGTCTTGATCGACCAACCGGCGCAGCCAGGTCTCGGCGTAGGATGGCTGTCCCGTGTCGAGATGCCATCCCAGCGCCCGTACCGCCTGCGCCCGGATGTCCGGCGAGGGATGGCGCAGGGCGTTGTCCAGCCAGTGCTGAGTGCGCTCCGGCATGGCAGGCAGTTCGGCGGTATCGGGCGGGTCCAGGATGACCTGGACCGGCTCGACCAGCGCCAGCCCGGTGACGGCGTCGCGGGGGGCATTCTCCGCCTGCGCCAGCAGCCGGAGCAGCGTTTTCGCCAGGAACACCCCGTCGATGGCGTCTGCGGTCTGCGTATGCAGCGCCGTGTTGAGCGCGTCCAGCCCGGTCTCTTCTTCCAGCCCAAGCTGCGCCACGGCCCAAACATAGCGGACGGTGCTGGCCGTGAGACCGAACTCGGCGCGATGGGCGGGCAGGGCCAGGGCCTCGCCGAACAGGCGGCGTGCCCGCGCTGCCTCGCCGCGCGACCACTCGATGGCGCCCAGTCCCACGCTGGACACCAGCCGCTCGCTCGACGTGTTCAACGATTTTTGGAAATAGGTGGCGGCGCTGTCGATTTCGCCGCGCATCAGGTGCACCATGCCGATTCCGCGATAGGCCAGGGGGCGCGACGTCGTATCGCTCTGCGCCGCCTTGCGATACCACTGGAGAGCTTTGGAGTAGTCCCCCAGGTGGCGGTAGGCGTAGGCCAGACTTGAATAGTCGTGGTGATCTCCGTCCCGGCGCTGCTCTGCCAGTGCGTTGTACTTCTCTAACCACTCCACCGCCTCGGAGTATCTCCCCATCAGGCTGAAGTTGCGGGCCAGCTCGTGAATATACGTGCCGTCGTCGGGCGCGTGCTCGACCGCCGTTTGCAGCGCCTGGGCCGCGCGCTGGTACAGCCCGCAGCGCTGGTAGTAGCGCCCCAGTTGGTAGTGGAGCACGGGGCGGTCAGGGTCTTCCGCGATGTCTTTCTCCAACTTGTACCAGGGACGATCCCACGCGGCCAGGGCGGGGTGATCGAACTCCAGCGGATCGGCCAGGTTGAGCGGTGCGTCTCCGAGGGTGATCTCCGTCCACCGCTCAGTGTGGATGTGCAGCCCACTCTCACGGCTGAGCCGGACCGCCTCGCCCCGGATGCGCGCTCGGGTATACGGCGGGGGATTATCCTCCGCTTCGGCGATTTCCTGCCGGGTGAGCAGGGTATCCGCCGGGTAGACCCGGTGGTACAACCCTTCGGCGCTCAGTTCGTGATAGCGCAGGTCGAAGGCCTGCAAATCGGTCAGGATTTGCGGGTCGGTGGGCGGCGCTTGCAGCGAACAGCCCCGCTGCTGCATGAAGGCGTCGAGCAGGTGCTTTTTGATGGCCCAGTCGGCCCGGTCGCGCAGCAGCATGGGATCGCGCCCAAAATCTTCGAGCGCCTGCCCCCACGCTTCCATCAGGGCCTCGTCTTCGGGCGAAGCCCCGAACACGTTCAAATAGGCATCGGCCAGATCGTAGTAGCGCCATTGGATGTCCAGCGCGCTGGCCTGGCCGCCACTTTGCAGCGGCACGGTCACGTGTCCCGACAGATCGTGGCTGATGGTTCTGAGGGCGCTCACCGGGTCGGCCAGGGCGGGCACCTCGTCGATGAACACGTCTTCGATCAGCCGGAGCAGCAGCCCGGTGCTGCCCATCTTGATCCACGTCGCCCAGCCCGACAGGTTGGCATCGCCCAGGATGAGGTGCAGCCGCCGGGCATTGCCCGCGGCGAAGGGTTCGCCCTCGCGGCCCAGGTTGAAAATAGGACGCGAGCGGGTGGTGTCGCGCGAGACGACCGTCTGGATGAACGCGGCACGCTGCGACAGCTCGTAGCGCACCCGCTGAGCGCTCAACGCCCGCTCGATGATGATCCGGCCCGCTCCGGTCAGGATTTGCCGGGAGACCAGGAAGGGGATCAGGCTGTGCGCCACGTAGCGCAAGAAATCACCTTCCAGCAGCAGATCCGCGTTGTGCTGCATCTGGTAATTTTCGTGGCAGCCATAGGTGTTCCCAAACGAGTCGGCGTTGTTCTTGGCGACGATCAGGCGTCCCTCGAATCCCTCTCGAATGAGCCTCTTTTCCGCGACGGGGACCAGGGTGTGCATCAGCAGGTGGTCGGCGGCTTTGTCGTACACCGCTGCTTCGCGCCCGCTGCGGCATTCGGGCAGCGACCATTCGGCGTGGCCGACATCGTGCGCCAACCGCGATCCGTTCACCAGGAAGGCACTCGACGGCGTGCCGTGACTGTCGCTGACCGCGTCCATCAGCACATCCACCATCGTTCCGGGACCCGGACGGTGATCCTCGTCTTGTTCTCCGTAGAACGTGATGGCGTATTCAGTTTCCAGGCTGTGGATGCGGTCGCGGAGGGCCATGCCGGGTTCTCGCTTACTGCCCGCTCTGCTGGCGGAAGTTCCGCACCAGTTCCTCGCTGGAGAGCGTGTACGAGTCTTGCGGTTGATCGCTGCCCAGCACGACACTGGCCTGGGCGGTCGAGGGGGCTACCATGTCTTGAATGATGGCGTCAATGGCTCCTAGGTTTCCCTGGGCTTCCTGGTAGGCCTGGCCGTTGTTTGGGGCGGACTCCTGGTCCTGGCCGTTCATCCGGCGGCTGCGGCGGGTGCGTTCTACTTTGACTTGCTGCCTATCGTCTGCCATCTTCCTCTACCTCTGCTTGACTATGAGTACTCAGGAACTCTGACAAACCTAGTCCAGACCATACGGTACAGTGTAGCATAATTCAAGGGCTTTGTAAGGTCCCCGAAGGCTCAGAAGGGACTATGAAAAGTTTGAAACTGGTTAAGGTGTGCGCCAGAAATACGCGAACATTTGCTCTGGAGTGCGAAACGTATCCCAAACGGGAGCCAAATCGTGTTCCGAGCCGATCAGCGGGTTAGGAAACTCTAACCGGTAGGCCAGATCGGATTTCTTGTCCGGATGTTTGAGCTGGACGTAGCTCCAATCCGCGCCCGTGATATGCCGCGCAAACCGCTCGACGAGTTTGCCGCGCAGCCAGGCGCGGGTATCCGGCGGCGGCGCGCCGATCAGCGCGTCGATCTCGCCGTCGCTGATCAGCCGTTCCACCAGGCTGCTATTTTGCAGGCGGTAGAACAATCCCGCCTGGGGCCGAATGTCGTGATATTCCAGGTCGAGCCGCCGCAGGGTGAAATAGATCTCGCGCTGCCGGGCATAATCGCCCCACTCCAGCCCGGCGCGACGAGCGAAGGACTCGGCAGTGCTCAGATCCCCGGTGGTCAGCACGTGATCGATGATTCCCTGCCACTGCTCGGCGGTCTGCCAGCTCGTCGCCTGGCCTGCCAGGTAACGTTCCAGCACGGTCTTTTTGATCGCCCAGTCGAGCTGCCGCCCCAGGCGATCCACCTGACCGGTTTTGAGGGTGTCGATCACCTCCGCCCAGCGATCCCAGACCTCCCACTGCTCGTCGGTGCCGTCGTGTTCGTCGAGATAGTCCTCCGCCCACTCCAGGTAACACTCCTGGATCTCGACGGCGGTAAGCTGCCGCCCATCCTCCAGCCGCAGCGGCTGCCGGAAGGTGAGATCGCGCGACACCTGCCGGAAGGCGTCCAGCGGGTGGGTGAGCGTCAGGTCCGTCTTGAGAAAGCCATCTTCCAACATGAGCAGTACCAACTGCGTCGTGCCGACCTTCAGATAGGTCGAGATTTCGGCGAGATTTGCGTCGCCCAGAATGACGTGCAGGCGGCGAAACGTGTGTTGGTCGGCGTGCGACTCGTCCCGCAGGTTGAATAAAGGTCGCTGGTAAGTGGTCTGGAGTCCGGTCAGCGTCTCGAAAAAATCCGCCCGCTGCGCCAGTTGGAACAACGCGGGCGAGGAATGGTTCTCGTAGCCCACTTTTCCCGCGCCGCACATCACGCTGCGGGTTACCAGGAAGGGCAGCAGGTAGCGGTGGACGAGGTGCGAACGCCGCCGCAGCAGGTCCTCGAACAGATCCATGCTGAGCAGGTAATTTTCGTGGCAGCCGTAGCTGTTCCCCTTGGCGTCGGAGTTGTTTTTGTAGATCAGCACCTGCTGACCTTCCGGCAGCAGTTTGTTCTCGTTCACTGCCGCGCAGCAGCGGGCCACGATCCGTTCGCCTGCTTTGTCGGCGGCGACGACACCGCGCGGCGACAGCGTCTCCGGCGTGCAGTATTCCGGGTGGGCGTGATCGATATAAAACCGCGCGCCGTTGGACAGCATCAGGCTGCCCAGTCCATACAGGAGGTGCTGCGCGGTCGCCGCTTTGCCGTTCGCTTTCGTCTTTTCCTCTTCGAAATCGTCCTCGACGTCGCCGGTCTGGACGTTGTAGTACACGCCCGTCGGCACGGCGGGACCGCCGGTGGACTGGTAGGCATTCAGAACCAGTTGTGATGTGAGGAATGGGCTGAACGTCTCCGCGCCCCACACCATGATTCCGTATTCGGTTTCGATCCCTACCACTTTGGGAATGCTCATCGTGTCCACCTTCACACTGACTCTATGCGGCCTGCGCGTGAGATGTGAAAAACTCAGGCAAAGGTCTGGTAGGGGCGGAGCTTCGCTTCATTCCAGGGATCGATCTGCCCGGTTTGCAGGATCAACTCGACGAATTTGAGTTGTTCGTTCAGGCCGAGTTCCGCGGACAGCTTCATCTGGGCCAGTTGATCCTTGCCTTCCTCGAACTCCTGGCGGATCGCGTCGTGCAGGTCCTGGGTGCTGATCCCGGACGATCCATCGACCTGGCCGAGCACCACACGTTTGACGGCGCTCTTTTTCGCCCGCGCGACGATGTTGGCGATCACCGCCCCGCTGACGAAATCCTTGATGTAGAAGGTGTAGCGGTTGCCCGCATTGGTCAGCACGTTCATCAGGCTGGTCGGGCTGTACAAAATCTGGATGGCGTCGAAGATCATCGCTTCGGCCAGCCATTCCCGCCGGACTTGATCGAGCATCTGCCGGTTCAGATCGTGATCCTGTTCGATCAAGGCGTAGAACGCCCGCAGCGGCTCGACGATGCTCCCGATCTCGCTGCTGCTCTTGAAGCGCCGCAGCACACCGCCCAGATCGTCGTCCAGGGCGCTCACGGCTTCGCGGACCAGCGTGCGGGCGGGCAGCGCCGCCATCCGATCCAGATCGCCGGGACCCAGCGCCCGCGCCAGCCGGAAGTCGCCGCCCTCCGGCAGACACCGGATCAGCTCGCCGGACATGCCGGTCGGCGCATTGCCGTCGTACGCCTTGCGGAAGATGATTTTCCCCAGGCCCTCGACCGGCAGGCCGGTCCTGCTGAGGGGCAGCGTGGGCAGCAGGTACAGCGCGAAAATATCCAGGGCGGCCTCGCGAGTT
>CAYRWY010000010.1:0-39758 GCA_964427955.1 uncultured Anaerolineaceae bacterium
GCTTGCTGCGCCCTGGGCAGAGCTTGCTCTGCCCCTACCCATCCCGAATGATCAATTTGCCTGTACATTTAGAGCACAAGGCACGCCCGCGATCACCCCATCTGCACCACGAAAAACCCCGGATCATCTCCGGGGTTTTTGGATCTAGCAGTCGGGCGCTTGCCTCTAACCTGACATCGGCGGAGGCGTGTAAGACGGCGTCGGCGTATAGGACGGCGGCGTATTCGTCTTACTCGGCGTGAAGGTGAACGTCGGCGTAAAGGTCCAGGTGGCCGGACCGGGCGTATACGACGGCGTCCGCGTCGGCGTCTTGGACGGCGTCAGCGTCTTGGACGGCGTCAAGGTGATCGACGGCGTCAAGGTGATCGACGGCGTCAGCGTCGGAGCGGGCGTATTCGTCGGCGCAGGTGTAGACACCGGCGGGGTGTAGGGGTTGCAGATGTAGTTCAACCCAAAGGACGTCCCGTTGAAGTCGTAGTTCTTGTACCCCAGGGTATCCAGGTAGTTGGACGTCCCGTCGAAGTCAAACCAGATGTCGGTCGTATAGCCCGGCTGGATCACCGGATTCACCAGCCACCCGGCGCCACCGGAAGCGACGCTAAACGGTCTGGTCGTCGTGTTGCCATCCCACATCACCACCGCCGCCGGATCGAAGGCGCTCGCACCGCCTACCGACACAAAGTCCAGCGGCGTAATGGGTGGTAACGTACGGTTATAGGTATTCCAGTCTATCGTAAAGCTGGTGATCGAGGCCGGGATCACATCGTTGTTGCGGATCGTGAAGTGAACCACCCCGTTGGTGTCGAAGCCGACGAACCGCACCACGTAGTTGCCGCAGTTCGGCGTGGGCGTGATGGTAGGCGACAGGGTTCTGGTTGGCGTCAGGGTGAACGGCGTGGGCGTCCGCGTCGGCGTCGTGACCAGGCTGGCATTCAGTTCCACCATACAGTCGCTCGCCGCGTTGAAGTCGATCGGTTCCCAGACACGGCCCAGATAGATCCGGGTCCCCGTGAAGTTCCCCAGGCTCAAGTAGTCGGAAAGTATCGCCGGACCGTTGGCGAACGCGAGACGCAGAGACGACGTGGTGCCAGGATCGATGCGGCGGAGAGCATACGTCGGGATGTCGTCATACCAGTTCGGATCGGTCGAGTCCGCGGTCGTCGGCGGCGTATAGTCAGGTCCGTGCCAGAACCGTGAGCGGAGGTCGAGGCTGGCCTCATCCGCATACATACCGGTGAAGGATGAGTGCTTGGCCCACTGGACTTCCAGCCGGGTGACGTACACCGCGCCAAACTCGTTCGCGTTGCGGATGTCGATCTCCAGGAAGTTGCCCACCAGACGCGCCGCCGTGATGGTCACGAAAGTACAATCAGGCGTAGGCGTAGACGTCGCGGACGCTTCTGGGCTGGGCGACGGCGTACGGCTGGGCGTCTCGGTGATCGTCGGCGTCAACGACGGCAGCGGCGTATGGCTCGGCAGCGGCGTGCGCGACGGCGTAAAGGTTGGCAGCGCCAGCGCAGGCGGGATATTGACCACGCGCGTCGAACGGAACGCCTCATTAATCATCACGCGGCGGGCCTGAAGCTGGATGTAGTCTCCCACAACGCCAGTCAGAGGGCGGATCGGCGTAATCAGGGGATGATTGAAGAACACGATGATTTCGACCGCATCGCCAGGGCCGCCTGCGTCATACTGGTTGATGTCCAGTTGGTTCGGCTCCTGAATCTGGCACAGCCGCAAGTCACGATCCTGACTGGGCAGGTACCGGGTAGTCAGTCCTTTGGTGTTCAGAGCCGGACGCGAACTACAAATCCAGACATGAAACCACCCGCTATCGGTGTCATGGATGCTGTGAGCGGTTTCGGACTGGACTTCATTTCCGTCTTGGTCTTCCAGGCCGGTAATGCGATCCCCTTCGCGCAGCGAGAGACCGGCAGCGCCGCGCCGGGCCTCCTTCACGATGGAGGGCAGGCGCGCCATATCTTCACGCAACCACTGATCTTCGTCCGACCCCGGCTCGCAGTCATGGCCCCAGTGAGCGACAAACGCCGGATCGGACCCCGTTGTACACGGGACAAGCTCATCCAGGACTGCTTGCCGCTGCGCTTCGTCCGTGATCGCCGAGGCCGGAATGGCGAAGTTAATGGCTTCTGCCAGATCGTGGGGATCCCAGTTGCCGGTCACGGCATACCGGGCAGCGGTACGCGCGGAGTTTTGCAGTGTGACCCAGGCCTGGAAAAGACGGGCGAATTCGACAACGCCGAACATCAACATCAGCAAGATCGGCAGAGTCAGGGCAAACTCTGCCATCGTCTGCCCTCGTCTGCTGTCTGGTTTAGGTATGGTCTGTCTTCCTGCTAGGCTCATACGGTTCCCCTCTAGGCAAATGCCGAATAATAGACTGTCGATTAGCGTGACAGACGGGTGAACATACGACTTGCGATATCTTCGAAGACCTTGGTCAGAGTCTCCAGGTTAGCCGCGAAATAATACTGGCCGCAGTTCACCCGGGGGTCGAGTGCCGGATATGCCTCGCAAGGGTCAGGGTCGCCATACCGGGTGTAATCGCCATAGTCGAGCTGGTGATTATCTCGCCAGTCCTGCTGCAAGTTGTTGTCGATGAACCCGTTATCACCGGCGTCCGCGACATAGCGCATCAGGGGAGCCGCGGCTGGTTCTGACACAGCCTTCTCGCCAAACCCAATCGAGAACATGGCAATGAAGTTGCCTTTTTTGCCATCTGGCACAACTTCGATCAACCCGGCGAAGTCGGCCATATCGCGCGCGTAGTCATCGGCATCATAGCGACCTTCCACGCCGCATTCGGTATTGCCCACTTCGGCCTGTCCGGTCGTCCAGTCGATGCAGAAGTGACGGGTATCAGGTTCATTGTCGTTGCAGAACGGCATCTCAGGCTCATCCTGGGCATCGTTCGTTTTGCATTCCGGCCAGTGATACGGGCTGGTCGTATTGATATTGCAGAAGGTATACCAGGGACAGTAACCCCAATAGCCGTAATCGGTAGGATTGACCGCCTGTGGGACATGATCGGTGACGTTGGCTGTCCCATCGGTCAGCAGCACGATCACCCAGACCGCTTCACGGCGAATGTCAAGCGGATCGGTCAGGGCATTGCTCGCGGCCAGGATGCCACCCCCGGTATTGGTGTTCAGGCACGACGCAGCGGTCTCGTACGCCCAGGGTCGCAGCTCAGGCTGGGTAGTAGGTATTCCATGATCAAGGTCATATATGTACTGGTCCCACAGCGCCTGATAGTTTTCCACGAGGTAGCAGTGACCAAAACGCCCCATTGGGTCGTTGTTGATTAACACGCCGATCTTCCTGTCGAGAGTCTGGACCGCAACCTGCTCGCTCCGGATCAACGGACGGAATTTGGGCGACGAGTCGTCCGGATCATACGCGACACCCTTGCGGTCGTAGGTCACCAGGGCCACCCGGTCCCCTCGCACGAAATCCAACTGCTTGATGAACATGCGGGAAGCGTCGCGCACGTCCTTGAACGGGCGGCAGATCAACGTCGTGAAGTTGGTGTCTTTGGAATCCATGGAGGCACTGGCGTGATCGCTGGTCGCCACGCCATCTTCAGAGGAATTATCCCACTGGCCATTCCCATTGGCATCATGCCAGATGTAGCCATTTCCCAAGATGCCGCCGCCTGCCTTGGGCACCGTACCATCGCTCACCAACCCCTGGCCAGGATCGTTACAGCACCAGGCCCAACGTTCTCGGGACAAGGGATCGTAGCCAATGGAAAGATCCGCCGTCGTCGTGTAGCAGTCGGCACGGATGTAACGCCCGCCTGCACCCGGATACTGCGTCGAGAGCTTGGCCAGCGACTCGTAGTCCGCTACCGTCGTCAATTCCGACATCGACTCGGACGTGTCGATGACCAGGGCGACGTCGAGCACTGCCGTTTCGGAGACCGAGGTCGCTTCGAGCGTGACTCCTTCAATCCCAATGATCGACAGGAAGGGTGTGGGGGATTTGATCTGGGCACTGACGCGAACCAATTTGTGCGGATCATCCCAGTTGCACAGCTCGGTCTCCGGCATATCCAGCGCGGGAAGGGGATTGCCCGCCAGGTCAGTATTGCCTGTCACCCGGGGATTGGTCGATTCAGAGTGCGCATCGCCATCCCACGGCCCCAATCCAGCCCGCCATTGGTAAATATCCGTCTCGCAGGTTTCGACCAGAATACCTTGCGAGTCCAGGTTATGCAGTTCGATGTACTGCTCGGCAGCCAGGGCGACTTCACCATAGCCGGTGCTTTCACGAATTTGGCCCGCGGCAGCAATCGCGGCGGCGTCAACGGCCCGGCGCAGCGCCGCGTAGCGGACAAACAGCAACGCCACATCGGTGACCAGACCTACGAACGCCACCAACGCGATACAGGCAAAGGCCAGGAGTACGATGGACTGGCCGCGTTGGCTGCGATTTAACCGTTTCACAGTAAGCTTCAGCATAGTCTTCATAGGCAATCCCGTCCTCGGTTAGAATTCTAGATCGGGTTCCGCAGCAGAGACTGGGAAAAAGGCCCACACATGGATCATTTGGCCGTCGGTCAAACTGCCGAGGTTGAACCAGGAGAGACCCAGTAACTGGCGGTGTCGCCAAAACACTTCAACCAGCACCAGACCGTAGTTTGCGACCTGCTGGACCTTGCGCTGGCGATCCGGGTCGCCGGTAAAGTCGAGCTTGTCTTGAACCTCCTTAGTCGAGAAGGCCGATCCCAAACAGGCGCGAGGACCGCCGAAGTCCATGCGGTGGTTACCGCGGAACACATAACCGCGCACGTCTTCGGCCCCGATGTCGTACCCTCCATTGAGGTTTTCATAATCATCGGTGGGATCGTTGTCCGGGGGGTTCCAGTCAAAGGGATCGAATTCGTCGTCGTTGGTGCATTCATTGGCCGTCGAGGGATAGCGGCCCACGACCCTCACCACGGCATTCGTCGTTCCGGGATACAGTACGGCAAACGAGAAAACCGACACTGTTATTTCGTCGGTCAGATCGTTGAATTCCAGCGGAGCCATGTTCGAAATGACCGAGCAGGCCACGCCGTCGTAGTAACCGACCGGGCGCTCGCCCCCGTCCTGAAAGCCCCAGGTAGCCAGATCGCCAGGTCCCGGCCAGGACGTCTGGTTTTCAAAGGGCTTCTTATCGTAGTTCGTCGCCAGCTCTTCACAGTCCATGCGCTGGCGATTATGCTCTTCGCCATCCACCCAGGCCATCGGGTCTTTGGTGGAGCCATAACGCCCCGCTTCGCGCACGACATCCAGCAGAGTCATGTAGTTGTTCGCGTACCAGCCGATCTCGGTGAGACCTAGCAGCAGGACCAACAACAAGGGCATGGTGAGGGAAAGCTCGACCAGACTCTGCCCGCGTGATGCGGTAGGTGTACCGTCCAAAATAGCCAGGATTCTGCGCAGCTTTTGTCGCATAAGCACCTCGAGCACCTCTGAATCAAGACAGTGCAAGACCGTCGTCAGAGACTATGACGCGGACCTTATTTGAATAATACCATAGATGGGCCAGCGACCCTGTAAGCCAATTGTGAGGAGTTTATAAGGATTTGTCAGCGATTTTGAGCTTGAAAAGACGCCCCGCCAGCCCGCTAGATCAAGCGGGCATTGATGGCATAGCCACGTCCATGCAAGGATACGATGATCACCGGATGATCGGGATCGATTTCGATCTTGCGGCGCAGGTTGCGCACATGGTTGCGGACCAACGCTTTGTCTCCGCCCCCGGCGGGATAGCCCCAGATTTTTTCCAGGAGTGTACTGGCGGTGTGATGGTCGTCCGGGTGGACACACAAGTATTCGAGCAGGGTGAACTCCGTCGGCGTCAACTCGACGTGCCGATTATCGACCACCACGCTGTAGTGCTCCCCATCCAGATGCAGGCTGGGCAGCGTCACGGCCTTTTTGCCGGGGGAGCGTCGCAACAGGGCGCGCACCCGGGCATTCAACTCGCGCGCCGCAAACGGCTTACGGAGGAAGTCATCGCCCCCCGCATCCAAAATCTGAGCGGCATACTGTGCGCTCTGGTTGAAGCTCAGAAACAGGATGGGCGTGCGATTTACAAACGGCATGGTCCGCAAACGTGAGCAGAGTTCCATGCCGGTCATGTCAGACAGCGAGGTATCCAGGATGATCACGTCGGGCCGATGCTCGCGGGCAAGATGAAGAGCCGTGCGGGCGTCAGCGGCTTCGATCACCAACATTCCTTCTCTCTTGAGGGCATGTCCGATCGTGGCGCGGATATTCGAGTCGCTCTCGATGGCCAGGACGGTGTTCGTGTTTAGGGCGCGTATAAACATTGGCTTCAGGCTCTTGGGCTACCGAGTTGCTTTACCTGATTTAAAGTATACGCGACAAATGCACGGTTTGGGGGCGTCACCTATGAAAGTTATGTGAAAAATTTTCGGCCAGGTTAAATCAGTTCGAGATCATGTAGCCCACCCCATGAATGGTCCGAATCAAAGGCGGAGCGGTGGTGTCCAATTCCAGCTTGGCGCGCAGGTTGCGGACATGTGCCCGGACGAGATCGGGGTCGCCGGTGTTCGGGGGATAATCCCAGACCGCCTCGAGCAAATGCTGAGGCGAGAGCGCCTGGTTGACGTGTTCCATCAGGTAGCGCAGCAGGCGATGCTCGGTCGCCGTCAGTTGGATCACAGGCTGGCGGTCAATGCTAATCTGGTGGGTATTCGAGTCCAGTTCCAGCCGACCGACGATCAGGATCGGCATTTCGGCAATGGCATTTCGCTGACCGCGGCGGATCAGCGCGCGCACCCGCGCAGTGAGCTCGGCCAGCTCAAAGGGTTTCGCCACGTAGTCATCCCCACCCGCATCCAGACCGGCGACGACGTCGTCCGTCTGGCCGCGCGCCGTCAAAAACAAGATCGCCAGATCGTTGTACTGGCTGTCGGCGCGTATTCTCCGGCAGAGCGCCAGGCCATCCAGCCCTGGCATGATGATATCGAGGATAATCAAATCGGGCCGGCGGTCGGCCAACATGCGCAAAGCTTCTACGCCGGATGTCGCCCGACCTACATCAAACCCGTCCCGCGTCAGTGCACGAGAAAGAGTCCCCAAAACATCAGGATCATCGTCCACCGCCAAAATATATGGTTTGGTCATACAGACTCTCCGCCTCGATAGACCGGCAGAACTACAGTGAAACGCGTGCCCTCATTATAGGCGCTTTGCAGATGAATAGTACCCTGGCATTTACTGACCACCTGTTGGCAGATATGCAGTCCCAGGCCGGTCCCCTCCCCTGCCGGTTTCGTCGTGAAAAAGGGTTCAAAAATCTGGGATTGCATCGATTCAGGAATGCCCACGCCATTATCCCAAATGACCACCTCGATCTGGCCTTGTTCCGGATTGAACCGGGTCAAGATGCCAATCTGGGGATCGTTCCGGTGGACGACCGCGTCGCGCGCGTTCAGGAGCAAGTTGAGCCATACGTCCTCAAGCTGGCCCTGGATGCCCACCACCGGAGGAAGATTCTCTTCCAGTTCGACCGATAGCGCAATTCTTCCCTGCTGAATATGCCCACGCACCAGGGTGAGCGTGTTGTCAATCGTCTCGTTGATGTCGAGCGGCTCCAGAATATTGTCGGTGGACTGCTGGCGAGCCATCGTCAGCAGACGGCGCACGACCTCGTGCGCGCGTTTGCCCGCCCGCGAAATCGCTTCGAGCGCCTCGGCGTTGGGATCGGCGGGAGGCATATCCTCCAGGATCAACTCGGTATCGCCCAGGATGGTTGTCAGCGGGTTGTTGATCTGGTGCGCGACCGCCGCCGCCAGTTCACCCATCGCCGACAGCCGAGCCGTCTGGACCAGCTTACTCTGCGTCCGGTGGAGTTCTTCCAGGCTGAGTTCCAGGTCGCGATACAACCGGGCGTTCCCCAGTGCATTCGCCGCCTGCAAAACCAGTGCCTGCGCCAGTTCCACTTCCCGCCGCGAGAACCGGCGATCTTGAAGCGTATCCACCAGCATCACCAGGCCCGCGGTTTGCCCCTTGATCACCAGCGGCAGTCCTAACAGACTGCGGGCATGGCCGACCTCTGACAGGTAGCTCAGATCGTCGCTGGGCGATCCGGTATAGATCGCCTGGTCGCTCAGGATGCGGACCAGCCGCGGAAACTGGTCGAGATCGAGTTGAGGCTTATACTCCCCACCCCAGATCGCCTCTCCGTACGATAGCGCCGTATTGAACTGCCGGTAGACCGGATTCCACAGCGCGATCTCGCACCAATCGGCCTCCGCGGCGTTCAACATCCGCTGGGCCGCTCCAAAAAGCATATCCTGGTGCTGCTTGGCATCCGAGCCTGAGAGGGTAACCACCATCTCCAGCGCGGTCTGGTGGAGTTCAATCTGCATGGATTGCACCGCCGCTCCGGGTGGATAGGGGTCCCCCATCCGGTAGAAGACCGCCACGCCCAGCGGTTGGTCCTGCGCCGTCATCGGCACATAGACCGCCCCCTGGGTCAGGTAGCGATAGGGCAGCCAGACCGCCGCCGCGGGCAGTTCGGTCGGAACCTCGCGGGGCGGGACCATCGTCAGCCGCTTTTTGCGGAAAGCCTGCTCGATGGCGGGATTATCGCCCAGCGACAGCACCGGACCGGTGGCCGGTCGCCACAACGACCGGGAGCATACGGCCAGCATCGGGAGTTGGCCCTGGCCAGGATTCCACTCCGCGATATAGCACTGGGCTACATCCAGGGCACCGATCAACTGCCCGGCGATGATGGGCAGGACCTGATCCAGCGCCAGGGTCGAGTTAGCCGCCTGGCCCGCGCGCACCAGGGTGCTGAGTTCCCGGTTGCGCTGCACGGTTTCCTCGTACAGCCGGGCATTTTCAATCGCGACGGCGGCATGAGCGGCCAGGTCTTGCAGCAGCTCAAGGTCGTGCTGGTTGAAGGTGCGATCGACGTTCTTATTATTGACGCCCAGCACCCCAATCGTCTGCCCTTTGATCGACAGGGGCACGTAGAGCAGCGATTTGACCAGATACTCAGTTTTGACCTTTTGTAGACCCTGATCGCCGATCAATACGGGACGCCCGGCGCGCAGCACTTCCCCGGCCAATGTGTCTTTGGTCTTGATACGGAAATTGCGCGCGGTTTCGCTGTCAATTCCCTTGACGGCGCGGATATACAGCGCCTTGCCTTCTTCATCAGGCAGCAGCAGCAGCCCTTCTTCGGCGAGGCTGAGGCTGACCGCTGCATCGACCACCTGCGTGAGCAGGGCATCCAGATCGAGCACCGCACTCAACGAGCGCGCCAGTTTCGACAGCGTTTGCTGCTCAACCAGACGGCGTTTCAAAATCTGGTTGATGTTATCTTGCATTTCGCCCGTCTCCGTCAACGGCGGGCTGACTTCCGGGGTGAGGTTCATCACCTTGCCCTGGAGCGCGTTGTTGATATGGCGCAGCAAGGTGTTGGGATTGATCGGGCGGTGCACGTAGGCGGCAGCCCCCTGGCGGATCAGGCGGTAGGGATCGTTGTGCTGATCATCGACCAGCGCAATCCACCGGATCCAGCCAAAGCGGGCCATTTGATCGGCGAGCGTGCGCTGATCGCGATCTTTCATCCAGGCGTCAATCAAGGCCAGGTCGAACTGGCCGTGTTCCATGGCAAACAAAGCATCCCCGACGAAATAAGCCTTGTGCACATTGAACCCGGCTTTTTCGAGGATGTTGCTGGTGCGGCCCATTTCCTGGGGATCACTCTCCGCGACCAGGATACGCCTGGCGTTGATATTTGGTAGAAAGTCCATGACTCAACATACCTTGACGGTTTCTGACGATTTCTACCCTAATTCTGTGAACAGCCGTCCAGGCCCAATAACCTGCTACCCGCTCCTGGGACGAGCCAAATTGCGCAGCTTCTACTGGCTGAGGCGCGCCCGCCGCCGCGCCAGGTCATCCTCCACGCCCTTCTCGTCTACGTTGGCGGGATGGGGTGCAGGTTCCACCTGTTCGCCCGCCTGCTGGCGTGCCTGGCGCAGCCGTGCCGAGAGTGATTCGTCGTCATCCTCCAGGTCCTGAGCAGGCTGGCGACGCGCTTCGGATACTAGCGCCTCCAACTGGTTGACACGCTGGATCAACTCCGAGGTGGCGATGCGATGCTGGGCCAGATCGGCGACTGTCATGGCCAGATGCTGCTGCTGAAGCTGCATCTGGCGCACCGCATGACGGGCAGTGGCTTCATCCCCTCGCCCTAGCGCCTGATCGGCCTGCTGATCCCAGTCCTCGACCTGGCGCTGCAACGCTTCACTGTTGGCGGTCAAGCGATCTTCCTCGTCGAGCGCGTGTTCAATCTGCTGGCGCAGCGCCGCGATCTCGCGATCGATATCTTTGCCCAACGGCAGCGCCGCCGACTTTTTGCGCCGGGCGGTGTCCGGGCTATCATCGCCCAGCACGCCGTGCAGATTAGACTTGACCAACACATTGAGTTTGTTTATCAAGCTTGGCATAGTTTCATTTTACTCGGTTTTGAGCCTGGGCGACAATCACTGTCGCGCGGTTTGCGATATAATTCTATCAACGTTTCGCTAATCTCGAAGGGACCAAAATCGTGCGGCGGATCGACGGCCACGGGCCGGTGTATTACCAGTTCGAGCAGTGGTCTACCAGCGGTGTGTTGATGCACGGCGTCTTCACCCGGTTAGGCGGCGTCAGCCAGGCGCCCTGGGCCTCGCTCAACCTGGGTGGCACGGTTGGAGCCGACCCGGCGGCAGTGCGCGAAAATCACCGCCGCGCCTATGCCGCCCTGGGGTTAGATGACACGCGCGCCTGCACCGTCTGGCAGGTCCACAGTGCCGACACGGTCGTGGTCCGCAGCCCGGTTGCCCACCGCCGGTGGCTGGCGCGCGCCGACGGCATGGTCACGGATCAGCCCGGCTTACCGCTGGCGATGCGCTTTGCGGACTGCACGCCGATCCTGTTGTACGATCCGGTTCACCACGCCATCGGCATGGCGCACGCAGGCTGGCGCGGGACCGTCTCGGGAGCCGCCGTGAGCGCCCTCGACACGCTGCGCACCGCGTTCGGCACGCGCCCGGCAGACGTCCAGGCAGCCATCGGCCCCAGCATCGGCCCGGACCGGTACCAGGTGGGCGAAGAAGTGGTGGAAGCAGTCCGAGCCGCCTTCGGGCAGACCGAAGGGCTGGTCCGCCGGGCACCCGACGGCAGTGCCTACCTGGACCTGTGGGCAGCGAACCGGCTGGCGCTCGAACGCGCCGGAGTGATTCAGATCGAAGTCGCCGGAATCTGCACCGCCAGCCATACCGACGAGTTTTTCTCGCACCGCGCCGAAGCCGGACGAACGGGACGCTTTGGCGCCGTGATGGCGCTGGCATGAATAGAGATAGCATGGAAACAGCCACAGCGAGTATTCGCGAACGTATCGTCGCCGTCCAGGCGACCATTGCAGCCGCCTGCCAGCGGGCCGGTCGATCACCAGATTCGGTCACGCTGGTCGCCGTCAGCAAGACGCATCCGGCGTCACAGGTGGTCGAAGCAGTCCAGACCGGCGTGCTCGATTTTGGCGAAAACCGGATCGAGGAGGCACTCCCCAAAATGGCCGACGTGGCCCGCCAGGTGGATGCGCCTCTGCGCTGGCACATGATCGGAACGGTCCAAAGCCGCAAAGCGCGCTACGTGCTGGCGGGCTTTTGTGTGTTACACTCAGTAGGTGACGTCAAGCTGGCCGAACGCCTCAGCCAATACCTGGTCGAACAAGACCGCACGTTGGACGTGCTGCTGGAAATGAACGTGTCGGGCGAGGCCAGCAAACAAGGCTGGCAAGCGCACGGTTGGCGCGAAGACAGCGCGGTGCGGCGCGCCGTGTGGGCGGATATCGCCCGCATTCTGGCGCTGCCGGGTCTGAACGTACGGGGCCTGATGACAATGGCCCCCATTGTCGATGAGGCTGAAGCGGCGCGCCCGGTTTTCAGCGCCCTGCGTAACTTGCGGGATGCGCTCGCCGGTGATTTTCCGAAGGCGCGCTGGTCTGACCTGAGTATGGGCATGACCGACGATTACCCGGTCGCCGTGGAAGAAGGGGCCACCCTGGTGCGAGTCGGGCGTGCCATTTTTGGGCCGCGTGCCTAGCGTGGATGAACAACTTTGTGAAGGAGACTAGCCATTGTTCGCATTTACTATCACCCTGCTAATCCAGCTCTATTCGCTGGTGGTCCTGGCGCGTGTATTGATGAGTTGGGTGAATATCGACCCCTACAGCCCGCTGGCGCGCGCAATCTTCAACATGACCGAGCCAGTCTTGCAGCCGGTGCGTAACCTGCTGCCACCCGCTGCCGGGATCGATTTCAGCCCGTTGGTGGTTCTGATCGTGCTGCAAATTGTGGGGCAGATTCTAGTCACGGCGTTCGGCGGGTAATCGCCAACTGATTTTGCGCAGGGCAGGTTCGCCATTAGACCGATCTAAGAAAGGGGTATCAGTCAATGCCGCGTGAATTCAAAATCACCGATGCGCAGCATGGCGCTGCGTTTACTGTGCGGGTCATCACCAAAGCGAATTCGGTCGAAATCGTCGGGATTCAAGAGGACGGTTCGCTCAAGATTCGCCTGACCGAGTCGCCCGCGCAGGCCAATGGCCAACTGATTGAATTCCTGGCCGACGTGTTGGAGGTCGATCCGGCGCAAATCGAAATTGTGGCGGGAGCAGACAAGCCGAATAAGATCATCAGCGTCCAGGGCGTCTCACCTCGCCTGATCGAAGAACGGCTCGCTTTCAGCGACTGATCCATCCTCCAGGGGGCACTATGTCAAACCGGGGACTCCAGGTATCCCGGTGGTTTTGGGCCACGGTCACCGGACTGCTGCTGTTAACAGCCTGTCAGGAAGACCGCCGCGAGGCGATCGTGCCGTCGGTCTTGCCACCCACCCGCACCTTGATCCCTCCCACGTCCACGCCGACCGCTGAGCCAGTACTGGCGACGCCGACGCCGACGGATCTGCCATCGCCCTCTTCGCTGGCTGCGGCCAGCTCCGAAGTAGAGGTCTTCGCCCTGCCGTCTTCCGTCCAGAGCGTCATCGATCGGACGATGAGCGATCTGGAGGACCAGCCGGAGGTCGATCCTCAAGACATTCGTCTGCTGAGCGTGGATGCGTTCATCTGGCGCGATCCAGCCTGGGGCTGCCAGACCCGTCCCGCCGACAGTGGGGGGCGCGGTGTTGTGGGAGGGTACCGCATCGCGTTCAGCGCCGGAAACCGCCTGTACGTCTACCACACCGACACCTACCGGACGTTCTTCTTGTGCGAGGATGCTGGTTGGCTGGCGTCTGAGGGTCGCCCCGTCGCCACCGATCCGATTGCGCAGTCTTTGGTGGACCTGGTGCGGCAGGATGCCGCGCGACGACTTGGTCAAACCGGGGACGAACTGACTGTGACCAGTCTGGTCATGGTGGTCTGGCCCGATACGAGCCTGGGATGTCCCCAGCCTAAGGCCGACTATGACAACACACCGGTTACCGGATACCGGTTGGTGCTGCGCGCAGGCGACGATACTCTCATCTACCACACCAGCACGCGCGACGCGGTGTTGTGTACGTTGAAAGAAGAAATCCTGCCCGGTTTGATCCAGCAGGCGCTGGCGACTCCGGTTCCCCAATAAAAAACCGCCCCCTGGATACCAGAACCAGGGGGCGGATGCACCCAACTGCGTTAAAGCAAACCCGGCAGCGGCTGTCCCAGCCGTATTTGCAGATCGAACAGGGCGCGATAGGCGGCGCTGCGCACGCCTGCATCGCGATCCCGCAGCGCGCCATACAGCGGCTTGAGCGCGGTGACGTGGCCCAGCCGTGCCAGCGTCGCGGCGGCCATGACCTTGTAGACCGGCTGCCCCTCCTGGAGCACCCGCACCAGCACCTGGCGGGCGTTGGACCCGGCGGGAACACCTTCACCACGATCAGCGGCCCACTTGACCAGCCACCCCAGCATATCCGCTTCAGGATGATGGCGCGGGCCGTCTTTTTCGGGAGATTGAGCGGCCAGGAAGGCTTCCTCGGCAGCGGTGCGCACATACCACTGCTCGTCCTCCAGCATGGCCCGATACAGCGCAATCAGCGACCAGGATGCCGGGACCCGGCTCAAGCCGAAGACCGCCGCCCGCCGCAGTTCGATCTCCTGCGCCACAATCGCATCGCGCAAAATCTGGTGCCCTTCGCCGGGGACCGCGGCGAGCGCCTCGGCAATCGCGCGCTGGATTTCCGGTCCCTCCTGGAACAGGCCGTGCACCATGATTTCGATGGCTTTCGGGCTTCCCAACGCCCCCAGCGACAGCGCCGCCGCCAGTTTCACCACCGGGTTCTCGTCGGCCAACAGCGCGGCCAGATCGTTGACCGCTTCAGGGTTGCCCAACGCGCCCAACCCAACGCAGCCCAACCGTCGAATGTCGGGATCGGTGGCCCGCAGCGCCTGTCGCAAGACAAAAAAGACATTCTTGTCTCGCGACGCCACCAGGGCCGCGACCGCTCGCTCGCGCACAGCCGGATACTGATCGGGTGCCATCAACGCCGCTGCCAGCCGCTTGAACAGGTCGCCCCGCCAGGGCGCGTCGAGCGGAGCGTCCGGCAGCCAGTGCACCAGGTCAAAGAGATCGCTGTACAACAGGTCGGGAACGGTGCCGAGCTTACGCACGATGATCGGCAGCAGGTTGATACGCCCGGCGGCAAAGCCGATGGCCTCCTGCCACGCGGGAGCCTGCGCCAGCTCGACCGCCCGCTCTGAATCGGTCAGCGTCCGGCTGGCAAGATAATTGGTCAGTTGGGCATGAGGGAAACCCACTTTATCCCCGGCATAAGCGACCAGCAGGCCCGCCTTTGACAGGCTGTCGACCACCCCTTCGGGCTTGAATTTTTTGTTGTCTCCCGCATTAGCCACGGCCTGGACCAGGCTTTCCTGGAGCGCGGCATAATGCACCGGCTGTCCGGCCTCCATGACGCGCACCGCCAGCACGGCTGCCGCTTCCAGGTCAACCGAGTCGGGCAGATGCCGCCGGACCAGGGCATCGTACCACCCGGCGCGCCCGGCTTCTTGGGCATCAGAGGCCAGCGCCGTCCACATTTTCAGCGTGACTTCCAGCACGGATCGACCCTGATTATCGACGGTGAGAACGTGCATCGCCTGACTGTCGAGCGGCTGGGTTTCATGCTGTCTGGTCCAGGCATCGCCCCAGTGCATTGCCAACCGGTCGAAATCCTCATTCCGCCAGGCGCGGAGGAAGGCCGGGGTGAAACCTAACGTGACCAGAGACTCGTAACCGGTAGCCGGACCTGCCATCACCGTCATGTTGGACTCGTACAAGCTGAGCAACTGCTGGAGCCAGTAGAAATACTGCTCGCGCGCCGCCGGAGCCAACTCGTCGTAGCCATCAATCAGGATCAGCGCCCGGCCCTTTTCGAGGGCAGGATAGATGACGCTGCCCACCATACGCGCTGTCACCGCGCTGACCTGCCGCTGGACCGCGCGCACCAGGGGTTCAGCAGGATCGAGCGGTTCCCCTTTTTTCTTCCCATACAGGGTTTCATCCAATTCGATGTCGCCCAGATGGACCAGCACGGGCACCAGGGCCGCAATGTCGAGCGCCGGAAGCTGATCGGTCTCGACGATGCCGGTTTCCTCTTTTTGCTGCTCGCGCGTCGTGTGCAGCCGTTCGAGCGCGCGTTCCTGAATGCGGCGGCGCTCCTCGATCCGCTGCTTGCGCTCGTCATCCGACAGCGAAGATTCCTCTTCACGGATAGCCTGTTCGGTCAGGTCCTCAAGCCGCTCGAACTTGACCACGCGTAACGCCATCAACGCCAGCGTAGTTAACGCGGTGCTCTTGCCCATGCCGCTGGGACCCAGGATTGCGACGTGCCGGTCGCCTGACCCCAGGTCGTCCAGCGTCATCGTCTGAATGTTGAATGGCGCATAGCTCTGAGGCAGATCGTGAAACATCGGAACGACGTCGAACACATTCCGCAGGGCGACGTCCTCATTGCCGGGCGGCAGCACCGGCGCAGGCGGAGCGATCAGCCGGGGTTCAAGCAGCACGTCGGTGAGTTGAAACAGATCGCCGGCGATATGGCGCTGCTGCAAATAGCGCACCAGGTCACGCGCATAGCGCACGTCTGCCGCCTGGCCCACCAATTCGCGCGTATTTTCAACCTGAGAAGCGACTGACGACCGCAAGCTGGCCAACCGCCGCCGCGAAAGCCAGGTGATGAGGGATACTCCTACGCCAGAAGCCGCACCGGCTGCAAAGGAAAGGGGATCGAAATGTTCCATGTTTAGGCCCCCACTAAAGTGCTACCAAAATACGACCGCAGTTTTCACACCTAATCAACCCCTGGTCCTGGCGCACTTGCTGGACCAGGGTAGTGGTCTGATCGACACGACACCGGGAACAGGCTTCCCCGTCCAACAGCGCGATAGCGTAACCCTGTTTTTTGGCGCGCAGGGTCTGGTAAAGCGCCAGGTTTTCCGGGGAGATCGGCTGTTCCGCCGCTTTACGATTGGCCTTGAGAGCCTTGATTTCTTCTTTCAGGCGCTGCATTTCGTCAATCAAGGTCTGGTGCTCGGACGCGCGCGACGCCTGCACGTCGGCCAGATGCCGGGTCGCCTGATCCAAAGACGCCTGCAACTCATCCACAGCGATCATCGTTTCGAGCAGGACTTCCTCAAGGTTGGCATGGCGGCGTTTCCGCTCGGCGATCTTGTTTTGGATGTCGCCCAACTCTTTCGGGTTACTCACCCCGCCGCCGTAGAGCCGTTCGCTCAGTTCGGCGGCTTGCTGGTCAACCGTCTGAAGCTCCAGATTCAGTTCGCTGGCCCGCGCTTCTTTCGGACGGAGCGCCTCGCGCAGTTGATCGACCCCGGCCCGCGCCTGCTGGAGCACCGTGTCTTGCTCAAGAGTCGCGGTAATCTGGCTGACACGCACACGCCGGGTATCGAGTTCGAGATCGAGCTTTTGAAGCCGATAAAGTGCCTTGCCCTGGCTCATCCGGTTCCCTCAGGCTGGCAGAATAAATAGGTCAGTGTACAATGAACGTGCGCGGTACGGTTTGAAGCAGAAATTGACAAGGCGCATTATACTACGCGCCAGAATTCAACAGCAAACCAGCCATTCTCTTTCCACCAGCGAGGCTGCCTATGCAAACACTGCGTTCAGTATATGTTTCGACAGCCGAGTGGCGCTGGGTGATCGTGATCAGCGGCTTCCTGGTGATGCTCACCCTCACTCCCTATGCGTGGGCCCTGGCCCGCAACCAGACGGCGGACGAATGGCAGTTCATGGGGATGCTGTCGAACCCGAAAGATGGGGCAACCTACCTTTCGAAAATCGAGCAGGGGCGAGAAGGATCGTGGCTGTTCGAACTGCGTTATACGCCGGAAGCGCAGGATGGCGCGGGCTTTAACACCTTCTATCTCTTTTTGGGTCACACCGCGCGCCTGACCGGGCTGTCCACGCTGGTGATCTTCCACCTGGCGCGGGTCGCCACCAGTCTGTTCATGTTCATTTCGCTCTACCAGTTCGGCGCCACGGTCTGGGTACGCTTGCGCCCCCGCCGGTTGTTCTTTGCGCTAATTGCCATCGGCTCTGGCCTGGGGTGGTTCCTGCTGCTGTTCAACCCGGACGTGCTGGCTGCCGATATGTCGATTCCCGAAGCCTTCCCTTTTTATGCCGCCTATACCAACCCGCACTTTCCGATGAGCATCGCCTGCCTGGCACTGATCGCTTCGGTCTATATGATCGTATTCCGGCGGGGGTATGACGAACAGCCTACGGCTGAAAACGGCGGGCTGGGCTTGATGCTGCTGTCCATGTTACTGGCCCTGATTCAGCCCACCACGCTGATTCCCATCGGCGGCGCGCTGGCGCTCTACGTGATCACGCGCTACTACCTCACGCGTAAATTCCCGCTGCACGAACTGCGCTGGGCGGCGATGTTATGGCTTCCGACCATTCCTTTTGCGGTCTACGATGTGGCCGTAGTGCGCTTCAACGACACCGTGGGCGAGTTCTTCAAGCAGAACAAAACCCCTTCTCCCGCGCCGTATCTCTATCTATTCGGCTATGGCCTGCTGCTCATCGTCGCCATTCCGGGTCTGGTCCGGGCCATACGCCGTTTCGAGCGTGATGGCGACCAGCTCATGCTGCTGTGGTTCGTGTTCAACGTCGTCGGCCTCTATCTGCCCTTCAACTTGCAGCGCCGCCTGGCGATGGGATTGATCATTCCACTGGTCTACTTCGCCGTGCGGGCTTTGGAAGATTACTGGTTCTACAAGGTGCCCGAAAAGTGGCGCGCGCCCTCGATGATCGCGCTCATCGTGTTCATCATTCCCACCAACGTCTTCGTCTTGGGCATTCCCCTGTTTGGCGTGATCGCTGCGCCCGAGAGTGGATTGAAAGCCGGGATGCTGCTGGAAGTAGACTACTTGCACACCATCGAGTGGTTCCAGCAAAACGGCGAGAAGGATGCGGTGGTGCTGGCCTCGCCCAACGTCAGCCTGTGGATTCCGGCCTACACCGAGCAGGTGGTCGTCTACGGCCATTCGATGGAGACCATCCACGCCGACGAACGGCAGGATCAGGTCGAGGCGTGGTATCGCGGCCAGGACTGCACCACCCTGCTGAGTGACAAGGTCCCCTTCCACGTCAAATACATCCTCTGGGGCCCGCAAGAAGAAGCCCTCGGCGAAGATAAAGATAACGGGATCGTGTATCCCGATATCGGCAAATGTATGGGAGAAATCCCCCAAGATCGCATTGAACAAAAGGTGATCCGAGGTGAGGTTACCATCTACGTTCTGCGCTGATCCGGCCCGACGGCCTGTTCAGATCTTTGTGCTCAGCACCGCCGTCATCATGGCGGCGTTTTTATTGGCGGTCGGGCTAGGACCGGGCCGCCTGCCCTTTCCACCGGAGTCCAGATTCTCGGATGCCGTGATCAGCCATTGGCCGAACGCGCTATTCTTGCGCCGGGCGGTGCTGGAGGATCACGCCTGGCCGCTGTGGCGTCCGCTGATCATGAGCGGGCAGCCGTTCGCCGCCAACCCGCTGAACAAAGTCTGGTATCCGCCGCAGTGGCTCGTCCTGGTCTTTCCGCCGACCCTGCACCTCAACCTGCTGATCTGGCTGCACCTGAGCCTGGCCGGAATCGGGGCCTGGACCTGGAGCCGGACCACCGGGTTGAAGCCCTGGCCCGCCGCCCTGGCCGGGCTGGGTTACGCCTGTGCGCCGCGCCTGATCGCCGCCCTGGGCGCGGGACACCTCGACATCCTCTACGCGGCGGCGTGGCTGCCCTGGCTGCTGTGGGCCGCGCACCGGACGGTGTACGCCGCGCCCGTCCGGCACCGCGAGCTGGGGTTGGCGGTCATTGCGGCGCTGTGCTTCCTGGCCGACGTGCGGATCAGCGCTTACGCCTTCGTCACTGCCGCAGTGTATACGGCCTGGCTGGTCTGGCAGATGCCCGAACGGCGCGATGTCGCCTCATTACGCCGCCTGGGGCTGCGCCTGATTGCCGCGATCCTGCTGGCTGCCGGGCTGACCGCCGTCCAGTGGGTGCCGCTGCTGCTGCTGCGTTCCGACCTCACCCGCGGCACGATCACCCTGCACGAAGCTGCCGCCGAGAGCCTGAAGCCAGGCCAGTGGATCGGGCTGCTGATCGGCGATCACGGCGGCGCATGGGAAACGATGGTCTACGTCGGGATCAGCACGCTCGTCCTGGCGATCACGGCCCTGCTGCTGCGCCCGCGCCAGTTGGGTTTTTGGGGACTGCTGGTGGTGGTGATCGCGCTCTATGCGATGGGCGATCATTTCGTGCTCTGGACGGTGCTGAACCGGCTGATCCCGCCGCTGCGCTGGTGGCGCGTGCCGCCGCGTGTCTGGCTGATCGCCGCGCTGATCCTGCCCTATCTGGCCGGATGGGGCGCGCAGTTGGTGACCGAACATCCCACCAACCAGCGGGGCGTGCGGCTGGGCGTGGTCGCCCTGTTTGGCGGGGGGATGGTGTGCGGTCTCTTCAGCACGGCGACGCTCTCCACCATGCTGGAATGGACGGCGACGGTCGGGATTTTCGCCCTACCCGCCACGGCGCTGATCATGGCGCTGGCGGTCTTCGGCAGGCTGCGCCCGCGGCTGCTGCTGGCCGGATTCACCGTCATCGTCGCCGCCGACGGGCTGTGGATCGACCGCACGCTGGTCGAGGGCCGCGACGAGACAGTCTGGCTCGATCCCTACCGGGAACTGGCCGAATTCCTGATCCAGGATGGGGCCACACGCGTCTATTCGCCCAGCTACAGCCTGCCACAGCAGGCCGGGGCTTACTGGCGCATTCCGCAATTCGACGGCGTGGACCCTTTCCAGTTGGCACGTTACGCGAAATCCGCCGAACTGGCGACCGGCGTAGCCGCGCACGGCTACAGCATCACCCTGCCCGCTTATCAAGCGGATGGTACCGACTTGACCGCGGAGGAACTGCTGGCGACCGCTAACCGGGAGGCGCCGATCAATCCCGCCCTGTTAGCCGAATGGGATGTCTCACACGTGGTGTCGGCCTTCGAGATCAAGGCCGCCGGGCTGGAACTGGCCGCGCAGATCGGGGATGTGTACGTCTATCGCAACGTCTTTGCGCCGCCGGTTGAGGTGCGCTGGCAGGGGCCGAACCGCGTCACCATCCGGGCCGCGGGATCGTCGCCGGGGCCGCTCTACGCCGTGACGAATGGACGGTGGAAAAGCGCCGATCATGCCCTGCCGGGCCTGCCGGGCGTCGCCGGCAGCACGGGACAAAGCTGGACCTACCAGTACGATCCGTCCGAAATCTGGATCAGCCTGTTGGTGGCCCTGATCCTGATTCCGCTGGCCCTGTGGATGAGCCTATGACCCCGATTTCAAGGCGCGAATGGCAGCGCGTGATTTTGTTCGCCGGGCTGGTCATGCTGATCACCACCCTGCCCTACGTGATCGGCTGGCGCTCCGCCGGGAAAAACTGGGAGTTCAGCGGCTTCGTGTTCGGCGCGGACGATGGCAACAGCTACCTGGCCAAAATGCGGCTGGGGGCGCGCGGCGACTGGCTGTTCACGATCCGCTATACCGCCGAACCGCACGACGGGGCGCTGCTCTTTCTGCCTTACCTGCTGCTGGGCAAGCTGACCGCCCTGTTCGTCGATCCGAACAGCCCCGATCTGCCGACGGCGATGGCGATCACCTTCCACGCCGCGCGGGTCGTGTTCGGCTTCCTGCTGATCCTGGTCAGCTATCGTTTCGTGGCGGCGTTTTTGAAAGCTCCCGCTGCGCGCCTGTTGGCGCTGGTGCTGATCACGCTGGGCGGCGGGCTGGGCTGGCTGTTGGGCATCGCCGGGCTGGGCAACCTGTTCGGATCGCTCCCCGTCGATTTCATCGTGCCGGAAGGCTATAGCTTCCTGGTGCTGTTCGGCCTGCCGCATGTCGCCCTGTCACGCAGCGCCATGCTGATCGGGCTGCTGCTGCTGTTCCACGCCCTGAACATTCCGAAGCCGCGCCGTTGGCTGCGCTGGACGCTCGCCGCCGGGTTATGCTGGATCATCACCGGGCTGTGTGTGCCGTTCTACATCGCCGTCACTTACCTGGTGCTGGGCTGTTGGGGATTAGCCGCCTGGTGGCGCGAGCGGCGGTTCCCGACCGCGTTGTTCTGGCGCGCGGCCAGCGCCGCCCTGGTCGCCCTGCCGGTACTGCTGTACAGCAGCGTGGTCTTCGCCACCAACGACGTGCTGGGAAAGTGGTCCAGCCAGAATACGCTGCCCTCGCCTAACCCCCTGCACTACGTCTTCGGGTACGTCGTGCTGGCGGTTCCGGCGGCGGCGGCGCTGCACTGGGCCTGGAATAAAGCACAATCCCGGTTACCCTATGTTCTCCTGGTGGCGTGGGTGGTCGTGATGCCGGTGGTGGTCTACCTGCCGATCAACGTGCAGCGCCGCCTGGCCGAAGGCGTGATCGTGCCCCTGAGCATTCTCACGGTGGCCGGGCTGCACCTCCTGTATCCCCATCACAAGCCGTTCAAGCGGGCGCGGACGGTGGTGCTGGTCCTGGCGCTGCCGACCGCGATCCTGCTCTGGCTGGGGGGCATGGTCAACGCCCTGACGCCAGGCCGCCCGCTGTTCCACCCCACCGAGGAACTGGCGGCGATGGATACGCTCAACATGCTCGCGCCGCGCGATGCGGTGGTGCTCAGTTTGAAAGAGACCGGCAACTACCTCCCGGCGCGGACGGATTTGATCGCCTACGTCGGGCACGGGCCGGAAACAATCCACAATACCGAGAAAGAACGACTGGCCGAAGATTTCTTCGCCGGGACGCTCGATCCGGCGGCGGTGCAGGCGCTGCTCGCTCAGGTGGACTACGTCTTCTACGGCCAACTGGAGCACGAGCAGTCCGGCGGCGATCCCGCTCCGGCCTGGACGGACGGGCTGCGCCCGCTGCCGCCGTTCAAGGCAGGCGATCCGATCACCGTTTACGAGGTTCCCCATGACTAAGCGCGACATTCCGTCCTGGCTGCCGCTGGCGCTGATCGTCCTGGTGCTGCTGGCGCTGTTTCATGCCCTGCTGAACGGGCACGCGCTGTTTTGGGGACTTCCGGCGCTCCAGTTCGTGCCCTGGCGGCAGTTGGCTTTCGAAGAACTGCTCGCCGGACGACTGCCGACCTGGAATCCGTACCTGGGCGCGGGCGCGCCGCTGCTGGCGAATTACCAGACCGCGTTGTTTTATCCGCCCAACTGGCTGGGGCTGATCCTGCCCGACGCGCAGGCGATGTCGCTGGTGGCGCTGCTGCACGTCGTGTGGGCTGGGCTGGGCATGTGGTTGTTCGTGGGCGCGTTGGGCCTGCCGCCGTTTGGACGCGGGATCAGCACCCTGGCCTACGCGCTGGGCGGCACCCTGATGGCGCGGCTGGGATCGTATCCGACGGCGGACGCGGGGGCCTGGCTGCCCTGGCTGTTCTGGATCGTCCACCGCCTCACGATCCGGCGGCGCGGGCGAGACGTGGGCGGGCTGGCGCTGATCTTCGCGATGCAGCTTTTGGCCGGACACGCGCAGACCGTCTGGTACAGCCTGATGGGCGTGGGGCTGTACGGGCTGTGGCAGATAGCCTGGGTCCAGCGGCGCGACGCGTTCCGGCGCCGGGCGGGAACCGTGCTTCTGATCGGCGCAGCCTTCGCGCTGGGGGTGGCCATCGCCGCAATCCAGATCATCCCCACCGCCGAGTACCTGGCGGAATCGCAGCGGTCAGGCGGCTTGAACTACGCCACGCTGACCAACCTCTCCTATCACCCGGCCCGGCTGATCACGCTGTTCAGCCCGAATTTCTTCGGCACGCCCGCCGATGGTAGCTACATCACCCAGGGCATCTACTTCGAGGACGCCGCCTATATCGGCTTCATCCCGATGATCTCCGCCCTGGCGGCCATCAACGGCTGGCGACGTAAGCGGAACCAACTCGACGAGCACCCGACGTTTGCCAGCGTGCCGATCTGGATCATGCTGGCGCTGCTGGCGCTGTTTTTCGCCGCCGGGAAACACAACCCCGTCTTCCACTTTTTGTACGACTACGTCCCGACCTTCAACGCCTTCCGCGAGCCGGTGCGCTGGCTGATCCTGGCCGAATTCGGGCTGGCGGTGCTGGCGGGCATCGGCACGGGACACTGGGGGCGCGGCAAATGGGTCGTCTTCTGGTCCCGGCTGGCCGCCGCGGGCGGGGGCGCGATGGCGATTATGGCGCTAGTTGGGCTGGAAGTCGTCAAATTCGATTCCCATAACCTGCGGGTGCTGGCCTGGGGATTGGTGGTACTCGGCTGTGGCATCGCGGGCGCGGCCCTGTTCACGCTGACTCAGCCGGTTGAGCCGTCGCGGCTTTCCCCGCGCGCCTGGCGGATCGGCGTGCTGGTCCTCGTCGCGCTCGACCTGGCCTGGATGGCGGATGGGCTGAATCCCACCGTCTCCGCCGACTTTTTCCGCCAGCAAAAAACAGATCGCGCGCCGGGACGGATTTTCTGGTACGAAGATTACCGCTACGACGTCACGTTTGGATCGGACAAGGACGATCCGGTCCAGATCGACGGCTACTTCGACCTGACCGATTATCGCCGGGCCACGCGGCAGTGGCGGGCCGTGCGGGCGTCGCTGCTGCCCAACATCAATCTGCTGGATCGCGTGCCGTCACTGAACAACAACGATCCGCTGCTGCCGTCGTACCACAGCCAGTACATCGACCTGATCGAAGCGGCAGGCGAACAGGCCGGGGCGCTGCTGCAAGCGGCGGGCGTCACGCAGGTGTATGGAAAAGTGCCCACCGGCTGGCAGGGTGAAAATCCGGCCACGGCCCCCACCGGCGACGGCAGTACGGCCTGGGTCGTCCCCCAGGCGGAATGGTCCGGCTCGGATACAGCTATCGACGCGGCGCTGCGCGATCCGGCCTGGGACCCGCGGCACACCGCGATCCTGGCCGGACAACCGGCTGCCGCAGAGACCGGTCCCCAACTGACGACCGGACAGGTGACGGTGATCGAAAACGATCCGGCCCGGCGGCGCTATCACGTCAGCACGGATGGCGCGGGCTTCCTGGTGATCAGCGAGACGTGGTATCCCGGCTGGACGGTAAAAGTCAACGGCCAACCGACCCGGCTGTACCGGGCGAACCTGGCTTTTCAGGCGGTGGCGGTTCCGGCAGGCGAAGCGGACATCACCCTGACCTACCGGATCACTCACTGGTGGGCGGGCGTGGCGATCTCCGGGATCGCGCTGTTGATCGCGGGAGGATTGATCGCCGCCCCAAGCATCAAGAGGCGAACATGACCGCTCTGCCCTTCGTCTCGGTGATCGTGCCGGTGCGCAACGAGGAGGCTTATATCCGGCGCACGCTGGCCGCGATCCTGGCCCAGGACTACCCGGCAGATCGAATGGAGGTGCTGGTCGTCGATGGGCAGTCCGACGACCGGACCGGACCGATCGTGCTCGCGCTGGCGGAAAGCGATCTACGCCTCCGGCTGATCGACCATCCGGGCCGGATTCAGTCGCGGGCCATGAACGTCGGGCTGGACGCGGCGCGCGGCGAGGTGATCGTGCGCGTGGACGGGCATACGGTCATCGCACCGGATTATGTGAGCCGCTGCGTTCACCACCTGCGCAGCACGGACGCGCAGCACGTCGGCGGACCGCAGCATTTTGTCGGTGTGACGGCCTGGGGGCGGGCCATTGCCGCCGCCTACCGCTCGCCGTTCAGCGTGCCCAGCCGGTTCAAAGTCAGCGATCAGGCGGAATTCGTGGATACGGTTTATCTCGGCGCATGGCCGCGCGCCATTTTCGACCAGGTGGGGCGCTTCGACGAAAACTTGGCTGTCAACGAAGATTACGAGCACAGCTACCGCATCCGGCAGGCAGGCGGACGAATTTTCCTCGCGCCGGACATCCGATCCGACTACTACGGGCGGCAAACTCCCGCCCGCCTGGGGCAGCAGTTCTTGCGCTATGGGCGAGGCAAGGTCCAGGTATTGGCTCAAGCACCCGGCTCGGCCCGCCCACGCCACTTCGCCGCCCCGGCGCTGGTGGCGGCGCTGGTTCTGGGCGCGATCCTGGCCCCGGTGAACCACCGGATCGCGCGCGGAGTATTGGCCAGTTACGCGCTCGCCAACGGCGCGGCCACGATCCAAGCGGCGGCACAGCAGGGCTGGGGCGTGCGGCTCCGGCTGCCGGTGGTGTTCGCGATCATGCACCTCGCGTGGGGGAGCGGATTCTGGACCGAGATCGCGCGGAGGGTCTTCCGGCCATGAAAAAACACCGCCGCCCGCTCAAGGTATTCGAACGCCGCTACCTGCTGATGACCGGCGACGTGCTGGCGGTGCTGATCGCGGTCCTGATCGCGCTCGTGATCTGGGTGATCGTCGATGGGCGGGGCCGCGGCGTGTCATTCATCCTCGCGCGGGCGTACTGGTTCCCGATCCTGGCCGGGCTGTGGCTGGCGCTCGCCCAGGCCAACGATTTTTATCACCTGCGGTTCGCGGCGCGCATCGACGCCGCCCTGACCCGGCTGGTCCAGATCACGCTGCAACTATGGGTGCTGTACCTGCTGATCTTCTTCGTCTCCCCGCGTGACGCCCTGCCCCGCCTGTTCATCCTGTACTACGGCGTGCTCTCGCTGGTGCTGATCGCGCTGTGGCGGATATGGCGGCCTTCGATGCTCCATTGGGTTAGAATCCGGCGGCGAGCGTTAATCGTGATGGTCGGCGGTGTTAGCCCGGCGGCGCAGATGATGATGAAGACCCTGGACGAGGAAGCACCGGATGTCTACCATATCGACCATGTGATTCTCTGGGCCAAGTTCGATCTACTCCACACGGTACAGTTTCACGATGCCTCAGAGATCATCCTGGTGCAGGGGCCTGAGCAGTATACCTGGGATGTCTTCCAGGGCATCATGGATTGTTACGAGCAGGGGGTGAGCATCGTCCCGCTGCCGCTGCTGTACGAGCAGATCACCGGGCGCGTGCCGGTGGACTATCTCACGCCCCAGGAACTCGTCGCGCTACTGCCCGCCGGTGGCGATGCGTTGTTCGACCCTTACCCTATAATCAAGCGCGGCATGGATATTGTGCTGGCGCTGATCGGGTTGGCGATCTTCGCCGTCCTGCTGCCAGGGATCGTGCTGGCGCTGTGGCTGGACTCGCGTGGTCCCATTTTTTACCGGCAGGAACGGGTCGGGCGCGGGGGCAAGCTGTTCAAAGTGATCAAGCTGCGCTCGATGATCCCGGACGCGGAGCGCGAGACCGGACCCCAGTGGGCTGCTCGCGACGATCCCCGCATCACGCGCGTCGGCAAGGTGCTGCGCCGCACCCGCCTGGACGAAGTGCCGCAGTTGGTGAACGTGCTGCGCGGCGAGATGAGCCTGATCGGCCCGCGCCCCGAACGCCCGGAATTCGTCGCCGCACTGAGCGAGACCCTGCCGTGTTATCGCGCGCGGCACGCCGTCAAGCCCGGCATCACCGGCTGGGCGCAGGTGAACCACCCCTACACCAACACCACCGAAGAGGCGCTGATCAAGCTGCAATATGATCTGTACTACCTGCGGCACCGCTCGCTGGCGCTGGACCTGCTGATCCTGCTGCGCACCGCCGGGCGAATGTTGTCGTTCAAGGGGTTGTGATCAACCGGAGACGACGAATAGAATCAGGGGAATCCACAGCGTGCTGTAGAGCAGCGGGCGGCGGCGCCGGTTGTGGGCCGCATACAGCACGACCATCAGCACCAGGCCGGGAATGAAGCGCAGCAGACCCAAAAATTCGCGGTAAGTCGAAAACGGCACGAAGGGCATCACCGCCGCGTTGACCAACAGCAGGCACGAATACAGCTCCCATTTGCGCTGGCGTAGATCGCGGATCGTCTCCCGCAGCGCCCACACCGTCGGCAGCACGGCGGCAGGGATCACGAGCAGCACGCCCAGCAGCAAAAACGCGGCGAGACTGCCGTCGGTGGCGATCTTCAAGACGCCCAGGAAGGGTACGATCTCGAACGGGGTGGCTTTGGCCCCGCCCGATCCGATGCCGAATTCGCCCAACCAGTGGTACAGAACGATCTGCCAGATCACGAAGGGCAGCCCGGTGACCAGCCCCAGCCGGATCGCGTCGCGCCAGCGGCGGTTGAGCGCAAAGTAAAGCAGATAGCCCGCCACGAACAGACCGACCATCTCTTTCGCCAGCCCGGCCAGCGCCAGCAGGGCCGCGCCCGCCCAGAAGCGATCCCGCCGCATCGTCCAGAGAGCGGCGATCACCAGCCCGTAGGCCAGCGCCTCGGTGGTGCTGAGCCGCACCGCCATGAACACACCCGCATACAGCCCGTAGGAAAGCGCATACCAGCGGCTCTGCCGCTCGGCGACCAGCAGGTCTTCGAGCAGCGCCGTGCCGCCAACCAGCGCAATCAGGTTCACGAGGACGAACACCCAGGGGATCAGGCGATCCTGGCCGACGCTGAACAGCCAGCCCAGCGCGGGCAGTAACATGCGCTGCGCCCGGTAGGCGGGCACGTCCAGGCAGTCGGGCGCATGAGCGGGATCGCGCGCGAGGTAATAGGCGAACTGGCCGTCGTAGCCTTCGGTGCCATCCGGGCAGTGCGCGCCGTCCTGGCCGGTGCACGGGCTGAAACACTGGCCAATCGACACGAAAACTTTGGAACCCGCGTCTTTGACGGCGAAAATGGTGCCGAGATAGAGCAGGCTCAGCACCAGCACGATCATCCAGGGACGCAATGTGCGTATACTATAATGGTTCGCCATAGCATTCAGTCGAGGTCACGGATGAAACCTGTATCCTTTAACGAGCTAGTCTATGCCCTGGTCCGGCACATTCCGCCGGGTCACGTGCTCAACTATGGCCGCATCGCCGAACTGCTTGATGCACCGCAGGGTGCCAGAGAAGTGGGCTGGGCGATGAGTTCGCTGCACGGCCACCCTGACGTGCCCTGGCACCGGGTCGTGAACGCCCAGGGCCGGGTCAGCATCAAAGGCTCACCGCTGGCGGCGGCGGAACAGCGCGCCCGCCTGGAAGCCGAGGGCATCGTCTTCGACGAAAAAGACACCCTGGACATGGAAAAACATCTCTGGAATCCGCCCCCGCCGGAAGTCGAAGCGATCCTCCGGGAAGCGCGCGGCGAAGCGCCGGATCAGCCCTAGAAACGCAGCGGGCGGGTGATCGTCCGCTCGGTTTCGGTGCGCCCGCGCCCGGCGATGCGCACTTCCGTGAACGGCTGGACCATGAACTCGACCACGCCGCCCTCGTAGTACCAGATCGGGGCGCTCTGCCCATCCATGAACACGCGCTCCGGCTCGCCGGAAATGCCGACGATTTCCATCCGTAGCTGGCGGTAGGGCGGCTGATACTGGCCCGCCCGCCGCCACTCGACGGCAAACTGGCCGGACGGCAGGAACTTGCACGAGAAATACGACCAGCGGTAATCGCCCTGCTGGTAGGCCAGCCCTTCACCCGCATCCTCGTAGAGCGTCGTTTCGCCGCTGCCCGCGTAGGCGCGCAGGCACGGCTCGGCCAGCGGTTTTTCGCCCACATACTGCATTACCGGCCAGAGAGGCAGCACTTTTCCGGCGCGAACGTAGATCGGCATTCGTTCCAGCGGCGCTGCGATGGTCACCGAGCGTGAGCCGTCGATCAGCTTGCCGGTGTCGTACTCGTACCAGACGCCGCGCGGGAGGTACAACTCGCGCTCGGTCGCGCCGGGTTCGAGCACCGGGGCCACCAGGATCACGTCGCCGAGCATGAAGGCATCGTCACGCCCGCGCAGTTCGGGATCGGTGGGGTCCGACATGAACAGCGGGCGGACAATCGGCGTCCCTTCCTGGGCGCACTGGGCGAAGGTCGAATAAATATAGGGCATCAGGCGGTAGCGCAGTTCGAGGTACTTACGCACGATGCTTTCGTAGGGTTCGCCGTAGCTCCAGGGTTCGTGGGGCGCGGTCCCGGCCATCGAATGAACGCGGAAATAGGGGAGCATACTCCCTAACTGCATCCAGCGGGTGAATAACTCGCCGTCGGGATCGCCCGCAAAGCCGCCGACATCCGGTCCCGTGAAGGCCATCCCGGACAGCCCGGCATTCAAGACCATGCTGATACTCAGCCGCAGGTGTTCCCAGGTGGCGGCATTGTCGCCGGTCCAGGTGGAGGTGTAACGCTGCGCGCCCGCATACGCCGCGCGCGTCATCACAAAGGGGCGCTTCTCCGGGCGATGTTTTTGCAGCCCTTCGCGCGTGGCCCGCGCCATGAGCATTCCATACACGTTATGACCGCCGCCCCCGTGCGTCTGCCCGGCGCCATCCCAGTCGTGCACGACGTAGTCGGGCAGCGTCGTCCCGCGCTGGAAGGTGATCGCCGTCGGCTCGTTCATGTCGTTCCACAGCCCGGCAAATCCGGCCTGGGTAAGCCCTAGAATTTGCTCCGACCACCAGGCGCGCGCCGGGGCGCTGGTGAAGTCCGGGAAATGGCAGTTGCCGGGCCAGACCGGTGCGCTGACCAGCTTGCCATCGGGATATTTCAGGAAAGCAGCGTCGCGCAGGCCGGATTGGTAGACCGCATAATTCGCGTCAATCTTGATCCCCGGATCGAGGATCGCCACCGCCTTGAAGCCTTCCTGCTCCAGGTCGGACAGCAGCCCTGGCAGCAGCGGAAACCGGGCGCGGTTCCAGGTAAAGCAGCGATAGCCGTCCATGTAATCAATATCGAAGTAGAGCACGTCGCAGGGCAGGTGACGGCGGCGGAATTCCTGGGCCAACCGGCGGAAAGCTGCCTCCGAGTCGTAGCCCCAGCGCGACTGGTGGAAGCCCAGCGCCCACAGCGGCGGCAGCGGCATCCGCCCGGTGAGCGCCGTATACTGCTTGAGCACGGCGGGGACGGTCGGCCCGGCGAAAAAGTAGAAGCGCAGCTCGCCCTCTTCGGCGAAAAAGGTCATTTCGCCCGGATCGGCAGCGCCCAGATCCACGCTGCCGCGTGCGGGGTTGTCCCACAGGATACCAAACGCCAGCTCGGACTGGGTGCCGAGATAAAACGGGATGCTCAGGTACACCGGATCGGCGTCGCGCAGATAGCCCGGCAGCGGATCGGCGTTCCACAGCGAGACTTTCTGGCCGCGCTGGTTGATCGAACTGGCCCGCTGGCCGAGACCGTAGCAGGCTTCGGAGTCGGGGAGACGGCGCGCCCAGCGCACCTCGCGCTCGCGCCAGGCGATGCCCTCGGCATCCTCGCTCATCACCTGTTCGTCCGCCGTTTCAAACGAGAGACGGCACGAGTCCTTGTAGACCCGGCAGATCAACTGATCGGTCCTGATCGTGAGGCTGCTGTCTTGATCGGTCACAAGCGTGGCCAGGGGCGGCCAGTCGATCCGATCCACGGCGTAGGAAAACGTCGGCGCAAAATTAGCATCGGGGCGCATCCGAACCCGCACCATGTCCGCCGCCAGCGCCTGAATTTCGAGGCAGCCGTGCTCGGCCTGGATCACCACACTGCGCGGGCGCTGCTCAAAGGACAGCATTTTACCTAACGTCTGGTATTTCCCACGCGCAGGTTTGTGTCCAAAGCGGTGGTTCAAAGAGCGCACCGTTGTATTATATTGGACAGCACGGAGCGCTCCTTCGAAGCCAAAGCCCTGCACCGATCTGACCAATGACTTCAAGTTCGATAACGTCATAGCCGAATTCCTACGATCAGGCCCTAAAAATCGCAATTCTTTCCAATGATAGCGTAGGTACCCCAACCGTGAAACAGGTAAAAAGTCACCAGGATGGCGGGCCGTCCGTTCAACTGCGCATACTCAGCGCGATCCGGCCCCGATCCGGATCGACGCTCAAGACCGTCACGTCGATCACATCGCCGACGCTGACAACCTCGTAGGGATCACGCACCCGGAAATTGGCCATTTCGGAGATGTGCACCAGGCCATCCTGCTTGACCCCGATATCCACGAACGCGCCGAAATCGACCACGTTGCGCACGGTGCCTTTGAGGGACATGCCGGGGCGCAGGTCTTCCATCTTGAGGACATCCGAGCGCAGCACCGGGGCCGAGAGTTCGCTGCGCGGGTCGCGACCGGGGCGGGTCAGGTCGTTCAGAATATCGTCGAGAGTCGGCTCACCCACCTGGCAGGCGCGGGCCAACGCGGAAAGGTCGAGTTTGGGGCGCATCTGGCGCACCTGCTGGGGCAGATCCGGATCGGACAGCGCCAGCCCCAACCGCTGGAGAAGCTGCTCGACGACCGGATAGGATTCGGGATGCACGCCGCTGTTGTCGAGGAGGTTATCGCCGTCCGGCACGCGCAAAAAGCCCGCGGCCTGCTCGAAGGTCTTGTCGCCCATGCCTTTCACGCGCCGGATCGCCGCCCGCGAGGTAAACGCGCCTTCCTCGTTGCGCCGCTCCACGATGCGCTCGGCCAGCTTGGGGCCGAGTCCGGCCACATATTGGAGCAGCGCCGGTGAGGCTGTGTTGACGTTGACCCCCACGCTGTTGACGACGGTTTCGATCACTTCGTCCAGCTTGGTCCCCAGGGCCTTCTGATCGACGTCGTGCTGATACAGCCCTACCCCGATGCTGCGCGGATCGATCTTCACCAGTTCGGCCAGCGGATCGAGCACCCGCCGCGCGATGGAAACGGCGCCGCGCATTGAGACATCCAGGTCGGGCAGTTCGGCGCGGGCCAACGGCGAGGCGGAATAGACGGACGCGCCCGCCTCGTTGACGATCAGGTATTGCGCCGGGGCATAATCGCGGATCAGCGTGGCAACCAGTTCTTCCGTCTCGCGCGAGGCGGTGCCGTTGCCGATAGCGATCAGATCGACGTGGTAGCCGCGTACCAGATCGACCAGGCGATGAATCGCCTGCATCCGCTCATTTTGCGGCGGATGGGGGTAGATGGTCACAGTATCGAGCACCTTGCCGGTGGCATCCACCACCGCCACTTTGCTGCCCGTCCGAAAGCCCGGATCGATCCCCAACACGACGTAGCCCTTGAGCGGCGGTTGGAGCAGCAGCCCGCGCAAATTGGTGGCAAAAACGCCGATGGCGTGGTGATCCGCCTGCTCGCTCATTTCGCGACGCACTTCACGCGCGATGGCCGGGGCGACCAGGCGCTGGTACGCATCGACCACGGCCAGCCGGAGCTGCTCGGCCAGCGGTGAGCGGCGGTTGGCCGGATGCAGCCGCAGCAGTTGATCGAGAATGTCCTCGTCCGGCGCATCGATCCGCACGCGCAGCACTTCTTCGCTCTCACCGCGATTGACGGCTAACACCTGGTGGGGCCGGATGGCGCGGATCGCCGCGGAGAATTCGTAATACGTTTTGTAGACGGACTTGGGGTCTTTGCTGACGTCGGCCACCTGAACCGTGATCAGGCCGCGCTGTTGGGTCAGGCGTCGGGCGACGTCGCGCCCCTGCGCATCGTCGGCCACGTGTTCCGCCACAATATCCCGCGCACCCTGGTAGGCATCCTCGACCGTCGGAACTTCATCGCTCAAATACGGCTGGGCGGCACTGTCCAACGATTCGCGGAGCAGCGCCTGTGACAGAATCAAGTCGGCCAACGGTCCCAGGCCCCGTTCGTGGGCGATCATCGCCCGCGTGCGCCGCTTAGGCTTATAGGGTAGATACAGGTCTTCGACCGTTTGCAGGGTTTCCGCTTCCAGGATGGCGCTTTCCAGTTCCGGCGTCAGCTTACCCTGCTCGGTAATGCTGGCGATCACGGCGTCCTGCCGTTCGGCCAGCTTACGCAGATAGGTCAGGCGATCCAGCAGATTGCGCAGTTGTTCTTCGTCCAGGCTGCCGGTCCGCTCCTTGCGGTAGCGGGCGACAAAAGGCACCGTGTTACCCTCGTCCAGCAGAGCTACCGTGTTCTGGACCTGCTCACGGCGCAGTTTCATTTCGGTGGCGAGCTTGCCTACAAAATCACGAATCAAAGCGGCCTCGTCTTTCCCAAGTGATTATCTCGGCCCGGAATTTTACCATTGTTCCTCAAAAAACAACTGCCCCGGTCTGATCAGAACCAGGGCAGTGTATTCATTCGGTAACGGTCGCGCTATACCATGCTCGCCAACTGCGCGGCAATGATCAGCGTAAAAAGGATCAGGAACGGTGCGATCAGCCCGTTCAGCCTCCGGATGCGTTGCTCGGTATTAGCCGTGCCGATCACGCGGATCAGTTCTTTCCAGACCAGGAGCGCGAACAGGCTCACGATCACCGCCGCTTGCAAGACAATCGCCACCACCTGGGAGGCACTTGACGCACCAAACAAAAACGCCGTCACGGTCATCTTCGTTCTCCTGCCCGCTGCGCCCACTGAGTCCCCAGCAGCACGATACTTCCTCCGATCAACGCAGCCAGAATCCACCAGGGGCGCCAGACAGCGGCGTACACCATCGCCGTCACCAGGATGGTTTCGAAGGCGAGGCTCAAGGCGACCGACAAGACCAGGGTGGACAGGTGGTCCTTGAGCGATAACTGGCTCACGACCGCCCAGCCCGGCACCACCAGCAGAAATGCCAGCATCGGGATGGAATCCAGAGGTGGAAGCAGAGGAGATGGGGGTGCCACGCTCGGCTGCTTCAGGTCGTCCCCGACGTTATCCACCAGGCCGTACACCTGGGCGTCACGATTGCTGTAAAGCAGCCGCACCTGCTTAGTAGCCAGCAGGTCCTGCTCGAACTGCTGCCACTCGGCGGATGTAACACCGTAGAACAACTCGGCGTTGATACGCTGGCTGCGCGTGAGGACCAGGTAAGCGTTGGGATACTTGGAATCCTGCATCCGGTGCAGGACTGCTTCCGTATCCCCCTGGACGAATTCATCGGTAATGACGCGATAGTGATATTTGTCGTAGTCCTGGAATTTCCAGGCCACGTTCGGCGTGGCGGACAGCCAGAGCGAGTCGGCGGGGGCCACTCCGTACAGGTACTGGACGGCCTCGATTTCCTCGGTCGTTTTGTAGTCCATGCGCTCGTTGCCGTAACGGCTGAACAGAAACCCGCCGATCAAGACGGTACTCACCGCCACCGTGAGCAATACCGTCCGCCCTTGCAGACGCTCCAGCGGGAAAAAGTAAACCAGCGAAGCGATGAAGAATGCGACGAACGGCAGCCCAAAGAGATAGATACGCAGCAGGATTTCCCCACCATAATTCTGGACGGCGAGCAACCCGAAGGGTACGCCTGCCAGGAGCACCCAGGTTCCATCTCCTAACCCTTTACGGAACCGCTGAATGCCGCCGACCAGCGCCAGACCCCACACGACGAACGTCGTCAGGAGCCGCAGCCGAACGATCAGGATATGGTCCGGGCTGCCCGACAAGCGCTGGCTGACACTGGTGCTCACGGTGGAATTAACCTGTCCGAACTCACCCAGCAGGTTGGACAAATGGCCCTTCATGTAGACCGCAGCCATGTAAGTAAACCAGACGGCGATGACCATGCCCATGATCAGCGGCAAACCGCGCAGCATGTTCCGGTTGAAGATCACCAGGGCCGCCGCCGCGGCGAGAATGGCAAAGGGGGTCAACTGGTGACTGGCCACGACCGACACAAAAATCATGACCACGATCAACAGCAGCCCGGCCCGCTGACCGGCGCTGCTCGGCTGGTTCGGAAGCTCGGATCGCGACAACCAGTCGTTGATCCGCTGGATCACGCCCCAGCGCCTCAAACGGGGCAGCATTGGCGACTCGGCAGTCGGCGTTTTGAACCAGCGCACCAGGATCGCCACGATGACGAGGTACATGAAGTAGTTCAAGGCTTGCGGAGAGAAGTAGTCCTGAGCGATCCAGTTGGTGAGATAGAAAATCCAGGCGGCCAGCCAGACGATCCGCCTGTCGTCGGTCGCCGACGTGAAAATCATCATCAAGGGACCCAGGTACAGCAGGTTGAAGAAGACCGAGGCCCAGGACCCGAAGCTAAGCGCGCTCGACAGGTTGGCGCTGTACGTCAAAAAGGCATTCAGCGCGAAGAACCCCGGCCAGTTGAAATACGCATCGATATGCGGATCGACCTGGCCGGTATCGCGAATGAACTGGATCACGCCAATGTGGCGCCAGGTCACCGCAAAGCGGGGCATATCTTCGACGAGCGCCGTCGCGCCATACAGCATAAAAACCAGCGCGGCCACGTTGAAACCTAACAGGGGTGTGTTCAGGCGTTCCTGACTCAGGGCAACCCCCATGCTGAGGACCAGGAGAAAAAGCGCGGCCAACGCCGGAATGGGAAGAATCGAAACCAGCCCGAGATCCGACATCTGGTTGACATCTACGCTCTTGAGCGCCACGACCCAGATCAGCAGTGCCACCAACGTCAGGCACGCCGCCATGAGGTCAGGGAGGATCTGCACCAGACTGTTCCGGCGGGCCATAGATTCTCCGGTCCTAGATAGCGTTCGCACTTTCATTCCATGACTCCACTCACTCAAGGTCAATGTGCTCTGTCAGGAGCTGTCTACAACTACTCCACTCCGTCCGGTAACGGCGTAGGGGTCTCGGCTGGCAGCGGTGTTTCGGTTGGCGGGACCGTCGGTGTCGCGGTCGGCCACGGCGTGTCCGTCGGCAGCGGCGTCTCGGTCGGCGGGACCGTCGGTGTCGCGGTCGGCCACGGCGTGTCCGTCGGCAGCGGCGTCTCGGTCGGCGGGACCGTCGGTGTCGCGGTCGGCAGCGGTGTATCCGTTGGCGTCTCGGTCGGCGTCGCCAGCACTGGCGGAGTGGCCGTCGCGGTCGGTTGACCGGCGAACACCACGATCAACTGCGGCGCGGTATCACTTTCTCGCGACGCCAGGCTGATGGCCTCATCGCCCTCCGACACCAATACGAAGCTGTAGCTGCCATCCCCCTGCATCAGCGGCGTCACATCCAGGTCGATCCAGGTCTGCGCCGTCACCCCGTGCACGACAGTTGTTGGAGTGTCGGAGCGAGCAGGACGCAGGTTCCAGGTGAGGCCACCGTCACCACCTTCTACCCAATCGGAGATTGTCGCATAAACAGCCAGATCGCCGGCACTCTCAGTCGTGGCGAAGATCCGCAGCGTCGCCGTCTGGATCGGACCGGTCACCCCGGTCAGCGTGAACCTCAGATAGCTTTCGGCCCCACCCTGAACCGACAGGACAGGCAGCGCGCCGAAGTTCGTGTCCGGGTCATTTTCCAAGACCTGGGCATCTGCCTCAGGGAGCAGTGTCACAACACTCACCTGCGGTGGCAGCGGGGTTGATGTCGGCAGCGGAGTCTCGGTCGGCACGGGCGTTTCCGTCAGGGTCAGGACTTCGGTCGGTTCCGCGGTTGGAGTCTCGGTCGGTTCCGTCGTCGGCGCGGGAGTGGGCAGCATCACCACGGCCTGCGGCTCCACGGCCAGGGCGTCAATGGCGATGGTGCCTGTTACCGGCACGATCAGCAGCGTATGGACGCCTTCCGCCAGGTTTCCAACCGTGGTCCGCACGCCAAACACGCTGTCCGCGGCGTAGCTGTCGATCACTTGCAGCGGCACACCATCAATCTGGATCACGAACGTTCCGAGCGCCGGGTGCTGGACGTAGATCACATCCAGGCGGGTTCCCGTGAACGTCAGGCTGAGGGTATCGTCCAGGCTCCCACTGCTGAACACGTAACTCCCGCCGCTCGCGACGTCGGTATCATGAGCCGTCCACGATCCATCGAGCTGCACGTAGGGGCTGTCCGATTCGATCACCTGCATCGGCAGCACCGGCGTAGCCGTCGGCCAGAGGGTCGCGGTCGGCGAAGGCACCGCCGTACTGACCGTCTCCACCGTATTCGAAGTAGACAACTGAGCTGCCTGCGGTATCGTCTGCGGCATCGCTGTCAGAGTCGAGTCCGAGAAGGTGATGACCAGTTGGGGCGGATAAGTGCCCTCGCGCGTGTACCCGCTCAGGCCATCCGTATTGTCGGTCGCCATCAGGAGATTGTAGGTTCCGTCGCCGGTGATGATCGGGGTCACATTGAATTCCAGCCAGGAATACGCCACGACGGCACCCAGATCATCCACGATGCCGCTCGTCGCAGCAGGACGGGTATTCCAGGTAATCGACGTCTCGACCCACGAACCGCTGGTCGTGTAGATCGCCGGTCCATCCACCGACGCGCCGATGGTGTAAACCCGCAGTGTGGCACTTTGTACCGTACCGGTCACCCCGGACACACTGAACCGCAGATAGCTGTTGATCCCCGGATCGTTGCCACCGTCCACGCCCAACATCGTGGACGTCCCATATTTGCTGTTGGGATGAGCCGCCTCCACCCGCGCATCGGCTACCGCGATGAACGTCAACGCAGCGGTCACGGGCGTGGCAGTGGCCGTCGGGGTCGGCGTGGGAGTCTCGGACGCTAATGGCGTCATGCTCGGCGTGGGAGTCTCGGAAGGCGTAGCCGTTTCAGTCGGCGTCGCGGTTTCGGTTGGCGTCGCCGTGGCGGTCGGGGTATCACTCGGCAGCGGTGTTTCAGTCGGCATCGCCGTTTCAGTCGGCGTTGGCGTCTCCGTCGGCAACGGCGTTTCGGAAGGCGTCGCGGTCTCAGTCGGTGTGGATGTCTCGCTGGGCGTCGCGGTGGGCGTCGGCGTATCCGTCGGCAGCGGCGTATTGGTCGCAGTCGGTGTCTCGCTCGGTGTCCAGGTCGCGGTCGGCGTTGCGGAAGGCGTCGGGGTTTCAGTCAGCGTCGGCGTCTCGCTCGGCGTCCAGGTTGCGGTCGGCGTAGCCGTCGGCAGCGGCTCTCCGCTGGAATAAGTGACCACCAGTTGGGGCGCGAAGGTGTTCTCCCGCGAGTGGGCGCTCAGGCCATCGGTGTTGTCGATCGCCATCAGGAAATTGTACGTGCCATCGCCCATGACGAGCGACGTGACATTGAACTCGATCCAGGTATTTGCGACGACCGCACCCAGATCATCCACGATGCCGCTCGTCGCGGCGGGACGATTATTCCAGGTGATGGTCGTTTCAACCCAGGAGCCGCTGGTCCCGTAGATCGCCGGTCCATTGACCGATGCCCCCGTGGAGTAGATTCGCAGTGTGGCGTTCTGCACCGCGCCGGTCACACCTGCGACACTGAACCGCAGATAGCTGTTAATCGCCAGGTCCGTCCCGCCATCTACCCCCAAGGTGGTCAGCGTCCCATACTTACTGTTCGGGTGGGCTGCTTCTACCCGGGCATCCGCCACCGGCACGAACGTCAAGACCGCCGGGCCTGGCGTTGCCGTAGCGGTCGGGGGCAGCGTCGGAGTTTCGGAAACCACCGGTGTCAGGGACGGAGTAGGCGTGTCCGACGGTGTCGGCGTCACAGAGGGCGTCAGGGTGTTGGTCGGCGTCGCAGACGGTGTCGGCGTATTGGTCGGCGTCGCGGAGGCCGCCAGCGTAGGCGTCGCGCTGGGCACCGGGGTCGGCGACGATCCACCGAGATTCATGACATTGTGCACATAGTAGTCGCTGCGGTTATCGGAGGCCACCACCAGCAGACCGGTGGAGTTATTCAAGTTCTGCTTGGTGGACGTCACATTGTTGATCGACGTGTCGGTCGACAACTGGATGAAGGGCGTGCCCAACCCGGAAACGAACGAGATGTTGTCCATGCTGGACTGTTTATAATAGACGATGCCGCCGCTGCAACAGGGCGCAGCAGCAAAGGTGTACAGATTCCGATTCTGTTCGTCCAAAAGCACAATCGGGCGAGTGACATTCTGTGACACGCGCCAGATGGGATAATTCGTCCAGGTACCTTGCGGATCGCGGATCAACAAGACCACCAGGGGAGCGTTCGGCCCGCCACCGCCGCCGTCGTTCTGAGAGGTTTTGGCCACCATGATGATCCGGCCCGTGGCCGAATCGAATTTGAGGTTGAAGTGATCGTCAACGTTCTTATAACCGCTGAGGGCAATCTCCGACGTCCATTGGGTATCCGGAGTGCCGTCCGCGTGGATGGCGAAGTAGTCAATCCAGACGTTCTCGTTATCCCAGAAGACTCCCACATTCGTGCCAAAAGCGAAGATCGTCCCGCTGTCGGCATCGGTCCCGGTGACCATGTTATCAGCCCCAGGAACCGGAAGGACGTACGGAGCGACCCACACTGTATCACTGCCGGAACTATGGGTGACGTACATTTTGCCGCCTGCCGCGTAGGCGGCCCACAGGGTTCCGGTGGTATCCTTCGCCAGGGAGATGACCTCCATCCCCGTAGACGTCAG
>CAYRWY010000011.1:0-39741 GCA_964427955.1 uncultured Anaerolineaceae bacterium
TGGAGAGGGGGCCGGGGGGTGAGGTAAGTAGGGCGCGATCCCCATTCGATTTCCACCCAGTTTCCACGCCATTTCCCTGTCAAAAAAACAGGCCCGGCCCTACACTATCCTAAAAGCGCGAATCGTGAGGAGCTAGTCAGAGCGAACCCGCCGCCATGTTGGGATGGAAAGGCTGTTCTCTCTCTACCTTCATGAAACTCTGCGTGCTCTGCGTGCTCCGCGTTGAATCGTTTTTCTCTTTTAGGAGGAGATCATGCGTCGGTTGCTCGGATTAACCGTAGTGTTGGTGTTCGTCTTGTCGGCTGCCGGGTGTTCGTCGCGATCCTCGGAAAAAGCCGCGGCGAGGGGATCGGCCCAGGTGCGCGTGGCCTGCCTGTTCTTCTCGCAAGCCCACGTGAGCCTGGACGATCAGCCGCTGCTGGACGATCTGGTCTATCCGTTCTTCAGCGATTACCAGACCGTCAGCGCGGGGAAGCATACCATGCAAGTCGTCTCGGCCACGAGCGACCGCGGGGCGGCCTCGCTGGATCTGAATCTGGACGACGGCCACAGCTATCTGGTCGTGTCCTATGGCAACCTGTTCACCAAGTCCGATCACACCCTGATGGTGATCGACGAGACCGAGACGTGGACCAAGCTCACCGAGGACCAGAACTGGGTGCTGCTGCTGCACCTGATCGCCGGGGCGCCTGCCTTCGACGGCTACATCGAGAACGAGCAGGTCATGCGGAGCTTTGCCTTCGGCCAGTCTTTTCTCTTCCCGGTTCCGGCGCGCGAATTTGACATGCACATGACGATAGTCGATAAGCCCGATCTGATCCTGTACCAGGATACCTCGGACGGCCTGCCCATGACCTATACCGTGGTGGCGCTCACCGGGACGCTGCTCAATCCGACGATGGTCTACGACGTGCGCAGCCCGAAGACGCTGGCGGAAGTCTTCACGGACCTGGCCCAGGTCGGGGGCTACTACGACACCTGGCTGGAGATGCTCCAGAAATCCGGCATGATCGACCAGTTGCAGGGACCCGGTCCGTTCACCCTCTTTGCCCCCTGGGATGCCGACTTCATCAACGCCTCGACTAACGCGCTGCTCGCCGATCCGGCCCGGCTGGGCGACGTGGTGCGCTATAACGTCGTGCCGGAATACCTGCCGCCCGCGGTGCTCTATCACCGGACCGAACTGACCACGCTGCAAGGCGCGCCGCTCACGGTGACGACCGCCGGAGACAGCCCCTATTTCCGGCTGAACGGCTCCGCCAGGGTTTACCAGGATTATCACGCCAGCAACGGGATTTTCTACGAGGTCGATGAGGTGCTCCAACCACCGCAGTAGAACGTTTCTGGACTGGCCAGCGTATACCAACATGGAGTTACTGATCCTTGCACGAATAGCCAAACTTTTGCCAGCGAGATTTTCATCACCCCTGAATAGGCCCGTTTTCTCCCCTCTCCAGCTTGCCTGGGGAGGGGCTGGGGGTGGGGTTTAGTTTCAACGCAAAGATCAGTAGAGACTATCGTTTTTTGTGGTGGAGGAGCAGAGTGTTGTTGAACATGAACCGATTCCGATTCTGGCCTGTCCTGTTGGTCGCGCTGTTGGTGCTCGGACCCCTGGCCTCGGCGGTCCCCGTGCGCGCCGCTGACCCGGTGACGATCACCTTTGCGCTGCCCGACTATTGGGCCGAGCTGTGGGGCGGATCGCTGATCGACGAGTTTGAGGCTGAACATCCCGACATCCGTGTCAAGATCGTCCAGAGCGACGCGGGCTATGCGTGGCATCCGGGCGGCAGCGGAGACATCGCCGACTACCTGGATCAGGTGGCGGAGTATGCCAGCGCCGCGGACGTGCTCTACGTGAACTCGTCCAGCCTGACCGAGACGGCGACTCAGGCGGGCTATTTCCTGGACCTCGCGCCGCTGACCAGCGCCGATGCCGGGTTGAACGAAGAGGATTTCTACCCGGCGGCCTGGCAGTCTTTTCAGTGGGACAGCGGCGTATGGGCGCTGCCGGTCAGTCTGGACGTCGTGATGGTGGTCTACCGGCCCGCGGCCTTCGACGAAGTGGGGCTGTCCTATCCGTCGGCGGCCTGGACCATCACGGACCTGGTGAACGCCGTGCGCACGCTGACCCAGTTCGACGCGGAGGGGAACATCGTCCGCCCGGCCCTCGCGCCGGATGCGTCGACGCTCACAGCGCTGTTCCGCAGCCTGCTCGGTCGCGGCCTGTACGATCCGGCCACGACGCCGAATGCGCCGCTGCTCACCGGCGCGGACGTCGAATCCATCCTGAACGAATGGGCCCAGCTTCAGCAGGATGGGTATCTCACAATGCCTGATGACGTGGACTACGACGCCATCCCCTTGCGCATCGAGTCCGCGACGTACAGCCTGGCGGGAGACGACGTCCCGAACCCGGACGTTGACTCTTTGGCGGTGGCGCTGCTGCCGGGCGGCCTGTCGTCCCTGCAAATCGAGGCGGTCGCCCTCAGCGCCGGGACGCAGCATCCCGATCAGGCGTATGAGTTCATCAAGTACGTCAGCCACAGTCCGCGCGCGGCGACGGCCTTCTACAGTGCCCGGCCCGCCCGCCGCAGCCTGATCGGGGTGGCGTCGCCGGACGATAGCTATTACGGCGCTTCGCCGCAGTTTACGCCCGAAAAGGCCGCGCTGATCGACGACGCCATCGCCCATGCGCTGCCCATTTCCGAACTGCGCTACTGCGAATACCTGGGGAGCATCTCGGACAAGATTACCCTCGAACAGATGGATGTCGCCGGTGCGCTGCAAACGGTGGAACTGAAAGCCCAGGAAGATTATCAGGCCGCCCTGGCGCGGCGCGGCACCCCGGTGGTGGTGGCGGCACCCCCGCCCGACGTGGTGCTGGCTCCCGGCGAGATCGACCTCAAATTTGGCCTGGCGTACATGGTTTCGCCGCTCCCTAACCAGGATCAGTGGGACCGGCTCGTGGAGGAATTCGTCGCGGGCGATCCGGCAGTGGGACATCTGCAACTGGACACCGCGATGTTCGATGCTTCGCTCGGCAGCATGGCCCAGGAGTATGACTGTTTTTACCTGCCGTACAACGCTGTGCCCGGCGGTGACATGGCCCCGCTGCTGAGCCTTGATCCCTTCCTGGACGCCGATCCGGATTTCGACCGCACCGACGTCTATCCGGGCGTGCTGGCCCAGCTTCAACAGGCGTCGCTCACCTGGGCCTATCCCCTCGTGATCCAGCCCCGCGTGCTGCGCTACAACACCGCGCTGTTCGATCAGGCCGGGGTGCCCTGGCCCGAACAGGGGTGGACCGTCTCTCAATTCACCGACGCGCTGGCGGCGCTTCAGTCCACGCTCGGCACGCCGCCGTTTGTGACGCAGAATTATGATGGGACGCCCTATCTGCTGCTGATCGCGGCTTTTGGCGGGCTGCCCTTCGACTACCGCACGACCCCGCCGGCGGCCCAATTCACCGCGCCTGCGACGGTAGAGGCGATCCGGCAGGTGCTCGATCTCGCGCGCGGCGGTTCGCTCCAATACCAGCCGCTCGCGCTCACGTCGTCGATGAGCGGGTCGTCGGGGGGCTTTGACATCACCACCCCCATTTTCGACTTCAACCTTTCGAACCTGTTCTATGCGCCGTCCGATGGCGAGCAGGACCCCTACCGCACGGTGACGTATCCGACCGGGACGTCGTATGCCCCGGTGTCGTACGACATCGGCGCGGCGTACATCAGCGCCACGGCGCAGAACCCGGCGGCCTGTTACGCCTGGATCGGCCAGCTCGCGCAGCACCCGAATCTGGTTACCGGTCTGCCCGCCCGCCGTTCCCAGCTCTCCGATCCGCGCGTCGCTGCCGTGCTCGATCCGGAGATGCTCAACCTGGCCCAGCAGTTGGATCAGACGTTGAGCCGCCCCGATCTGGTGGTCGTGCCGTCGTCGATGGGGAGCGGGGGCGACCTTCGCACCCTGGCCCTGCGCTTCCTGTCGGAAAACTGGCTTTACCGTGCCTTTGACAACTACGTCAAGAATGGGACCGGTCTGGAGGATGAACTGGCCCAGGCGCAGCAGTTCGTGCAGGATTTTCAGGGCTGCGTGGCGGATATTCCGCCCCAAGATCCCGGCACGGACGAGCAGACCTACGTCATGCAGTTCCTGAACTGCGCCACCGCGGTCGATCCGAGTCTGAGCAGCGTGCTACAGTAGGGCGCCTGCGCAGTTCCACGTCGAGTGACGTCACCATTGAGGGCGGGCGAGGGGGGCCGATGGGCTGGTTCCCCTCGCCCGTCTTGCCTGGGGTGGGTTTTGGATTTCAATGCAAGGACCAGGCGTAATCTTCACCGGATTGGAATAGTACCTCGCTTTTTTGAGCAATCGAATCCCTATCCTACGTATCATAAGTAACATCTTTTTCTGGATAGAGCAGGGTGCCAAGAGAGAGAGGCGTTGAATGATCTCCAAGTATCCTCCGGTCACGCTGCCGCGAACGGAAGTGCGGAATGTGCGGTCGGCGCATGGGGCCCAAGACTATAAACTTTTCGTCCGGTTGCCCCAAGACTACGCGACGTCAACCGCCGTGTATCCGGTGCTGTATGTGCTGGATGCCAATTGGATTTTCGGCACGGTAGCCCCGGTCGGGGATTGGTTGCATTTGGAAACTCATACCGCACCGCTGATTACGGTCGGCATCGGCTATCCGACTGACGATTTTGACGAGCAGATTGTGCTGCGGACGCGTGATTTCACACCAACCCGCGATCTGGCCTATGAAACACTATGTCGGCGTGAGATGGGAATGGAGACGTTCACCACCGGAGGCGCTGATGATTTTCTATGCTTTATCCGCGATGAACTGTTCCCCTTTATGGCGGCTGAATACCGGGTTGATCCGCAAGATCGAACCTTGTTGGGTTATTCTTTCGGGGGCCTTTTCGGCTTGCACACCCTGCTAACCCAGCCTGATTCCTTTCAGCGGTACGTATTGTGCAGCCCGGATCTTGAGTGGGACAGCCGGGTGATTTTTGCCACCGAATGTGCCTGTGCAGCGGAACGGACCGATCTTCCTGTCCGGCTGTTTCTGACGGCGGGCAGTTTGGAAGAGCGCGCCATCGAGCCTACCGTTTCCAGCCTGTACCGGATGGCCGCTCTCCTAAAAAACCGGAATTATCCCGGATTAGCGCTGACCCTGGTTCTGTTTGAAGGTGAGACGCACAGCTCGATTGTGAGTGCGTCAGTCGCTCGTGGACTGCGCAGCGTGTTTCAGCCGTAGAACGAACGCGAGAGCGCGTTCCGATCTCACCCGGATAGCTACGGCGTCCGCGTCTCGTGCGGGGGCGTATGGCGCAGCGTCACCAGGCTGGTTTTCAGCCAGCCGACCGCGTCGTCCCACTGGTGTTTCTTGCGGTGCTTGGCGTCGATCTTCCCCTGGAGCGAGTCGAGCAGGCTGAAGACCTGCACGCTGCCCCAGTGCGCCGCGAGCGGGAGGATCGGGCTGAGCAGTTGGTAGGCGCGCAGCGGATCGCCCTGGTTGATCCAGTTCTGCGCGGCCAGGCTGTAGGCGCTCAGCAGGGCGGGCGCGTCCTCTTCGAGCGCCTCCCGGTCCAGGTCGAACACGCTGCGCGCGGCGATGGCGCTGCGTTCGTGCTGGCCGATTTCGGCATAGGTCACGGCCAGCGCCAGGAAAGCGTGCTGCCGTTGGTAGACGGTGTGCGATTTGTGCCAGTCATCCGGCGGCAAATTGGGGAAATACGCATAGGTGGCCTGTTCGAGTAAGGCAATCGTCTGTTCGAGCCGCCGGAGTTCGAGCAGCAGGCTGCCCAGCCCCACGTAAGGCGGCCCGTATTCGGGATCGACCTGGATCGCGGCCTCGAACATGGCGATGCTCTGTTTCGTGCGCGCCTTGTTGAGCGCCAGAACCTGGCCGAGATTATGTAGGATAGGGGCCGTGGTGTGCTCGTTGGCGGCGCGCTGGAACAAATCGACGTATTTCTGATACTGGCCCGGCTCGCCGAGTGCGGCCTCGATGTCCTCGTAGAGCATCGCATACGCCAGGTCAGGATCGGCGTGGATCGCCAGCACCAGCGCCTCTTCCGCTGCGTCCTCGTTATCGTCGGCGTCGCGGTAGAGATCGGCCAGGGCCAACTGGGCAAACGCCAGTTGCGGATTCAGGTTGACGGCGGTATTCAGCCAGTAGCGGCCTTCCTCGGCGCGGCCCAGGGCGACCAGCGTTTCGCCCCATTCGGCGGCGACTTCCGGCACGCCGGGCGAGGTCTGCCAGATCGCCTGGAGCTTCTCGAAGGCGGCGCTGGGCTGGTGTTCCGCATCGCGCAGCGTCCGGATCGCGTACAACTGGTGCAGCAGCTCCGGCGACGCGCCCAGGCGCTGCGGTTCGAGCGAGCGGCGCTTCTGGGTGAGCGTCGAATGTTTGCCGCGCGAGATCGCGTTCTTCAGGTCGGCCAGAAACGCGCGGGCGGATGCCGGACGGAAGGCCGGGTCTTTGCTCAGGGCGCGCAGCATCGGCTCTGCGATGTCGGGCGGGACGGTGGGGTGCAGGTGATCGATGGGCAGCGGCTCGCCGTTGGCGATCAGTTCCAGCAGCGTTTCTTCGCTCTCGCGATACTCGTCGAATTTGTAGTAGTAATGCCCGGTGATCGCCTCGTACAGCACGACGGCCAGCGAATAGATGTCCGAGCGGGGCGTGATCTCGCGGCCAAACGCCTGCTCCGGCGACATGTACAGCAGCGTGCCCGGCTGCGGTCCTTCGCTGCTGTCCACGCCGTGCCACTGCGGCGCGTGGACGTGCGCCAACCCGAAATCCGCCAGCTTGAAGCGATTCGCTTCGGCGATCAGGATATTCTCCGGCTTGACGTCGCGGTGGATGATGTCGCGGGTGTGCAAAATGTCGAGGGCTGCACAGATGTCGGTGGCGACTTTCAAGAGGGTAGGGCGATCCAGCGGGCCGTGATCGTGCAGCAGGCTGTGCAGGTCACCCGGCAGATATTCCATCACCAGGAACCACGAATCGCCCTCTTCGCGCAGGGTGTAAATGTGCACGATGTTGGGATGGTTCAAGCTGGCGGTCAACTGGGCTTCGCGCAGGAACCAGTCGAGCGATCCCTCTTCGCGAAAGGCTTCGGGGCGGAGCTGCTTGATCGCCACCGGACGCCGGAGGATCACATCTTCTGCCTTGTAGACGACGCTGAACCCACCATCCCCGATCACATCGATAATTCGATATTCTCCAACAAAATCGCCGGGCGTGAGTGGGATGGTCATAAAGTCCTCGCGGGTGAGCGCAGGCAGCAAAGTTTGGTTCTGATTTAGGTGACAATTGCCTTTAGTATACAATCAATTCCTGATTCTTTGTTAATTATTAAGTAATTTTTCATGTGGCTGAGGCGAAATCAGCACAAAACGGGACGCCCTGGCAGCAGCCAGGACGCCCCGTCGCGGCGTTCCGTCAAGAGTGGTTGGACGTTACTGTAAGACGCCCGCCAGACTCGTGCACGCCGGGCAGGTCCCGTCGGGACGAATGATGGCGTAACCGGCCTGCGGATCGCTGCCCCAGGTGGTGAAGTCCACGTTGAAGACGATCATCAGGCGGACTTTGCCGCTCTGGGCCGACAGGACGGCGGCCTGCGCCAGCCACTGCGCCTGTTCGGCAACGCTGGTGCCCGCCCCCCAGGCGAAGGACGCCGGGAGCGACCCCAGACCGTCGGGCGAGAGGTAGCCGAGTTCGGTGAAGCACGCCTGCTTGCCGCCGAACGGGCCAACCGCGCGGGCCAGCATGGTGCCGTAGTAGCGGGTCGGATAGTTGTCGCGCGGGTCACCGCTGCTCTGCTGCGGGCTGACCACGCCTTCGTTGTAGTGCACGCCGATGCAGTCCGCATAGTTGCCGACACCTGCTGCGGCCATCTGCTGCGTGTAGACGTCGTCGTTGCAGCCCGCGTCCGTGCAGCCCGCTGCGCCGAAGTAGCCGGTGGGGGCCAGCGCGCCGCTGATGACCAGCGTGCTCGAATGCGCCGACTTGATGGCATTATAGGCTTTCGCCAGCAGCGAAGCATAGTTCGAACCGCTGATCTGGCCCGCGGGCCATTCGCGGTCGATGTTCATTTCGTTCCAGATTTCGATGGCATCCGCGCCCGCCGAGGCCAACCCGGCCACGTAAGCCGCGTAGCTGTCCTGGTAGCTGGAATTCATGACCTGGCCCTTGTCGCCGATGACCGAGAACAGGATCTTGAACCCGGCGCCGTGCGCTTCCGCGATCAGGCCGCTGCCGTCCTGGCCCATGCTCAACTGAATCTTGACCCACTTCATCTTGGCCGATTGCAGGGCCGTGCGGGTATTGGGGTACAGGCCGGTGATCTGCCCGCCGACCTCGAAGCTGCCGCTGACAGCGGAGCCGGTGACCGGGGCCGGGAGGTTTCCCGTGCTGGTGGTGGTCGCCGCCGCCGCCGTCTGCGTCACGGCGTCGCAAATGGAGACCATTTTGTAGTTGAAGCTGGTGCGGACTTCGTACTGCGTGCCGCTCATATTGGTGATCAGGAATCTCCAGCCGAAGAACAACTGGCGGGCTTCTTCTTCTTCGCCCAGTGTGCGGCAGTCGTCGATGCCGCCTTTCCATTCCGCCTGCTCGTATTCCCAACTGCGGACGAAGGTCAGGTCCTGGCCGGTTTTTTCTTCGAGGGCGGCCCGGGCGGCCACAAACGCCAGCCAGATCGGATCGTTGGGGGTAGCCGTCGGGGCACCCTGCGCCACACTGGCGCCTTCACCGGAGGGGATGTTCCCGGCGCTGACCGCCAGCGGGGTGATGCCGACGAGTACGATCAAAGCGGCGATCATTGCATAGATCAAGACATTACGCTTTTTCACAGACAAGTTCCTTTCACACATGAAGGGGCGCTTGCGCGGCCCATTTCTAGCGATCGCTTAATGGGGCAGATCGATTTAGCTCGCTATTGTGAACGAAAAAAATCGTTTTGTCTATAATTACTTCCCTACGCCAGCCTGACGGTACTCCGGTGAGTGTTCCGGCGGCTGCGGTTGTACTACGGTCGTGAAGCCATCAGCTTGAGGAGCGTGTACGATGCGTCTGGTCACCTGCCATACCCTGTACGGCGCGACGAAAACTGTCCCGGCGGAGAGTCTGATTCTGCGGGCGTCCGCCTATGGGTTGATTCTGCACGATCAGCAGCTCCTGGTCGCGCGGGGCAGCTATACTCAGAAATATACGCTGCCCGGCGGCGGGATCGAGCCGGGTGAATCGAACGAAGAAGCGCTGATCCGCGAAGTGCGCGAGGAAGCCGGGATCGGGATCGAGGTCGGGGACTTCCTCCACTTCGAGACCGACTTTTTCTACTACGATCCGCTGGATTTGGCGATCCACGGCTTCATGTTCTACTACCACTGCCACCCGCTGGACCTGACACTGCCCGCCATCGACTATCCCGCCGACGAGGGACTCGACGCGGCGCGGTGGGTGCCGCTCGACACGCTCACGCCCACCTCGTTCCAGACGCACGGCCCGCTGACGATGGCGCTAATTCAGCAGTGTTCCGGTCCTGATCGGTGATTGCTTCAGAGGATGTATTGATGACTTGTAGGGGCGACCCGCCGGGTCGCCCTGGCAAGGTATCGCCTGTCCTCCCCCTCTCCCATCATACTTTTAGAGGCGGGCAGGCGTTGGGAACGCTAAAAGCAGGGCGCTACTTGCTGCGCCCCTACCACGACGTTTCCGCCGCGCCGCTCCCCCTCGCCACCGGGTGGAGAGGGGGTCGGGGGGTGAGGTAAGAAACGGCGAGTCTTCGCCTGTCCTCCCCCTCTCCCATCGTTCTGTATGGGTGAGGGCGCTTATTCCTCGCGCTGCCCGCCTCGCAACTGCGTGGTGTACAGCTCGTAATAGTGCCCTTGCGCCGCCAGCAGATCCTCGTGCGTGCCGCGCTCGATGATCCGCCCGTGGTCCATCACGATCACCTGGTCGGCGCGGATGATTGTGCTCAGCCGGTGCGCGATCACGAACGCTGTGCGCCCTTCGAGCAGCTTGCCCAGCGCCGCCTGCATCTGGAGTTCGGTCACCGTGTCCACGCTGCTCGTCGCTTCGTCCAGGATGATGATCGCCGGATCGGCCAGCAGCGCCCGCGTGAATGAGACGAGCTGCCGCTGCCCGGTGCTCAGCCGCGATCCGCCTTCCTCGACGTCGGTTTCGTACCCCTTGGGGAAGCTCGTGATGAACTCGTGCGCGCCCGTCGCCCGCGCCGCCGCTTCGATCTCGTCGTCGGTGGCGTCCAGCCGCCCGTAGCGCAGATTCTCCTTGATCGTCGTGGCGAACAGCCCGGTATCCTGCGGCACCCATGCGATCTGGTTCCGCAGGGAAGTCAGCGTCACGTGGGCGATGTCTTGCCCGTCGAACAGGATCTGCCCCTGCTGTGCCTCGTAGAAGCGCCCCAGCAGCCGCACCAGCGTGCTTTTGCCTGCCCCGGTGTGCCCGACCAGCGCCACCATCTGGCCCGGCTCTACCTTCAGATGGATGTCGTACAGGACGTTGTTCTCGTCTCCGTTGTTCTCGTCTCCGCTGTCGCCGTCGTCACGGTCCGCCGGTTTCACGGCGCTGGCGTGCGGATCGCTGCGGCTGAGCGGAGCGTCGCTGAATACGGTGTCCGGCTTGGTGTAGCGGAAGCTCACGCCGCGCAGCTCGACCTCGCCCCGGATGCGCGCCAGCGGGGTTGCGTCCGGGCGATCCCAGATGTCGGGCGCGGTGTCGAGCACTTTCAGGATGCGCTCACCCGCGGCGGCGGCCTCCTGGAACTGGTCCAGGCGCATCGCCAGGTCGCGGATCGGGTCGAAGAACAGGTTGAGGTAGAGCAGGAAGGCCACCAGCGTCCCGGCAGACATCTCGCCGTGGAGCACCTGCATCCCGCCGACGCCCAGCACGATGGCCGATCCCACCTGGGCGATGATGTCGATGCCCGGCATGTAGATCGAGGCGAGTTGATCGGCTTTCAGGCTGGCGACCATCTCCGTCGTGCTGACGCCGCTGAAGCGTGCTTTCTCGCGGTATTCGCCGACGAACGCCTGCACGATGCGCATCCCGGACAGGCTTTCTTGCAGCGTGGCCGAAACCACGCCCACCGCCTCGCGCACGGCGCGGTAGCGCACCGCCGAGCGTTTGCGCCACCACCACGTCAGCGCCACCATCGCCGGGATCACGCTGAAGGTCAGCAGCGCCAGCGACCAGTTGTAGACCAGCATCAGGATGATGATCCCGGCCAGCGTGAACGAGTTGGCGATGGTGTTGATCACCGCCCAGGTGATGAAGTTTTGCAGTGAGTTGCTGTCCTCGGTGATGCGCGCCATCAGGTCGCCCACCCGGTTGTGATCGTAGTAGCTCTGGTTGAGGTCCAGGTATTTGTAGAAGATCTGCTGGCGCACCATCATGATCGCGTGCTGCCCGATCCAGATCATGTTGTACATCTGGGTGCGCAGCCCCACCGCCTCGATGGTGATCGCGGCCAGGAACAGCAGACTGTACAGCGCCAGCGCCGAGGTATCGCGCTCCGCGACCCCCTGGTTGATGGCCAGCCGCACCAGGGTAGGGGCGACCAGGGCCGCGCTGGACGTGATGAACATCAGAATCACGACGCCGGTCACGCGCCGCCGGTAGGGCCGGACGAACGTCAGCAGCCGCAGCAGCGTTTCCCGGATCGGGCGTTCGAGCTTGGGTTTGGCCGGGGTGTCAGCCTGAGTCTTCTTATCGCTGCGCTTGCTCATGCCGGGTTCTCCTCCTGCGTTTCTCCCAGGAATTCCGCGTCGCGCTGGCCTGCTTCGCGCTCCTCGATGACGGGCGGCAGTTCGTCCGGCGGCATCACCGTCTCGTCGGAGAGGCCGATCCCGCGGATGTCTTCTTCCGGCTCCACCTGGTCGGTTTGCAGCCGCCACAGGTGCGCGTAGCGCCCGTTCAGCCGCACCAAGTCGGCGTGCGTGCCTTGCTCGACGATGCGCCCGTTTTCGAGCATGAGGATCTGGTCGGCGTGCATGACCGTGCTCAGCCGTTGGGCGACGATCAGTGTCGTGCGGCTCTGCATCAGCGTTTCGAGCGCCGCGCGGATCTCGTATTCGGTCCGGCTGTCCACGCTGGCCGTCGCGTCGTCCAGGATCAGGATGCGCGGGTTGACCAGCAGGGCGCGCGCGATGGCGATCCGCTGCCGCTGCCCGCCGGAGAGCGTGACCCCGCGTTCCCCGACCAGTGTCTCGTAGCCGTCCGGAAACTCCAGGATGAAGTCGTGCGCGCGGGCAGCGCGGGCCGCTTCGATCACCTGCTCGCGCGTGGCCTCCGGGCGTCCGAAGGCGATGTTGTCGTGCACGGTCGCGTTGAACAGGAAGGTGCTCTGCATCACGATCCCCACCTGCGAGCGCAGCACCTTGAGCGGCATGTCGCGCACGTCGGTCCCGTCGATGGTGATGCTGCCGCTCGTCACGTCGTAGAAGCGCGGCACCAGGTCGATCAGCGTGGTTTTGCCGCTGCCGGTCGTGCCGACGATGGCCGTCACCGTGTCGGGCCGCGCCTCGAACGAGACGTTGTACAGCACTTCGACTTCCGGTTCGCCTTCGGCGGACTGGTAGATGAACGTCACGTCGTTGAAGCGGACGTGACCGTGGAATTCGCCCGGATTGACCGCGCCGATGCGGGTCTTGATCTCCGGTGCGGTGTCCATGAGCGCGAAGACACGCTTGCCGTTGGCCATCGCGCGCGCCACCATGTCGATCATGAAGGCCAGCCGGTGCGTGGGCAGGCCCAGCAGCCCGACGTAGGAGTTGAAGGCGACCAGCGTGCCCAGTGTCAATTTTCCGTCCAGCACGCGGTGTCCGCCGAAATACAGCAGCAGAAAACTCAGGGAGCCTACGATGAACCAGACGGTGGGCATGGCCAGCGTGAACAGCTTGGCCTGGAGAATCCAGGCATCCAGTACCTTGTTGTTGTCGTCCTGAAAGCGCTCGCGCGCGTACTCCTCGCGCACGAACGACTTGACGACCACGATCTGCGACAGGTTCTCCTGGATGCGGGCGTACATCTCGCCGCGAGCCGCGCGAATTTTGCCGAACAGCGGCTCGATCCGCACGCCGAACTTGTACGCGACCACGAACAGCACCGGCATCGGGATCAGGAACACGGCGGCCAGCGTCGCGTTGATGCTGAACATGATCCCGTAAATGCCCACCAGCAGCACGATCAGGTTGAGAATGTCCCCGATCACCACCCCCGCGAAGAAGCGGATCTCGTCGATGTCGCCCACGGCCCGGCTCATGAGCTGCCCGATCCGGATGCGGTCGTAGAACGAGAAGGGGAGCCGCTGCAAGTGCTCGAACAGGTCCAGGCGCATGTCGTAGGCGATCTTCCGCCCCAGCCACTGCGTCCCGTAGCGTTGGCCGTAGTTGATCACCCCGCGCGCCAGGGCCATCGCCACGATCAGGGCGGCGGTCGCCTGAAGCGTGCGTTCGCTGCTCCAGGTGCTCGGAAAGAGGGAAATATCACTTTTCTCTTGGAGCGCGGCGTCCATCGCGCTGCCGATCAGCCAGGGCCCCGCCAGGGTCATCAGCGTGGCCAGGATCAGGCACGCGTACACCCCCACGGCGACGCGCCAGTAGGGCCGCATATAGCGGAGGATTCGGAGAAGAATCTGCATCAGCTACCTCCATTGAGTGATAACTTCACTGCTGGCGTGGGAGCAAAGCCACTATGCCCTCATGATCGCGACGAACTGGGAGGCTGATGTCGTTCGCCTCGGCGGTTCAGGCGACGACTGCAAGCATTTGGCCGGTGACCCTGGATCGGTCATTATACCTCAATGCTTTATCAGGGAATAAACTGATGGATAATTGAATTCGAATCCGTAGGATAGTCAAAGGTTCTTAGTTTTTAGTCATTAGTAAAAGGAGACTGCTTTTACTAAAAACTAATCACTAAAAACCCTGATCACACTCCGGTTTCGTTTCCACTTTCCCATGAGTTGCATTCTAGGCGGCGCGATTGGGGCAGAGTCTCGAAGGGTTTAGAAAGAGAAAGGGTCTGAATATTTTGTGAATTTTTCGCGAAATGTCTTCTCGCCAGGAGTAATATTGGTTATCATGATTATTGTCAATTCTAGCTCAATTATAACCGTATCGTTTATTTTTTTAACTCCCTAAGGAGACGTCATGAAAACCCTATACCGGGCTGCCGATCCATCGGCACAAGTGCTAGGCGCGATCGTGGTAGGTTTCATCGAGTGTTCGCAGCGGCAGGAAATCTGGTCGATCCTGGAGAGGCGCAAGTTGACCAACGTCGATCCGGACAAGTGGTATCTCCTTCAGAATTGGCTGGACGTTCTTAGCGAAATAGCTCAGGATAGTGGGGCAATGTTTAATTTCGTCAGCGTAGGAACGCACATTGGCGATACAGCTCCGCTCCTCGCAGGGAACGAGAACATCTCCTTTGAAGAGATGATGCTCCAGTTCAACGAGAATTACCAACGTTCTCATCGGGGCGGCGTCGGAGAAATCTTCACTGAACAAATAGCCGAGAATCACGTCAAGTGCACCTATACAACCCCATACCCTGATGATCTGGACTACGGCGTTTTGTATGGCTTGGCCCGGCGTTTTCTGCCAAAAGGAACCGATTTCGTCGTACAATTTGACGATTCTCTACCGCGCAGAGATGAAGGGGGCGAATATTCTGTCATGCATGTGATTTGGTAGAAAGATGTGCGAATAATATTCAGTCATGGATCGATGCTAGATATAGGTCCATGACTGTTTTTTTTTGCCTCGAACAATGGCTCATTTGAAGAATTGACAATGAATGAAGAATTGAGGCATAATTACGTAAAGGTAAAACTGCCCTGGGTTAGTTTATCGGTTTGGTTTTCACCGTTGGGATGTGATGTTGGCGTTGGAGGCAGTCGATGCGAAAGTGGCTTATCGGATTGTTAATGGTTGGGATGGCGATAGCGTCCACCTGTTCGGTCGCCCAGGCGGCGAGCGGCGCGGCCCAGGAGTATTACCGGCAGGGCCAGGATGCTTTCTTGCGGCGCGCTCTGGACCAGGCCGTGGATTACTTCACCCAGGCGATCACGCTTGATCCGCGCTATATCGACGCCTACAATGCGCGCGGTTACACCTACGTGTCGATGGGATCGTTCGATCAGGCCGTCGCCGACGCCAACGCCGTGCTCAGCCTGGACTCCCAGAATGCTTACGCCTACGCTATGCGCGCTTTTGCCTACTACGGGTTGGAGAATACCGCGCAGGCGCTGGCGGATGTCGATTACGCCCTCCAGCTCGATCCCAATCTGGCCCTGGCCTACAACACGCGCGGCGCGCTGAACCTCGATTTCAGCCCGCGCCAGGCGTTGGAAGACTTCGCCCGCGCCGCCGAGCTTGATCCTCACTTCGTCGGGCCGTTCCTGAACCTGGGCGACTATTACTTCTACCAGGAAGACTACCACCGCGCTATCGACTACTACGGCCAGGCCATTCAAGCCAACAGCCTGGACTGGCGCGGCTACTATCTGCGCGGCGATGCCTATTCGCACCTGGACGATTACAGCGCGGCCATCGCCGATTACACGACCGTGATCGAGCTGCGAGCCAACAGCCCCGACGTCTACAAGGTTTATCTGAACCGTACCATCAGCTACTTGCAAGCCGGGAACATGTCCGCCGCCCAGTCCGATGCCTGGGAATCGCTGCGCCGCATGTCCGCCCAGCCGTCCGGCCAGCTTCCGCTGGTATCCGGCGTGCCGCTGGATGCCACGCTCAGCCCGCTGACGGTCTACGCCTTCCCCTTCGACGCCCAGGCGGGGCAGTCGGTGAGCGCGACGCTCGAACGCAAGGCCCGCAAGCTCGTCCCGCTGGCCGTGATCCTCGACCCGAACGGTAACCCGGTCGCCCTGACGCAAGACCTCGTCGTCGCGGCCTCGGTGGTGAACATCCCCGCCAGCCTGCTGCCCGTCTCCGGGACCTACACCCTGATCGTCGCCGACGTGAATGCCAACGACGAGACCGGCGGCCCGCTGCGCATCACGCTCTCACTCTACTGATCCCTCCTGAAATTTACCTCACCCCTGACCCCCTCGCCACCCGGTGGCGAGGGGTCAGGGGGTGAGGTAAAAGCCAGCGACACTCGCCTGCAACGGCTTCCTCAAAATTCGGGATGACCCTCGTTTTTCTCTCTTTCTCCAAATCCCTCTCTGCGTTCTCTGCGCGCTCTGCGTTGAAATGTTCTTCTTCTTTCCGGCGAACCCTGTGAAGTATCGTTTGGCGGGCGAAGTGGTGGCACACTATCATAGTGAGCCGTCCGGCCCTTGCGTATACTTTTTATGCCGAAAAATTGTTTTGAGAGACGAAAGGTTGCGGTATGCCCACATTTGTTCCGCTCGGGAACGAAGCCCTCGCCCAGGGGGCGCTCGACGCGGGCCTGTCCGGCGTCTACGCCTATCCGGGTACTCCCTCCACCGAGATCACCGAATACCTCCAGCGATCCTCCGAGGCTGCCGAACGGGGCGTGCATCGCGCCTGGTCGGCCAACGAGAAGACGGCGATGGAAGCCGCGCTCGGCATGTCCTACGCCGGGAAACGCGCCATCGTCTGTATGAAGCACGTCGGCCTGAACGTCGCCGCCGATCCTTTCATGAACTCGGCGGTCACCGGCGTCAACGGCGGGCTGATCTACATCATCGCCGACGATCCGTCGATGCACTCCTCGCAGAACGAGCAGGACTCGCGCGTCTACGGGCGTTTTGCGCTGATCCCGATCCTGGAACCGTCCAACCAGCAGGAAGCCTACGATGCCATGTTCTACGGCTTCGACCTGTCCGAAAAATACGCGATCCCCGTGATGCTGCGCACCACGACGCGCCTGTCGCATTCCCGCGCGGGCGTGGATCGGCGCGATCCCCGGCCCGAAAACCCGCTGCGGCTCCCGTCCAACCCGCGCCAGTTCGTGCTGCTGCCCGCCATCGCGCGCCAGGGCTACGCCCGTCTGCTGGACAAGCAGCCCGCTTTCGAAGCAGAGTCCGAAAAATCGCCCTTCAATCGCTACGAGGACGGGCCGGACAAGCGCATTGGCTTTCTGGCGTGCGGCATCGCCTATAACTACCTGATGGAGAATTTCCCGGACGGTTGCCCGCATCCGGTCTTGAAGATCGGCCAGTACCCGCTGCCCGCCGAATTGGTGGCGCGGCTGGTGGGCGAATGCGACTCGGTCCTGGTGCTCGAAGAGGGGATGCCGGTCATCGAAGAACCGCTGCGCGGCTATCCGATCAGCGCCCCGGCCATTCATGGGCGGCTGGATGGCACGCTCCCCCGTACCGGCGAATTGAACCCGACCATCGTCGCCCGCGCGCTGGGCCGCGCGCTGGCGGGACCGGCCTTCGCGGCGCCGGAGATCGTCGCCAACCGCCCGCCGCAGTTGTGTCAGGGCTGCCCGCACGGCGATACCTTCACCGCCATCAACGCCGCACTGGACGAATACACGCGGGGCCGGGTCTTTTCGGACATCGGCTGCTACACGCTGGCCGCGCTGCCGCCCTACGAGTCGATCTATTCCTGTGTGGACATGGGCGCATCGGTGACGATGGCGAAGGGCGCGGCGGATGCCGGGCTGGTGCCCGCCGTAGCCGTGATCGGCGATTCGACCTTCAGCCACTCCGGCATGACCGGCCTGCTGGACGCCGTGAACGAGAATTCGAACGTGAAAGTGGTGATCGTCGATAACCTCACCACCGCCATGACCGGCGGTCAGAACTCGCCCGGCACTGGCCACCTGGAGCAGATCGCTATCGGGCTGGGCGTTCCGGCGGAGCACGTGCGCGTGATCACGCCCCTGCCGCGCCAGCATGAGCAGAACGTCGCGATCATCAAAGAGGAACTCGACTATCCCGGCGTGTCGGTGATCATTTCGCGCCGCGAGTGTATCGAAACCCTGAAGCGGAAGAAATAAGGAGCGGCTGCCATGAAATACGATGTGATCCTGGCCGGGGTAGGGGGACAGGGCGTGCTCTCGATTGCGACGGTGTTGGGCGTCGCTGCCGTCGATGGCGGGCTGTTCCTGAAACAGTCTGAGGTGCACGGCATGTCGCAGCGCGGAGGGGCTGTCCAGAGTCATCTGCGCCTCGCGGATCGCCCCATCCATTCCGATCTCGTGCCGGATGGCGCGGCGGATATGATCCTCTCGATGGAGCCGATGGAGGCGCTGCGCTACGTCGCGTCCCTGTCGCGCGACGGCGTGATCGTGACCGACCGCACGCCCGTGCTCAACATCCCGAATTATCCCGATCTGGACGCCGTGATCGCGGCGCTGAACGTGTTCCCGCGCGCGTGTCTGGTGGACGCCGAAGGCATCGCCAAAGAGCTGCGCGCCGTCCGTTCGTCGAATATGGTGCTGCTTGGCGCGGCCTCGACCTTCATGCCGCTCACGGCGGAGGCGCTCGAAGCTGCCATCCGCTCCATTTTCGCGCGCAAAGGCGATAAGGTCGTCGAGCAGAATATCGACGCCTTCCGGCAGGGTCGCGCGGCGGTATAATTGCGCGTGTGCATCGCTTAGACGACGAGGTGCCCTATGCCCACTGACCTTGAAACCCTGTTGGCGCAGTTGAAACAGGCGGCTTACGTCGTTCGGCCCGACAGAGAAAAGATCGCTCCTGATATTCTGGATGGTATCCGTGCTTTCGGTGCGGACGCGGTCGAGCCGTTAGTCGCCATGCTGACCGAGACCATGACGACCAACTGGGAGAAAATTGTCGCTGACAACGAGGCTGGGATAGTTCCAGACAAGGATGAACCCTGGGACTTTTCGGATGTGTATATTGTCGATCTTCTATCTCAGCTCCCTATCTCTGCCGAGGCGGTACACACCCTGCTGCATCTGGCTACCCAGTATGAAGATGATGAGTGGTTCTCAGAAGAGATCGGCAGGGAGTTGTGGCAGGCGGGCGAGGTCGTGATCGATCCCTGCCTGACGTGCCTGAGAGATCGGTCGATTGCTGAATACCCACGCAACGTAGCGGCGGGGATACTCGAAAACCTGGCGAAAGGACGTCCCGAACTACGTGATCGGATTGCCGATGGGTTGGTCGAGGTGATGTCGTCGGTCACGCGCGAGGATGAAACCTGGGCCGAGTGGTCCAATAACGCGTTCATGTTGGGCGCGTTAGGACCGACCCGCGCGGAACGCTATATCCCGTTTGTCCGGCAGATGTTTGCGCAGGATCGCGTCGATGTCATGGTCACCGGCATGGACTGGGTGTTGGACGAAATCCAGGGCATCGACCCGATGATCCGTCATAAAGACAAGTTCGATCAGCCGCTGGATGAAGGCGAGCTTATAGACAGACTGAGCAGAGCGGCAGCGTTCTTCGAGGCTGCGAACAACCGCACCAGCCCTGGCGAATATCCTGATCCGGTCGTCCCTCCTCCTCCCCCGCCGCCCATGCTCTCAGTCGGTGGCTGGCACACCGTGACAGCGCCCAAGCGTCCGGGCCGTAACGATCCGTGTTGGTGCGGCAGCGGCAAGAAGTACAAAAAATGCCATCTGCGTGAGGATGAAGAAAAGGATCGCCTGGGCAAATAGCCCTCCACCGGCGTTTCCGCTGCGCTGCACCTTTTCGCCGCGCGGCCATGTGTTACCCACCAATGGGCCTCACCTCTCCACCCTTCGAGCGGCTTCACCTCGCCTGCTCTGCGGGAGAGGTGAAAAGCTTGCTCCCCTCTCCAGCTTGCCTGGGGAGGGGCCAGGGGTGAGGGCAGCCGCTTAGCTTTGCTGCGGCTGGGCCTGGCTGTACACGAAAATTCCGACCGCGCTCAGCGCCAGGATCGCCCCGAACAGGAATGGCGCGCTGGCCCCGAAGCCATCCCAGCCGAGCGCGCCCTGCCACAGCACGCCCGCGATCACGCTGGCGGGCAGCGCCATGATCCCCACGGCGGCGTTGTACACCCCGTACGCCGTCCCGCGCCGCTCGGCAGGCACCAGGTCGGCGACCAGGGCTTTGGCCGCGCCTTCGGTGGCGGCATAATACACCCCGTAGAATGTATACAGCACCCACATCTGCCACGCCTCGGCGGCCAACCCGAAGCCCAGGTACAGCACGCCGTAGACCGTCCACCCGCCGAGGATCAGCCGCCGCCGCCCGATCCGGTCGGACAGCGCGCCCGCCGGGCCGGACAGGATCGCGTACACCAGATTGAAGGTCAGCAGCATTCCGAGAATTCCCGCCACGCTCAGCCCGCGGTCCTGCGCGCGCAGGATGACGAACGCGTCCGCCGAGTTGCCCAGCGTGAAGACCACCACCGCCAGCAGGAACCAGCGGAAGCGCCGGTCGAAGCCCTTCAACGTGAACTGCGGGGCCGCGCGCTTCTGGTTGATCGGCACGTCGTGCGCGCCTGCCGCGAGCGCAATCACCGCCAGCGCCGCCGGGACGATGCTGATCAGCACCAGCGTGCGGAAAGTCGAGCGTTCCAGGTGGACGTCGCCGCTCTGGGTGGCGAGCACCACCAGCAGCGCGATCAGGATGCCCAGCGCCGCCCCTGCCGTATCGCCGGCCCGGTGCAGCCCGAACGCCGCGCCGCGCCGTTTTTCGTCGATGGTATCGGCGATCAGGGCGTCGCGCGGGGCCGTGCGGATACCCTTGCCGACCCGGTCGCTAAAGCGCACCGCCAGCACGCCCCACCACGACGAGACGACGTACAGAAATGGCTTGGCCAGCATCGATAACCCGTAGCCAATCACCGTCAGCCATTTGCGCTCGCCGAGTTTATCCGACAGCCAGCCGGAAAAAATCTTCAGCAGGCTGGATGTAGTCTCGGCCACGCCTTCGATGATGCCGATGATGTTGGTTTTGACGCCCAGCACATTGTTGAGAAACAGCGGCAGCAGATTGAAGATCATCTCGCTGGAGATGTCGGTCAAGAAGCTGGTGAGGGTGACGATCCAGACATTGCGCGGCAGATTCCGCCAGGTAGACGTCTTGTCTTGGTGGGCCATCAGGACTGCTTTCCTTCTTCGGTTGAAATTTCGTGGGCCAGTTCCAGAGCTTTGGCGCGCGCCTGGTCGAGGGCATCCTGGCCTGTGGCCGTGAGGGTGTAGTACTTCCGCACTTTGCCTTCGACGACTTCCGACGTGCTGGCCAGATACCCGGCCTGTTCCAGGCCGCGCAGGGTAGGGTAGAGCGTGCCGGGGCCGATGGCGTAACCATGCCGGGCCAGTTCGTCCATCAGCCACAGCCCATAGACCGGCTGCTGCCCGGCGTGATACAGGATGTGGAGCTTCACAAATCCCAAAAACAAGTCGTGCAGCAGCATCTTCTATCAGACTCCGTTATCGAGAAGCGATATTGTAAAGCGATAATGGCTATTGTCAAAAAAGTCTCCTTCTCCCCTCACGGGAAAAGGAGACTGAACGGAGCAACCTTACCTCACCCCTAAATCCCCTCTCCAAGTCTGGAGAGGGGATTTGCCCGTGCTCCCCCTCTCCGCCCTCGGAGAGGGGGTCGGGGGGGTGAGGTAAACTACGCCTGCACGTGCACCGGCGTCCCCATCGGCGCCCAGGTGTAGAACCAGGCCGCTTCTTCGGTCGGCAGGTTGACACAGCCATGACTCATCGGGTGGCCGAAATTGCTGTGCCAGTAGGTGCCATGCAGCGAATAGCCCTGGTAAAAATACATCACCCACGGCACGCCTGGCAGGTAATAGCCCGGCCCGGTCATCAACTGCGAGTCGTATTTCAGATAGATGCTGAAGTCGCCAACCACGGTGGGCGCGTACCATTCGCCCGTCGAGACCAACACGTTGCGGACGAGTTGGCCGTTTTCGTAGGCGTACACCCGCTGATCGCTGAGGTCCACCACGATCTGCTTGCCGCTGACGATGGTCGGCACGGGCACCGATGGCGCGTCCCAGGTCTGGGGCGCGATGTAGGCGCTGGCGCTGCTGTCCGTCGCCGGGATGACCAGCACCTGCCCGGCGAAAATCGTGTTCGGATCGGTGATGTTGTTCGCGCTCGCGATGGTCGGCCAACTGATCCCGTACTGGCTGGCGATCCTGGCCAGGTGTTCGCCGGGCTGGACGGTGTGCGTGCGCGTCCCGCTCGTGTCGGTGGTCACTGCCGGAGCTGTCTCGGCCACGGGCGGCGCGACGGCGGCGGTCGCGGGCGAGCTGGCGCCGGGGATCATGATCTGCTGCCCGCTGTAAATGGTGTTGGGATTGGCCAGCCCGTTCGCCGTGGAAATGTCGGTCCACGCCAGGCCGTACAGCCGCGCAATGCTGGCCAGTGTTTCGCCGGGCTGGACCGTGTGATACACCGGGGCGGCGGCTACGGCTACCGGGGCCGTCTCGACGGCTGCCGGAGCCGGTTCGGGCTGCGGGTAGGTGGTCGTATCGGTCGTCGGGGTGGTCGCTGCCGGGGCACTGCCATCCGGGATGACCAGTACCTGGCCGACGTAGATCGTCGCCGGGTCGGTGATGCCGTTGACCGCCGCCAGGTATTCCGCCGTGAAGCCATAGCGCAGCGCGATGCGGAACAGGTTTTCCCCGGCCTGGACGGTATGCGTCGTGCCCCCCTGCGCCGACGAAGTTGAAACCGGCACCGCCACCAGCAGCAGCGCCAGGATAATCACTAACCGTGCGAGCATTCGAGCTTGTCTTCCCCACACCATAGTTTTTTCTCCTAAAAGGCTGCGATGAGTTAGCTTATTGTTGATTATGCAGACAGTTTACCAAAGAATTGCGGCTGCACGCAATCGCGTTGTTCGGCGATTGTCCACCGATTCGCCGCGTGCCTGTCAACTGACTTCGTGTAGTCATTATCGGGATCGCCCTCCAGCGATTCGCGCCTTGACCATTCCCTTCGCCGCCAAACCCGTCCGCCGCAGCGTGGGCGGCGCGAAAAAAGCCACCACCAGGGTGTACAGGCTTCCCGTCATCACGCCAACAGCCACCAAAACGCCCGCGTCACCCACGCCCCACCGCTGCCGCAGCAGCAGGATCGCCGCAGCGGCCCCTGCCGCAACCACTGTGCCCGCGCCCGCCGGGACGAGCGCTCGCAGCCATTCGCGCAGCGGTAGCCCCAGCAGGCCCAGCACCAGCCACCACGACGCCGGTTGCAGCAGGAGTCCGGTGAGCACGTAGAACAGCGCCACACCCGCGATCCCGGAATGCAGCCCGATCACGAAGGCCACGATGTAGCACGGCACGCTGATCACTTCCAGCAGCAGGTGCAGATGCGGCTTGCCCAGCGCGCGGTAGACCGGCCCGTTGAACATCACCGTCGCCTCGCGCAGCCCGCCCAGCGCCAGAATTTGCGTCGGCAGTACGACCGGCGTCCAGCGCGCGCCCAGCCCCCACGGGATCAACACCGGCGCGGTGACCGCCAGCAGCGCCAGCACCGGGAACGCGAACAGCGTGGCGAGTTGTAGGCTTTCCAGGTAGACCGCGCGCAGCCGGGCCGGATCGTCCTGGCAGCGGGCGAAGACGGGATACAGCACCCCCGCGACGCCGCCCAGCACATCTCGCACCGGCCACGCCATGATACTGTACGCCAGCGCGTAGAAGCCGAGGGCCTCCGGTCCGAGCCGGTAGCCGACCAGTTGGTCGTCCGCGTTGCTGATCACGTAGCTCAGGATCGTGAACAGCGCCACGCTCGGCGCGAAGCTCCACAATCCGCGCAGGGCCGGGCGCTCCCACGTGCGCCCCGGCTGCCATCCGGCGGCCCGCCACACGAGCGCCGTCCCGACCAGGTTGACGGCGGTGATTTGCGCGATCAGGCTCCACGCCCCGCCGCCCGCCAGCGCCAGGGCCACCGCGCCGCTCCCGCCGATCACCATCCCGCCCAGCCGGGCCAGCGTCAGGGTGCGGAAGTCCATCCGGCGGTTGAGCAGGGCACGCGGCACGGTGCTGATCGCTCGCAGCATCGACGCCAGCGCCATCCCGATCAGCAGTGGTACCAGCCGCGCCTGGTCGAAGGTGTCGGCGGCCAGCGGTGCGAGGGCGATCACGACCAGCAGCGCCCCGCCCGCCAGGGCCATCACGCTCCAGAACGCCGCGTCGAGATCGCGTGCCTCCAGCCGCGCCCGTTGGATCAGCGCGTCGTGGAAGCCCACCGGGATCACGTGTTCGATCAGCGCTTGCGCCAGGGTGGTAATCGCTACCAGTCCGAAGTCGCCCGGCGTGAGCAGGTGCGTCAGCGCCAGCGTGGTGATCCCGGCCAGCAGGTAGCGTCCCACGGCGCCCACCGCCGCCCAGCCCGCGCCGGTGATCGCCTGGGCGCGCGTCAGCGGCGTATCGACCGTCATGGCGCGGCCCTCAGCAGCACGACCTGAATCCCGCGAAACTGCCGGTGTTCGATCACCTGGTCCTGGCGCGCGTGCAGCCAGTCGTCCAGCGGCGCGAGGCCCGGCTCGAACGGATCGAATCCCGCCGTCGTCCGCGCGTGGGCACTGGTATGCGGATCGACCACGATCACCCACAGCCGCGCCGCCCGCACGTCCGCCACCTCGTCCAGGGTGGTGATCGGGCCAATCAGGTCCGGCGGGGCATACGCCGCCACCAGGTCCCGGCTTAATTCGCCGTCCACCAGGATGCCGTCGCCGGGCTGCTGGCCCGCCCGCACGTAAGCGACCGCGCCGCGCCAGTCCAGCGCGTCATGCAGCGTCCACTGGGTTGTGCCCCCCGCCGTTAGGACGAGGATCGCCGCCGGAATCGCCCACCAGCGCGTGGCGGATCGCCAGCCGGTCAGGATCAGCAGGATCACGGCGGGCTGCACGACCAGGAAATAGCGATCCAGGTACGCCGGTCTGAACTGCGAGAAGGCGAACAGTCCCAGGATCGGCAGCATCACCAGCGCCAGCCAGTACCGGTGAATTTCCGCCGGGGCAGGGGCGCTGCTTGCCGCGCCCTGGTACACGGCCAGCCCCAATCCTCCTGTCACGGCGGTCAGTCCGAACACGGTGAACGCGACCGGCATCCGGCTGGGGTAGCCCACGGCCAGATTCCAGACGGAATACAGCGGATCGAGCAGCGTCGGGCGCGGAATGCCGGGCACCGTGCCGCTGAGCAGCCCGCCTTCCGAGATCACGAGGATCGCCGCCAGGGGCAGCACCCATAATACGAGCAGCAGTCCCGCCAGAATCTGCGTTTTCAGCCACGCGGCCCGGTCCTGGCGCGCCAGGACCGTGACCTGGGCCAGCGGCAGCGCCAGGCTGGCGTAGTGCGTCAGGTAGGCGCACGCACTGCTGATCACGAATCCCGCCCGGCGGGTGCGCCAGCCGCGCAGAAAGGTGTAGGAAGCCGCCAGGCTCAGCGCGATCAGGATCGGGTATGGGCGCGCGGCCCGCGAGAATGCGAGGTGCAGTGGATTGATCGCCAGTAGTGCCCCGGCCCACAGCGCCAGCCGCTTATCCCGGTACAGGCGGGCGGTGATCCCGATCAGCAGCGCGATGTCGATCACGCCTCCCAGCGCCGAAGGGAAGCGCAGCGCGAAATCGGTATCCGTGGGGAACCACCGCAGCGCGAAGAAATAGAGCGGCAGCTCGCTGCCCGATCCGGCCACCCAGCCCCAGGTGTCTTTGAACGAGGCTTGCGCCCACTGCCGCGTCGCCATCTCGTCGATGGAGAGGCCCGCGTCGCCCAGTCTCCAGGTCCGCAGCGCGAACGCGGCCAGCAGGATCAGCAGCGCGGCCCACGTGAAATGCTGCGTCTCTTTGCGCTGCCCGGATCGTGTTGGGTGTTGATGCAATGCTCTTTTCCCCCTCGCCTGCTTCTGGCACGCCTCCGATGATAGGATTATAAAGAGGCGTATGCAAATCGGAGGGCATGAAGCGTGCATGATCGCCGCTCACCGCGTATAAATGGGAGGGTGAGTCAGGTAGGGGGATTGCTGGTGTACGATGTCGTGATGCTGGTGCTCAACGACGTGTCGTTCGACGGTCGCGTCCGGAACGAAGCCGCGGCGCTGGCCGGTGCCGGATGGCGCGTGCTCGTCGTCGGGACGCAGCGTGCGACCGGCCCGCTGCCCGACCGTGAGCGCCGGGCGGGCTTCGACCTATGGCGGGTGCGCTATGGCCGTTTCGGGGCGGGGCTGTGGCGTCCCTGGCGCTGGCTGCGCCACGTGATCCAGGCCGCGCAGCTCTTCCGCACCCTGATCCCGCTGCGCGCGCGCGCCTACCATGCCCACGATTTCCCTGCGCTGATCCTGCTCTCTCTCGTGCGCGCGCTCCACCGGGATCGCGCCGCGTTGATCTACGATGCCCACGAGTTATATCTCTTCCAGCCGCGCTACACCTCGCGCCCGGCGCGGGCCTGGCACCGTCTGACTCTGCCGCTGTTCATGCGCCTCGAAGGCTGGCTCGCCCGTCGCGCTGATGGCGTCCTGGCGCTGGCGGAGGGGCGTGCCCGGCTGCTGGCGCGCTGGTATCGCCTGCCGCGCCCGTTGGTGATTCTGAACGCCGTCGATCCGGTGTCCGATGACACGCCTGCGCCGGTCGATCTGCGGGCCGTGGCCGGTCCGGGACGCCGGATCGTCGTCCACACCGGCGACATCGTCACCCGCTGGCACGCGCTGCTCGAACTGGTGCAGGCCGTCGCGCTGCTGCCGGATGACGTGGCCCTGGTTTTCCTGGGGCAGGGGCCGGATGCCGCCGAGGTACAGCGGTTGGCAGAAACTCTGCATATCGCGCATCGGATGCACCTCGTGCCGCCCGTCGCGCCGGATCAGGTCGCGGCGGTCATCCGTCCCGCTGCCGCTGCCGCCATCGTGATGCGCTCGCCGTCGTGGAATATCCGCGCGACGCTGCCGAACAAGCTGTTCGAGGCGGTTGGCGCGGGCGTCCCGGTCGTGGCCTCGGATCAGTTCACTCTGCGCCGGATGGTGCGCCGTTACGACCTGGGCGTCTGCTGCCATCCGTCCGACCCGCGCCAGATCGCGGCGGCCCTGCGCACCGTGCTCGACGAGGGCGAGACCCGCCGCGCGCGCGTCCGGGTGGCGCAGTCCGTGCTCAACCGTCAGTCCGAAGCGGACAAGCTGTGCGCCTGGTATGCCACGTTGTTGGGGGAGCGATCCTGACGATGCCACTTCCGCAGCGTGTCGCCATGTTGATCACGAGCGGCTGTGCGCCCGATGTGCGCGTCGAAAAAGAAGCGCACACCCTGGCGCTGGCAGGCTGCCGGGTCCAGGTCATTGCCTGGGACCGGGCGGGCACGCTGCCCCCGCAGTCGGTCGAGCGGATAGGGGAGTCCGGACTCATCGCCATCACCCGTCTGTCCATCCCGGCGGGCTACCGCACCGGGCGGCAACTGCTGCGCCATCTCCCGGTGTTCTGGGGGCGGGCCTGGCACGAGCTGCGGCGCTTTCGTCCCCAGGTGGTCCACGCGCATGATCTGGATACGCTGCCGCTGGCCTATCTGTATGGCCGCTGGAGCGGGGCGCGCGTGGTCTACGATGCCCGCGAATATTACCCCGGCATGGTGCGCGACAGCGTTGGTGCCTCTCTGGCCGGGCTGCTCGAAACCCTGGATCGTGGGCTGGTTCCCCGGACTGATGCCGTGCTCACCGTGGGCGAGCGGCTGGCGGCGCGGCTGCGCGGCCTGGGTGGACGAGTCTGGATCGTCCACAACAGCCAACCACTGCCGGACCCGGACCGGATCGCCCGCGAGGGAGCCGCCTTTCGCCGTGCCCTGGGCGTGCCGGACGGGGCGCTGCTGGTGGTGTACGTCGGCTATCTGACCGCCGACCGGATGTTAGCGCCAGTTTTGGAGGCCGTCCCCCGGCTGGATCAGGTCTGGTTCGCCGTGGGCGGGACCGGACCGCTGCTCGATCAGGTCCAGGCGACGGCGGCGCGGTGCGACCGGATCAAGCCGCTGGGCTGGGTTCCGCTCGATCAGGTGCAGGTGGCGGTCGCCGCAGCGGACGTCGTGTACTACGGGCTGGACGGGCGCAACGCCAACAGCTTCTATTTCATGCCGAACCTGGCGTTTTTCGCGCTGGCGGCTGGCCGTCCGCTGCTCGTGACGCCCGTCGGCGAGATCGCCGAGCTGGTCGCCCGCGAAGGCTGCGGTTTGGTGCTCGACGCGGCGAGTGCCGGCGCGGCAGAACGGGCGCTCAAACAGTTGTGCGATTCTGCAACTCGTGCTACTTTAGCGAGTCATGCGGGTATCATCGGCACATCCTGTTATAACTGGTCCCATGCCGCGCAGCAGTTGCTGGAAGCTTATTGCCAGCTTGGGTGATGTCAGAAATTGTCAATAAGCGTGCGTATTTCGCAGCAATCCCTTAGGGTAACGATCTGGTTGTGGTAACCTTAATCTAGGGTTGATAGGTTGAGCGTGACTTTCATCGGTGCACCTGTGAGGTGTGCTGCCCGTTATTTTTTATATGTAGGAGAACGCCACATGCTCAAAAAAGCTGTGCCCTGGTTCCGTGTATTATTCGTCATCACGGCCTTATTGATCAGTCAGGTGCAGGCAGCGGCGAGCGCCGGTGTCTCGCCTGAACCTACCGGAAGTTCCGGTGGTGCTCCTTCCAACTCGGAGGTCACCTCCGCGCGCCTTCTCCCTGGGATGTCACGGGATGACTGCAAGATTTACATCAATACCTTCCTGTTGGCCGCTCCTTTTGCGGGCCCCCCCGTGGCGGGAACGCTGAACTATGGCGCCACGGTCTCGAACACCACCACGTCACCCTACGTGGAGAAGAAAGCCGGGGATGTGACGGAATGGCTGGTCGTGATCGAAAACTCGACCGACGCCGACGGCTGCGACCTCACGGGTGCCGAAGAACTTACGCAGGCGGCGGCGGAGTTGCAGTTCTTCGACGGCGCGACCGCGATCGCCACGCTGCCCGTGACCCTCAACACGACCACCCTGACCAACGATGGCGATCTGGCCTGGGGCACGGTGTCCTTCACCATCCCCAACAACCTGACCAGCAGTACCCTGTTGGTCACGACGACGGCGGCGACCGAGGCGGTCAACAATCCCGCGGCGGGTGTGGCGCCCAACGATGTGGTGGACTTCGACCTTGACCGTGTCGCCATCGTGGGTCCGGGGTTCAGCATCGTGTCGTTTACGCCCAGTGTGGATCAGGCTGGTCCCGGTGAACTGGTGGACTTCACGCTGGTGATCCAGAACACCCGGCCCGGCGTTACCATCACCGGGGTGAGCATCGCGTCCGACTACGCGCCTTTCGCTGCGTATTGCACCAACTATCCCAGTTTTTCAGGCTCGTGGACGCCGGTCGGGGGAGGGACGCCTATCGCCAACCTGGCTCCCGCGACGCAGGCCCAATGCGTGATCACCGGGGTGCCTATTCCCAGCAGCCCGCCGCCCGACAGCTACGCGTTGACCGCCGACGTCACGGTGACCAACGGGGACTCCAGCCTCGATGTGACGCAGCATACCGTCAGCGACGCGGTGGACGTCAAGCTGCCGTCCGTCGCCGTCGCCAAGACCATTACGTCCATCCGGCGCGGCTCGACGCAGATCTATCCCGCCGATCCGCCGCCTCCCGCGACCGCTGGTGACGTCATTACCTACGGCATCACCGTCACGAATAACGGCGATGTCACGCTGCAAGACCTCTGGATCGTGGACAGCCTGACCGGCCCGGTCTTTTTGTCGCCCGGCCAGACGCTGGACCCCGGCGCCCAGTTCGCGCTCACGGCAACCCATGTCGTCCAGCAGGACAGCCCGGACCCGTTGGTCAATATGGTCACGGTCACGGCGCGCGGCGTGGGCTTCTCTGAAACCATCACGGCCAACGCCTCGGCCTCTTACGACATTCTGGACTCGGCCCTGAGCGTCAATCTGACCGTGGTCGATCCGGTTTCGGGCGATCCCGTCTTTGTCGTCAATCCCGGCGACGTCGTGCGCTACCGCCTGGCCCTCCGCAACGAAGGGTCCACCGTGATTTCCAACCTGACCTACATCACGCTGGCGCTGCCGCTGCGTACGGTCGGTACCCCGCCCTCCATCGTGCCAGATTCTCTGCCGGTGCCGTCCGGGCCAGGCGATCAGCTCGTCCTCACCTGGGATTACACCATCCAGCCAGCCGACCTTGATCCCCTGGTCAGCACGGTGCGCGTCCGTGGGACCGGCGTCGGCGGGATGCTGATCTACGGGCAGTCTCAAGCCTCGCTCGACATCTCCAACCCGGCCATTGGCGTCGAAGCCCTCATCACCGAGCCGGATACCGATACGGTGCTGCGCGGCGCGACGGTAGTCTACCAGGTCACGGCCACCAACAAGGGCGGCAGCCCGATCTGCAACGTCAAAGTGAAGCAGATCCGCCGCGATCCGGATACGGGCCGCGAGACGGTCCTGATGGCCGAACTCCCCTTCAATTTCCCGTCAGGCACCGGGCAGTTGGCGGCGGGCGAGAGCGTCGTCACCAACGTGTCCTATCTCGTCACCAGCGAGGATAAAGACCCGCTGGACATGATCTTCGAGATGACCGCGACCGACGCCTGCCCGACCGGCAGTGTATTGACCGATCGGACGACGCGCGTGCTTGACGTGTCGGACGCCCAGGTCAACGCCGATCTGGTGGCGGACGTAGGGGTAGACGGCATCGTTCAGATCGGCGAAGCGATTGTCTTCACCTTCGTCGCTGAAAATGTCGGCGCTGTGACCCTGGATAACCTGACGGCGACCTACTGCATTTATCATGGCTCGTCGCCGACCAGCACCTGTAATCTGGCGTTCGACCCGGACAAGCAGTTGGCACCCACCGCGATCGGCTCGTTCGATGAGACGACCGGTGGTTTCACGTACACCATCCTGGCCGCCGATGCCGAGGCCGTCCCCTTCGTCGCCGAAGTGACGATGTTGGGTACGGACAACAAGGGCAAGGTCGTTTCGATCAAGGCCGCGACTACCGTCACGATTGCCACCGACAAAGTGCTGTTCGAGCTGAGCGGCCCTGAATCGGCGGTGATCGGCGATCTGATCACCTTCAACTACACCGTGACCAACAATTCAGGGGTTGACCTGACCGAGGTGAGGATTTACAACCTGTTGGAGCAGGATGCGCTCGATCCCACCGGTTTCTTACAGGTAGACGTCTGTGATGATATTCCGCCTACCGGCGTCAATTCCTGCACCGGGAGTTTCGACTATCGCATCAAGCCCAACCAGGGGATCTCGGGCGACGTGCTCACGATGGTGGCCCGCGTCATGGCCGGGAGTGCGGGTGGCCCGCTGATGTCCAATGCCACGGCGACGGTCAATCTGATCCCGATCCTCCTGGTCGAAAAGGTGGGCGACGCGACGGCGGTGGCGGGCGAAACCGTCCACTATACGATCACCATCACCAACCAATCGGCCAGCCAGAACGTGAACATCACGCAGTACGACGACGCGATCTTCGACCAGTACAGCATCGCGCATGGCGACGCCGAGTTCGCGCCCTGGCCGAACGATCCCGACACCGGCACGGCCACGCCGGGGATTTTGCCCTGGGGTACATCCGTCAGCGGCAATTTCACCATTCCCGATCCGCCGGGGGTCGATCCGCTGCCCGATCCGCTGGTGAACACCTTCACCGTGACCGGCACGCGAGAATACGACGGGGCCAATGTCTCGGCCTTTGGCACGCATACCCTGGACATCGCCTGTCCCATCGCGTTCAACTGGGTCGTCACCAACCTCGAACCGCCCGGCGACGCGGACGACGTGTTGGGCGAAATGCTGCGGTGGCAGATCAGCCTGACCAACGTCAGCGGCGGTCCCATCGACAACATCACCGTGACCGAGCAGTTACACTGGCTGGGCGCGGGCGTGCCCAATGCCGAAATCACCTGGCCTGGTTCCCCCGGTCACCTGAATTCCGGCCAGTCCGCCACGCTGAATTCGTTCGATATCCAGATCACCAGCAATTACTACACCTATGCCGAATTCGACACTATCAACGACGTCGTGTTGGCGAGTTTCTCGGCGGTCGCGGGCGTGTCGAGCTGCGGTGAAGCGCACGACTACTTCATCTACAGCCCGATTGGTGTCGCCAAGCTCCCCGATCCGCTCATCGCGTTCACGGGCGAGACGGTAGACTATGCGCTCTTCGTGTACAACGTGACCGAGGCGGACGACGGGATCTACAGTCGTTACTACGTCACCACGACCGACACCCTGCTTGAGCCGAAGCCTATGCCGATGCCCTACGAGGGGGCCGACGCCGTGTCGGGTTGGATCGAGCCGGAACAGATCGTCCAGAAGGTGGTCTCGCGTGAGGTGTTGCCCGACGATCCCGACGAACTGGTCAACACGATTACCGCCGAGTTCCCCGATCCGGCAAACCCGGATTTCCGCCTGTTTACCTGGGCCACGGCGACCGTCATCACGAGCAATCCGCTCCAGGTGACCAAGACGCCTAGCGCCTCGACGGCGGTGGCGGGCACGCGCATTACCTACGACTATACGATCACCAACACCAGCCCCTATTCGATCACCGACATCACGATGGTCGATACGCTGATCGGTGATCTCCTGCCCGGCGGCACGATCAACCTCGATCCGGGGATGAGCAACACCGATCTGGTCGATGTGCCCTACGACATCAAGCTGAACGATCCCGATCCGCTGGTGAACACGGTGACGGCGACCGGCAAGATCCATTTGCCCGATGGCTCCATCCGCGATCTCACGACGGCGGTGACGGCGCAGGTTGATTTGCAGGACACCGACATCGAATTGGTCAAATCGGCCCGGCTGGATGATGGCACCGGGAACCCCGACGGCCCGCTTCAGGACCTCTTCCCGGCCAGTAAGCCGGATGGTGTGCCCGAAGTCGCCTCCGGGACGAAGATCCACTACTGCTTCTCGATCACCAACACCAATCCCGGCACCTCGACCTACGTGGACGACATCGTCGTGCAGGACGCCCTCTTCCCTGGGTTTCTGCAAGCGCCGTTCCAGGATGCCGTGATCGACAAGTACGACCACGACGCCGAGCCTGCTCGCCTGTATGGCGGCGAGTCGGTGGAGTTCTGCTATGGGCCGGTGGCGGTCAGCCAGGCGATGGGCGACCCGCTCAACAACCTGGTCTACCTCAACGGCACCTCGTCGTCCGGGATTCCGCTGTACTCCGAAGACGAGTACGAAATCGACATCCGGGGCACCGACATCCTGATCACCAAATTGCCGTCGCAGCCGTTGGCCTATGTCGGTGAGAACCTGATCTACACCATCATGATCCAGAACACGAACGCGTCACTGCCTATCCAGATCACCGAAGTGACGGATACGTTCGAGGGCGGTGCGCCGTTCCCGCTGCCGCTGGACCAGTTCGACTGGTTGGAGAGCGCCTACCCCGGGACGCCCGTCGGCATCCTGGGGGCAGGGGGCCACGCCACGCTGGATCTGCCCTACACCGTGCGCAACACCGATCCTGACCCGCTGCGCAACGTGGCGACGGTGACTGGCAAGCTCGACGAATCGCCGCTGCCCGAGTCGGAATGGAAGGCGGTCGAAGACAGCACCAGCGCGACGGTGGCCATCACGGCGACCCAACTGCTGGTCCGCAAGACGGCTGCGCCCATCATCTCCAATCCCAGCGAGAACCAGTGCGGCACGACCGGCCATCCTGACTGCCGGACGGTCCACTATACCATCACGATCACCAACGTCGGCTCGACCAACGTGAAAGGGATCATCGCCGTCGATCACCATTGGGATACGATGACCGGTGACTACGTGGACGTGCTGTACGACTCGGTTGGGCCTGGTGGGCTGACCAAGAATGAGCTGGCCCCGTCGCAGAGTGCCTTCATCGTCTACGACCTGCCGATGCCGACCAAAGAGCAGTTGTCCGCGCATCCCGAACTCGATCCGTACGTGAACGAGGTCACGGTTTACGGCGTGGTCTTCGACGAGTACGGCAACCCGATCCTGATGCCGAATCCCGACCCGGACGATCCCTACGACGACACCATGACCATCAAGACCTCGGTGCAGGCGTCGGTGGACATCCTCCAGCCCTACGTGCGCATCGTGAAATCGCCGGTCACCCTGGCCGCGGCGCCGGGTCAGACCGTCACCTACAACATCATCATCACCGGCGCGGGCGACCAGACGCTCGATCACCTCGTCTTCACCGACGTGACCGAGTCCCAGTCGGTGGACCTGGACGCGAACTGCCCGAACGTCGATGTGGCGATCTGCCCCTTCGTCTATGGCCCTGAGCCGGTAGCCGACTACGACAGCAACCCCGCCACGGCTGATACGCCGAACCCGAAAGAGGGCCAGCCCTATGACGAGACGTCCGGTCTGGCGCAGAATGAAACCCTGCGCGGCACGATCACCGTCCAGGTGCCCGACGACTGGACCGGCAGCGAGTTCCTGAACGTGGCGGAAATCACCGGCCAGACCAAGGCTGATGCGACTGCCGTCCAGGATCGCTCGTCGGCCACGATTGACATCCGGTCCGAGGGTATCGAAGTGCAGAAACTGGCCTCGGTCTCATCCGCGCCTGCCGGATCGCCGGTCACCTACACCATCCAGGTGACCAACATCGGCGTGAATTCGATCACGCGGTTGGTCATCTCCGACCCGGCGCTCGACAGCGTGCCCTCGCACGTGGTCACCATCGAGGGCGGTTTCCCGGACAGCCCGGAGGACGTGATCCCCGGCGATGACTCCGCGACCCTCGATGCGGACGAAATGTTCACCTACAGCTACGTCCACGTCCTGGCGGCTGACGGCCCGGACCCGTACATCAACCGGGTGACGGTCGCGGGCTACACCGCCACGACCTCGGTGCTGAATGTGGCCGAAGTCGCGGTCGATGTGCAGGGCGCGACGGTGTCCGTCGAGAAATACGTGTGCGTCGGCGCGGACGCCGACTCGGTGCCCGAAACGATGAATGATCCGTGCCCGACGGTCGTGAACATCAGCGACGGCGTGCCAGATGTCGTGACGTACTATCTCCATATCTTCAACCCCGGCCAGATCGAAGTCGATAACCTCACCGTGACCGACAGTCTGGCGACCGTGCCGCCCATCGTCTGGCCGCTGGCGGGCGTGAACGGCCTGGCGCCGGACGATGGACTGATCGGAGGCCAGGACGAAATCTGGGTCATGTACCAGTACACCGTCCAGGCTGGGGTGAATGATCCGCTGGTCAACCTGGTCACCGTCAACGGGCAGTCGCCGAGCGGCTCGCCGGTCACGGCCTCGGCCAGCGCCAGCCTGGATCTGGTGACGAGCGATCTCATGCTCACCAAGACGTCGGTGACGCGGGCGGTGCGCGGTCAGGACGTCCGGTACCAGTTCACGCTCCAGAATCTCAGCACCTCGACTCCGATCATGGACATCGACATCGTCGATCCGATCAGCGGCAGCGGCGGAAATCCGATCCTGTCCTGCCACGTGGATCAGCTTGATCCCGGTGCGTCAGAGGACTGCTGGCTCACGCATACCATCTCCGAGACGGACGCCGCGCCGCTGACGAACACGGCCACGGCGACCGGTACCGAGAGCGGTGTGACGGTCTCCGACGTGTCCTCGCACACCATCGAGATCGTGACCCCTGGCCTGTCGATCTCCAAGACGGCGGATCGCGCCGTCGCGGCGGTCGGTCAGACCGTGACCTACACCTACGTCGTGACCAACACCGGTCTGGACATGGACCAGTTGGTGGTCAGCGACAGCAACCATCCCGACGCCGACTTCTCCGCGCCCTGGCCGTCTACGTTGGCCGCAGGGGCGACCGAGACGCGCACCTGGTCGCACGTCATCAGTGCGCAGGACCCCGATCCGTACATCAACACGATGACGGTGACAGGCCGCGTCAACGGGCAGTCTCTCCAGGCGCGGACCTCCGAGACGATCATGATCGCCAACGGGTCGCTGGCGGCGTCGGTCGTGCCGAGCCAGACGTTCGCCGTCGCGGGCGACTCGATCACGTTTGCTTACAGCGTGACCAATCTCGACGCAACCTCGACCGTGACGAACCTGGTCCTGACGGACAGCCTGTGCGGTACGGCAGTCCTGACGCCCCAGTTGGGCGGCGTAACCTCGCTTGCCCCTGGTGCCAGCGTAACGGTCTACTGCACGGTGACGGCGGCGCTGCCCGGTCCCATCGTCGCGACCTTCACGGCGCAGGGTGAGATGTTCGGTGACGCGTTGTCCGACACGGCGACGGCGGAAGTCCCGGTGACGTCGGGCGGGCTGGTCGTGACCAAGACGGCGGACAGCTACGCTGTGCTGCCCGGCGCCGTGATCGCCTACACCATCACCTTTACCAATATCGGGACGGAGACGCTGAACAACATCGACGTCACCGATCCGGTGATCCCGCTCTCGCCTGCGGCACCCGACAGTCTGGCTGCTGGACAGAGCTTCACCATGACCGGCACCTATCTGGTCCCCACCGTCACCCCGCCGTCTTCGGTGAGCAACACCGTCACCGTGTCCGGCGTAGGCGCGACGACGGGCGAGACCTACACCGACACCGATTCGGCGTCGGTGGCGGTGCTCGAAGACCCGAGCGCGACGCTGGCCCTCACCAAAGAAGTCAGCGCGGCGACCGGGCGTCCCGGCGACACTGTGACCTATACCCTCACCGTCCGCAACATCAGTCCTATCGCGACGGTGGCGACCAATATCACCCTGAGCGACTCGCTGCTCGGCTTCACCAACGAGCCGCTGCCCGATCTCGCGGCGGGGAACACCCACATCATCACGCGCGCCATCACCATCCCGACCACCTGGATCCAGACCACCTTCACGAACACCGCCCAGGTCTCGGTGGACGGCGCGCTGCAAGACACCGCCACTGCGACGGTTTTGATGGAACTGCTGTCCTTCACCAAAACGGCGGACCCTGATCCCGTGGCCCTGGGCGACGAGCTTCAGTACACCTTCACCGTGACCAGCTACAGCCAGGGGACCATCCCGAACGTCACCATCACCGACGACCAGTTGACCACCTGGGACACCGCGCTTGACCCGTCGGTGCCGCCCGGGGTGACCACGGCGCTTGGCCATGTCGTGATCCCGACCGATTATGCCGGGGACACGTTCACCAACGCGGCCCAGTTGTTGATCGGTGCCGAAGTCGTGGATACGGACACCGTGACGGTGGCGGTCTCCCGCCTGGGTCTCGAAGTAGAGATTGTGTCAGTGACCCAGGCCGATGGCGCGGCCTCCCCGCAGCCGATGCAAACCGGCGAGCAGGTGACCGTGACGCTGACGCTGCATAATCTCGGCACGACGCCGATCCTGTCTCCAGCTTTCACGGCCAACGTGAATATCGGTAACCCGGCTCTAACTTGCACGCCTGTCGGGACTCTTCCGGCCTCTATCGCGGCTGGATCTAGCACGACAACTACCTGTATCTTTACGCCGCAGATTGGCCTGGCAGAATATGTATCGACCGGCCTTGCTCGGACGGTCACTGTTGATGCAACGGGCACGGTTAGTGGCAATCCAGTTGGCGATCAAGCCACTGCTGACATCACCTTGGTCGATCTACGACTGATCGTTGATCTGGTGGTTAATGCACCTGCCGAGGCCGGGCCAGATGATACGGTGACTTTCACGGTCAACCTCACCAACGGGGGCGCATCACCATTGGGGTGCTTGGCTTCGGCTGATCCTGTTGGTGAAAATCTGGATTGTCACCTACACATCACGCTTGAAGATTCGTTGACTGGTGCAGACTCGAACTTGGCAGCGCTGATAACCTCGCTGGAAAGCGGTATTTACAACACGGTGATCGCCGCTGGAGCATCCACGGCTTTCACTACGGGTTCGTATACTTTGCCGGACATCTTATCTGCTGATAATCCGGTGATCTATACGGCAGTAGCCGATGCAGGGTACTATAGTGCCAGTCTCGCCACGAATCTGCTGACGCACTACATCGTTCACGGTCAAGATACGGCGTCGCTGACTTTTACACTGCCTCCTGAGCCAGAGATCACGGTGGGAATATCCGTCTACCCGATCCCGCCAGTTTACGGCAGCAATGTTACGTATACGGCGCTAGTCACAAATACTGGAACAGTAACCGTAACCAACTTGGCAGCGACGTACCAGTTCGGGACTCCGACTACTGGTATCTTGCTGATGAGCCGGGACAACCGTCCGGCTCAGCAGGCTGTTACGCTGACTTTGAACAGTACCACGTTGATTCCTGGTCAGTCCACTACCGGTATCCTGTTCAAGCTCGAAGACCGGACCGCTCCGTATACCTTCACCGTGACAGTGACTGGCAGTGAGTTAACCTCAGAAGTTGTCGCAACCACGACCCTGACGCCGAGCACGACGACCACGGCGACCATTACCGGCACCCTGACCGCGACGCTCGATCCGAACGCCGTCGATCCGATTGTGACCAAGACCGCCAGCGTGGCCCAGGCCATGCCGGGTGACCCGGTGGTCTGGACGATCACCGTGCGCAACGGCGGCACGGCCATCATGAGCAACGTCACGGTGCAGGATAGTGTGCCGGATATGCTGGTGTTGGGCACGTCGGCCACGACGCGCGGCACAGTAGTGACCGCCGGGCAGATCATCACGGTGACGACCGGGGCCTTGAACCCTGGCGACACGGTGACAATCACCGTCAACACGACCATCAGCTCGACGGCAGCCGCTCCGGCCACCATCGCCAACTCGGCCTGCGCTGCCCGCGACGGTGGTACGCAGAAATGCGCGACCGGGTCGGTTACGCTGGGGCCGGGCGCGTCGACGCTGCCCTCGACGGGTATCCGTTCCTCCTCCTCCGGCGGGTTTCCGCCGGTAGGCTTGATCTTCTTCGGGGCGCTCATGGTGCTGATGAGCGCCCAGGTGTCGCGGCGGCGGGCCTGGATCGCCACGCTGTCGGTGCTGATCAGTCTCGCGATTGTGGCGGGGGCCGTGTTGGCCCTCGCCCTGAGCGGGAACGATAAGGACAAAGAAAAGCCGACGCAGGTCGGTCAGGCGGCGACGGCCACGCCGGTCGAAGCGGTCGGAGAGACGCCCGTCCCTCCGGCGGTCGAGACGGAGGCGACCCAGCCCCAGCCGGTTAGCACCCAGGGACCCGGCGAGCTGGTGATGCAGTTCCCGCCCACGCCGACACCCTACGTCGTTCCCACGCAGTTCGATGTGCGCTACCTGATGATCCCCAGGCTGGGCGACCAGTTCAAGGTCCCGATCCCCATCGTCGAGCTGGGTCTGGTGGACCGGCAGTGGGATGTGAGCGGGCTGGGCTACTATGTCGGCTGGCTGCAAGGCACGACCTGGCTCGATCCGCACTGGGGCAACACAGTGCTGGTCGCGCACGTGCAGTTGGGGTTCAACAATCCCGGTCCCTTCTGGGGGTTAGGGGAGTTGGAGCCGGGCGATGAGATCATCATTTCCGAAGGCGCCCAGGAGCGGCACTTCAAGGTGATGAGCACCGAGAAGGTCGAGCCGAACGACGTGACGGTCACGGCGCCGACAGCAGGCCCGATGCTGACGCTGATCACCTGCACCGAATGGGATAACAACTACGGGGTCTTCTCGCAGCGCATGGTCGTCAAGGCCGTGCCCTCTAGCCAGAGCTGATCGCCGCCAAGTTCAGTCCACATCCGCGCCAGGGTTTCCTCGCGCGGATGTTTTTTATTCGGGAGAAAACTGATCGCCGCTGGCACCGCTCGTTCCTCTCTTCCGCCAAGCCAGCGAGGGAAGAAGAGGAGATCATTTCCCTCGCCCTACTGATCCTTGCAGAATAAACTAAAGTCCGCGAGACAGCACCCCCACCCCACC
>CAYRWY010000012.1:0-38652 GCA_964427955.1 uncultured Anaerolineaceae bacterium
ATAACGCGTATCAGAGTTTTGCGTGTCCAATTTTTCTCTCATATCGTTGGTCCCCTCACGTTGAGGTCAGTCCTGGGATTCTACGTCAAGACAAACATAGTATTATTCCCAAGAAATGGGATCGCGACAACCCCAAAGTTAGCGGAATTGGTCAAAAGCAATGAAGCCGCGATCTTGGGCCCGTCCCTGTGAACATGCGAGAAACTTCGAGGAAAAAGGCTGGCTGGCAGGGTGCGGATGCGCTACACTGGGAGCCAGTCGAACCGTACTGTAACCGGAGGAATGACGTGCGGAATTTTGCTTATCACAATCCCACCAAAATCATCTTTGGGCAAGATACCACCGACCGCCTGGCCGAAGAAATGCAAGCCTGGGGGACGAACGTTTTACTCGTCTACGGCGGGGGCAGCATCAAGAAGAACGGGCTGTACGACCGGGTGATGCGCCAGCTCGGCGGCAAGAAGGTTCACGAACTCGCCGGGGTGGAGCCTAATCCACGGCTGTCTACGGTGCGCAAGGGCATCCAACTTTGCCGCGAGCATCAGATCGATTTTATCCTGGCCGTCGGCGGCGGCAGTGTCATCGACTGCGCCAAAGCGATTTCGGTTGGGGCCTTGTACGACGGTGATGTGTGGGATTTCTACAAGGGAAAAGCCCAGCCCACCGCCGCCATCCCGGTCGGGGCGATCCTGACGCTGGCCGCTACCGGCACCGAAATGAATGGGAATTCCGTTATTACGAACACGGAGACCAAAGAGAAAATCGGCTTCGCGGGCGTCCTGCTCCTGCATCCCGCGTTTTCGATTCTGGACCCTTGCAATACCTTCACGGTTCCCCCGATCCAGGTGGCCTACGGCTGCGTCGATATGCTGTCGCACCTCTACGAGTGTTACTTCTCCTATCCTGACGAGACGCCGATCCAGGATGGGCTGGCAGAGACGATCATGAGGACGATTTTCGACAACGTGTTCGTGGTCCTCGAAAACCCGGAAGACTACGCGGCGCGCGCGAATCTCATGTGGTGCGGCACGCTGGCCCTCAACGACATCATCCCCCTGGGAAAAGAGGGCGACTGGGGCTGCCATGCCATCGAACACGTCCTGAGCGCCCACTACGATATTCCCCACGGGGCCGGTCTGGCGATCATCACCCCGCCTTACATGAAGCACCTATGCCAGTTCCATCCCCAAAAGTATAAGCAATACGCCGTCAAGGTGCTGGGCATCGATCCCCAGGGCAGGTCCGATTATGAGGTGGGCATGGAGGGCATCGCCCAAACCAAAGCCCTCTTCAGACAGATCGGCGCTCCCGTCGCGCTCAGCGAGGTCGGGATTGGCGCTGACCGCCTGGACCTGATGGCCCGCGAGACGGTGCAGGGCGGGAAAATCGGGAACTATGCCAAAATCGGCGTAGAAGAATTGTCCACCATCCTCAAGGACGCTCTATAACCGGCCTTAGAAGGTCACTGCTCGACGAGACACCTCCCCCGGCCCGATCTGAGACCGGGGGAGTTTTTTGAGTCGGCTCGCCTGTCCACCAACGCTATCAGAATTGGACAAAATGTTATTGACAACGTTGACAATCAGGAATAAAGTATAGATGTCAACGTTGTCAACCGCGTTGCGAAAAGACTTTGACTTAGTGCCGGTGGATGGGGCGTATGACGACTATCAAACAAGTAGCCGACCGCGCAGGTGTCTCATTCAAGACGGTTTCCCGCGTTCTCAACAACGATCCCAACGTCGCCACCGTCACGCGCGAGCGTGTTTTGCAGGCCATCGAAGCACTGGATTACCGCCCCAATCTCGCCGCCCGGCACATGCGCACCGGACGCTCGCAAATCATCGGCTTCATTACCGACGAAATCGCGACCACGCCCTTTGCCTTCAATATCGTCAAGGGTGCCCAGCACCAGGCGTGGCTGAACGACCAGATGCTGCTCGTGGTGAACACCGAGCGCGATCCCGACATCGAAGAAAACGCGCTCAACATGATGTTGCAGCGGCGTGTGGAAGGCATTATCTACGCGACGATGTATCATCGCGCGGTCAACCCGCCCGACCTCCTCCGCGAAGTCCCTGCCGTTTTGCTGGACTGTTACAGCGAAGATCGTTCGCTGCCATCCGTGGTTCCCGACGAAGCTTATGGCGGACGCCAGGCAACGGAAATCCTCCTTCAAAAAGGACATCGCCGGATCGGATTCATCAACGTCGATTTCGTGGTGAATCACCCGGCTGCTGCCGGACGGCTCGAAGGGTATCGTCAAGCCCTGGCGGCTTATGGTCTACCCTTCGACGAGGAGCTGGTGCGGTACGGCAATACGATGGCCGATCAGGGTTACCTGCACACCCGGACGCTGATGAAGCTCCCCAATCCGCCCACGGCACTGTTCTGCGGCACAGACCGCACCGCGATGGGGGCCTACGATGCCCTGAAAGAATTGGGGCTGCGGATTCCTGAGGACATCGCGGTGATTGGCTTTGACAACCAGGAGCTGATTGCGGCCTACGTGCGGCCCGCGCTCTCGACCATGGCTCTGCCGCATTACGAAATGGGCGAATGGTCGGTTCAGTATTTATTAGAACACCCCCAGGCTCAACCGGACAAACCCGTTCAAGCGAAGATTCTCTGTCCCTTCATTGAACGCGAGTCTGTGTAATACCGTTCGACGATATCGCCAGTAGAACAGGAGGTGCCCCCCTATATTAACAGAATAGAGTCTCGGATTACAAAATAAGCAATCTAGTTAATGCGTTCAGAAGGAGACTTCCATGAAATCCAGAACTCTTTTCATCCTGACTATCCTGCTCACGGTGACCATGTTAGTGCCGGTCTCCGCCCAGGCTCGCGAGCCTATCAAGATCAAGCTGTGGCATCACGGCGGCCCCGAAAACGAGGCGAATGCCAACCGGGACCAGGTCAAGCGGTTCAATGCCTCGCAAAGCGACATCGAGGTTGAATACGTCGAACAGCCCGGCGGCGCCGTGGCGGGCAGCGGATACAATGACGCCGTGAATGCGGCGGCAGTCGCCGGAGATCTGCCGTGCATTTTGGACCTGGACGGCCCCAATCTGTACAACTACGCCTGGGGTGGCTTCATCATCCCGCTGGACTCCTACGTATCGGACGATCTGCGAGCTGACCTGCTGCCGTCGCTGATCGATCAGGGCACCTACCAGGGCAAGCTGTACGCGATTGGCCAGTACGACTCGGGCCTGGCGATTGTCGGACGTAAATCCTTGCTGGAAAAAGCAGGGGTGCGCATTCCCACCGGCGTCAGCGACGCCTGGACCCTCGAAGAATTCAACGACGCGCTGGCGAAGCTCCAGGCTTTGCCCGACGTGGAATATGCCATCGATCTCAAGATGAACTATGGCGCCGGGGAGTGGTTTACCTACGCCTTCAGCCCCATCGTACAGTCCTGGGGCGGGGATCTCATCGACCGCGAAACCTATACGAGCGCCGAAGGCATCCTGAATGGGCCGGACGCCGTCGCGGCGATGACCTGGATGCAGGACCTCTTCAAGCAGGGCTATTCCGTCGTTACCCCGCCCGACGACAATGAGTTCGTGAACGGCAAGGCAGCGTTAGGATGGGTCGGCCACTGGATGACCACGACATACTACGACACTTTCGGCGATGACATGGTCATCATTCCGATGCCCGACTTTGGCAAAGGCGCCAAGACCGGCATGGGATCGTGGGCCTGGTCGATCAGCTCGCAGTGTGAAAATCCCGAGGCGGCCTGGGCCTATCTCGAATTCGCCCTGCAACCGGATGAAATCCTGGCCATCACCAATGAAAACGGGGCCGTGCCCGGCACGTCGTCGGCCCTCGCGAAGTCCGATCTGTTCGGCGAAAACGGACGTCTGCGCATCTTCGAAGAACAGCTCAAGAGCGGCGTGGCGTTCCCGCGTCCGAAGACGCCCGCTTATCCCACGATCACGGCGGCTTTCTACACCGCGATGGACAACATCATCAAGGGCGGCGACGTTCAGACCGAACTGGATGCTGCCGTCGATAAAATCGACCAGGATATCAAAGACCACGACGGGTATCCTGCCAAGTAAGTCGTACTGGCTTTAGCCGATGAGTAGCTGCGCCGAGCAGCTACTCATTTTCCTGGTAAATAGAGGCAAAAATGTTATGAGATCACCAGCCCATTTACGAAAGCACGAAGTGCGTGCGGCGTGGCTGATGAGTGCTCCGGCGTTGTTGGGCCTGTTTATCTTTGTGCTGCTGCCCCTGGCGCTCGGCTTTTATTGGAGTCTGACCGACAAACGGCTTATTTCACCCTACCCTACTAAATTTATCGGCTTCGAGAATTATGACCGGCTGCTCTCGGTCAACGTCATCACCCTCAAGCCCGAGGTCGATGACGCGACGGGAAAGATCCAGCGAGACGCCGACGGGGAGATCGTCTACCCCCGGCTGAGACCCATTCTGAAGTCCAATCCCCGTTACGACGAATACCGCGAGTGGTTCTCGTTCGATCTCCGCGACCACCGTTACGTGGTCATCGCCAAAGATCCCACCTTTCTGCGGGCGCTGGTCAATACCACGCTGTTCGTGTTGGTGATCGTGCCGGGCCAGGGCGGGCTGGCGCTGATCATGGCGCTGTTCGTCAACCAACGCTTGCGCGGCATGAATCTGTTTCGGACGATTTATTTCAGTCCCGTGGTCACCTCGATGGCCGTGATCGCCATCGTATGGAAGTTCCTATACAACCCCGACGAAGGTTTGATCAATCGCTTTCTGACCACCATCTCGTTTGGCCATATCGATCCGCCCGCCTGGTTGGTAGACAACCACACCGCCCTGCTGGCCATCATCATCCTCTCGGCCTGGCAAGCGGCGGGTTTTCAGATGGTCATTTTCCTGGCCGGGTTGCAGGGTATCCCCGGCGAGCTTTACGAAGCGTCGCAGATGGACGGGGCCAATATGTGGCAGCAGTTCCGGTTCGTGACGCTGCCGCTGCTCCGCAACACGACGGTTTTTGTCATCATCAGCACGACGATTCTGGCATTCCGGCTCTTCACCCAAATCGACGTCTTGACCAAAGGGGGGCCGCGCGATTCCACCGTCACGGTCGTCTTCGATGCCGTAGATCAGGGTTTTCGACAACAAAAAATCGGCTATGGCTCGGCGATCACCGTGGTGTTCTTCGTGATCGTCGTGAGCGTGGCCCTGATCCAGCGCGCGCTCTTGCGGTCAGAACGTGAAGTGGAGTGACGATCATGTTGAAAGCACAGGATAAAAAGTCCATTGAACTGACGCGTTCGCACTACCGCACCTCCCTGCGCCGGATTTCGCTGCGGACGCTCGATTATGGCTGCATGACGCTGCTGGCCATCTTTTTTCTGTTCCCCGTGGTGTTCATGATCGTCTCGTCTTTCAAGCCCGAAAAAGTGATTTTTGACGACTTGAAGACGGTCGTATGGGCCTTCGTGCCCCACCAACCCACCTTCGATAACTATGACTACGTGTTCAGCCGGGTTCCCTTCTGGCGGTACATGTTCAACTCCATCGCCGTGGTGAGCACGACGGTGGTATCCGGCTTGATCGTCAACAGCATGGTTGCCTTCGCGCTGGCGCGTCTGCGCTGGAAAGGCAAGACGCTCATTCTGTCGATCATCATTGCCCTGACGATTGTTCCGCTGGAAACGGTGGTGGTACCACTGTTGGTGCTCGTCAACAAGCTGCCCTGGTTCGACGGCACGACCACCTGGCTGAACACCATGCGCGTGCAGATCATTCCCTTTGTGGCGGATGCCTTCTCCATCTTTCTCTTCTACCAGTTCTTCATCGGACTGCCGAAAGACTTCGACGAGGCCGCCTACATCGATGGCGCCACCCCTTTCGGCGTCTACCGCCAGATCATCATCCCCCTGTCGCGCCCGGTGATTGCGACGGTAGCGATCCTCCAGGCCCTGGTGCTCTGGAGTTCCTATCTCTGGCCACTGATGGTGACGCGCTCAGAGAGTGTTCGACCGCTGACGGTCGGCATCACGGCGTTGTACGTCTACGAAATCAAGTGGGGCCAGATCCTGGCTTTTGCCGCCATGATCACGATTCCCGTGCTCGTGCTGTTTCTGCTGTTTCAAAAATGGTTCGTCAAGAGTGTTGTCTCAACCGGCATCAAAGGGTAGGATTTTAACCTCACTGTCTGCTCTGCCGTCTCAGCGCGCAGAGAATCGGGGATTTCATGGAACCCTTTTTCACTCAATCCAAACATCTGCGCCAACAATTAGCACACGATCCTCATCGTCCTCATTATCACTTTCTTCCTCCCCACTATTGGATGAACGATCCTAACGGCTTAATCCAGTGGCGGGACCAGTTCCACCTGTTTTATCAATACAATCCCGATGGCCCGGCGTGGGGAAATATTCACTGGGGACACGCGGTCAGCGACGATCTCGTCCATTGGACCGATCTTCCCATCGCCCTGGCTCCAACTGAAGGGGGACCGGATAAAGACGGCTGTTGGTCGGGCTGTGCGGTCAATCAGGACGGGGTGCCCACTCTGCTCTATACGGGCGTCTTCCCCGAAGTTCAATGCCTGGCCACGGGGGCAGACGATCTGGTGTCGTGGCAGAAGCATCCGGCGAGTCCGGTCGTAGCCGCGCCTCCGCCGCATCTGGACGTGGTCGGATTTCGAGATCCCTGCGTCTGGCAGAATGATGGAAGCTGGCACATGGTGCTCGGCACCGGCCTCAAAGACGTGGGGGGCGCGGCGCTGCTCTACCGGTCCCCGGACCTGGTTCACTGGGACTATGTGAATCCCGTCCTGGTCGGTGACAGGCATTCGACCGGCGAGATGTGGGAATGCCCGTCCTTTTTCCGCCTGGGAGACAAGTACGTCCTGCTGGTCTCCATCTTCCCGCGCCTGGGCACCTACTATTTCGTCGGTTCCTTCGACGGTGCCCGGCTGGTGCCTGAGCACCAGGGATCGCTCGATCTGGGTGCCTATTTCTTTGCTCCCCAGACTTTTCTGGATAGCCAGGGGCGGCGGCTCATGCTGGGCTGGATCTGGGAAGGGCGCAGTGACGAAGCTCAGCAGCGCGCCGGATGGGCCGGGATTCAGTCGGTGCCGCGCCAACTCCTGCTGCGCGCCGATGGCACGTTGGGGATCGAGCCGGTGCCCGAACTCGGCATCTTGCGTGAAGACCTCTACCGCGTTTCAAACCTGGTCATTCCGCCGGACTCCAGCTACGTGTTAAACATCCAGGGAAACAGCCTGGAAATCATCGCGGAACTCGATCCAGGGGAGGCCGAAGAGTGCGGCATCAAAGTTTGCTGCTCCCCCGACGGGGTCGAGCAAACCCGGATCATCTACCAGCGCGGCACCCACCGGATAGCGGTGGACCGGTCACAGGCTAGCCTTGACGACCATGTTGATCGGGATACCCAAAGCGGCCCTCTGGCGCTGGCTCAGGGTGAGACCTTAAGACTGCACATTTTTCTGGATCGTTCGGTCATCGAGGTTTTCGCCAACGGTCGATGCTGCCTCACCAGCCGGATTTATCCTTCCCGTGCCGACAGCGTGGGTGTAGAACTTTTCGCTCACGGGCGGAGTGCCAGACTTCAGGCCCTCCAGATTTGGACCATGCGCTCGATCTGGAAATGAGAGCACGGCGGGGCGTAGTCGAACTTTGGCGTGAGAAATTTCGTGAGTGTTGAAGCGCCCGCGTAAATCGAAGGTTAGCTGACTATAACTCACCGGGTCATATTCTGTCGTAGAATATAATACGATAGAATGGGCAGTCCTTTGAAAAGGGCATTCAAACGATGAGCACACCTTACGACAAAATTCACGTCATTATCAATCCGGCAGCAGGTAAAGAGGGGGCGGTGCTCAAGCCCCTGAACACGGCCTTTCAAGAGATGGGCCTGGAGTGGGAAGTTTCGATTACCAAAGCGGCGGGTGATGCCCGGCGTTTTGCGGAACAGGCGGTAGCAGCAGGGGTCGATGTCGTGGCATCCTATGGGGGCGACGGCACGGTGCTGGAAGTGGCCAGCGGGCTGATCGGCAGCCGTGTTCCCTTGCTGATTCTGCCCGGCGGAACGGCGAACGTCGTTTCGATTGAACTCGGCCTCCCGCGCGCCCTCTCGGACGTGCTGGCGTTGTTAAGCGCTCCCGATACGGTCGAGCGTGCGATCGATATGGGGCAGATCGGTGATAAGTTGTTCTTTCACATGGGAATTGGCTTCGAGGCCCAAATGATCACGGATGCCGACCGCGAGGAGAAAAATCGCAGCGGCCTGTGGGCGTATATCAATGCGGCGCTCAAGAACCTGCGCAATCCGACCGTGGCGCATTATGCCCTGCTGATCGATGGGGAGCACGTGGAAGTGGAGGGGATCAACTGTATGGTGACCAACCTCGGCAGTCTGGGGGTGGGAGGACTGAAGCTCTCCAAAACCATCGACATCAGCGACGGCCTGATGGACGTCATCATCATCCAGGACGTTAAGGTCAGCACAATGCTCTCGGCAGCCACCGCGGCAGTAGTTTCTGGGGATATGGCTGCCCCGCTGTTGCAGTGGCAGGCCCGCGAGGTGACCGTCGTAGCCGATCCGCCCCAGAGTATCACCTGTGATGGGGAACTGGTCGAGATCGACGATATTAAGGCGTGTATTCTTCCGGGGGCAATCCATGTGCTGGTTCCCGGCCCCAAGGGATAAGCGGCATTACCAGCGCCGCGTTTGAAGCCGTGGATTACGCGACTGCCAGGGCGGTGGGCTGCGTGCTGTGGGACAGGCAACGGAAAGACCGTTTTCGCTCAGACGTGCTGCCTGAACAGCAATTTAAGGGGCCGAAGACGCTAACCTATGGCGCTAAAACGTCACCCAAGAGGCGCTCTCGTGCCGGACGATCTCCGCGAGCGTGTCCAGCCACAAGGGATGCTCATTCAGACACGGTACAAGCCGGTAATTTTCCGCCTGACCGCCCCCTGCCTGAAACTGCTCGCGGCCTTCAGGCCCCAATTCGTATAACGTCTCAAGACAGTCCGCCACAAAACCAGGACTGACGACCATCACCCGCTCGCAGCCGGACCCCGGCAGGGTCTCCAGCAGGGTACCGGTCGTCGGTTTCAGCCATTGTTCCGGTCCGAACTGAGATTGGTAACTCAGTGCCCATCGATCCTCTGCCAGATGCAGCGCCTCCGCTAAGCGTTGGGCGGTGATCTGGCACTGCTGCGGATAAGGGTCGCCGGTCTGAGCGTAACGCAGGGGAATACCGTGAAACGAAAAAACTATTTTGTCAGGCGGTTGGCCCCAACCGGCCAGTTCCTGGTCGATCACGCTTTTCAACGCGGCGATATAACCTGGGTGGGCATAAAACGGCGGCACAAATCGTAAGGTCGGGATAAACCGCTTACGCTCGGCGGGCGACCCGGCAGCAGCGCGAAATACGGCATCGTACACCGAGGCGGTCGTGGTCGAAGAATATTGAGGATACAGCGGAAAAACGAGAATACGGTCGATCCCGGCGGTTTCAAGCTGGCGCAGCGCCTGGCGGATGCTGGGATTTCCATAGGTCATGCCCAATACGACCTGGTAGCCGTCACCCAGTCGGGCTTGTAGCCCCGCCACCTGCCGCCGGGAATACACCAACAGAGGTGATCCCTCCTCCAACCAGATTTCTTTATACAGGCGCGCCGACTTGCGTGGACGCACGTTCAAAATGATGCCGCGCAGAATGAGCTGCCACCAGATCGGCGGATAGTCAATGACGCGCCGGTCCGATAGAAACTGCCGCAGATAGGGGCGTAGATCGCCCGGTGTTGGGGCATCAGGAGTGCCCAACTGGGCGATCAGAATGCCGATTTTGTCAGAGGTGTGGCTCATACAGTCATCTCGGAAGTGTAGGGCGGCGATAGCCAACTTTGCGAGATGGATTATGCACGTTCAACCTGTAATTCGCCAGCCGGTTCGCTGCCCTCACAAGTCGTTTGACTCTTATGCCTGCGCTCACAGCTCACCGCAACTGATCCCCGATTTTTGACCACTTAACCGCGGTTTTCTACCAGTTGCCTCTAACAGACGAGTCTCCCATTCCATTTATGTTATGATGAGCTTGGGAGTGCGCGGGTAACCATGAGCCAAACAGCCGGGGCAAAAAAGTTGAAGGAACGTAGTACGACGGATGCGCCGGGGCGATCTCCTCTCCCATTTTCTATGGGTTGTCGCCGGGGAGGAGCTGCGCTCAGCGTCATAGTCCTCACCTTGCTGATGGTGGCGCTGACCTGGTATGGACACCGGCAGACACCACCAAGCCCCTCTTATCGTCTCTCGGATCTCACCCTGTTTATGCGCGACCCCTATTGGCTCGGCCAATCCCTTCAAACCACCCTGGTTCCCCTTGCGCTGCTTTACATCTTCAGTCACACCCGGCTGTTTCAGCGCATCGTCAGTCAGGAGATGTTATCCCAAGACCGAATAGACCTCACTGGAATACTGACCCTGATCCAACTGCTGGCGCTGGGTTCCGAAATCGCCTTCATGCACTCTGAGAACTGGGGCCAGCCAATGGGAATCATCCTCCGCGCGCCGGGGTATGCGCTGTTCATTCCCATCGTCGGAGGATTGCTGGGTGGGTGGAAGGTGGGTCTGGTGCTGGGCGCGAATACATGGTGGGTACGGGGTGCCTACGATGTGCTCTTCCGCATCACCCCCTTTGATCTCTACCGTTATGAAGAACTCAGTCCCATGATAGCCGCCTTATCCTGGGAGGAGGTCATACAGAAAGCCTACCTGATCAATCTTTGGGCGATCACTCCCGTGTGGGCCGGCATGGTCGCCGGAGTGATGGGAGGCCAGTGCGGTCGTCACCGGTTTTCGCCGGGGGTTCTGCTGGGATTGATTGCTGGTCTCTACACCGGAGCCGGAGTGCTGACTATGGTGGATCGGGGCAGCCTGACCGCCATCCAGTGGCTGCCGTCGACGCTCACCTCCGGGTTGGGACTGTTCGCCGTCGGTTTGATGATCGGTAACGTCCGCTCCAACCTGGCTCAGCGTCAGGCCGAAGCTGCCGAACTCGCCCTGGCTCGCGCCGAACTGCGTGCGCTGCGCGCCCAGATCAATCCCCACTTTCTCTTCAATGCCCTCAACACGATCCGCTATTTCGTGCGGACTGACCCAGCGGCGGCTCGCCAACTCCTGCTCGACCTGTCGCAGATTCTTCAGCGTTCACTGCGTTCCGAGCAGTTTATCCCGCTGCGCGATGAGTTGGATTATGTGCGATCCTACCTGGCGCTGGAAAAAGCGCGTTTCAATGATCGTTTGCAAGTGAAGTGGACGATTGAAGCGGACGATTATCTGGATCACCCGGTGCCCGTGCTGATTCTACAGCCCGTTGTGGAAAACGCGGTTCTGCACGGGATCAGCCCCAAACCTGGGGGAGGACAGGTCGACATCAGCATTCGGCATGATAAGGAAAACCTGGTGCTGGGCGTGGAAGACAACGGCATGGGAATCGATCCCGCCCGGTTAGCTGAAATTCTGACGCCGGAAGCGGGAGAACCCCCAAATCCATGCATCGGCCTGCGGAATGTCGATGGGCGGCTGCGGGCCTTATACGGCGATCCGCACGGTCTGTCTATTCAGTCCGAGGTGGGACAGGGCACGCGCGTTCAGATCACCATTCCAACCGGAAATGAGGAGAAATAGCCATGCACATTCTCATTGCCGAGGACGAAACCCCGGCGCGCAACGAACTGCATTATCTGCTGGCCGAGCTGGCCCCGGAAGCCACCTTCTACGATGCTGCCAATGGGGAGGAAGCCCTATCGATTATCGAACGCGAGCCGGTCGATCTCGTTTTTTTGGACATTCGGATGCCCGGCCTGGACGGTTTGGCGGTAGCGGCCACCATCATGGAGAAACCAGAGCCGCCGTTGATCGTCTTTGCGACTGCCTACGACGAGCACGCGCTGCAAGCGTTTGAGCTGGCCGCATTGGATTATGTCGTCAAGCCGTTTGATGAGCGTCGGCTCGACCAAACCATCATGCGCGCTCGCCAGACGTTGATCGAACGCGCGGCGCTGGCGCAGAAACATGCTGGAATGCGCGGGTATCTTCAGAACACACCGCCGCTGACCCGGTTATGGGCGCAGCAGGCCAATGGAGACTGGGTGCTGCTGGATTATGCCCAGGTGCTGTGGGTGGTGGCCGAAGAAAGCAAGGTGTATGTCCAGGCGGCCACCAACGGTAAATTGCTGGCACACCAGACTCTCAAGGAGCTTGAAGAGCGCCTGGCCCCCCATCAGTTTGTACGGGTGCACAAAAGTTACCTGGTCAATCTGGCGCATGTCACTGAAGCTGCCCCCATGTTTTCGGGCGCCTTTGTAATTCGGATGGATGACGAAGCGGGTACCCCAATTCCCCTGTCACGCAGTTACGCGCCCCAATTCAAAAAACTAACCGGGTGGAGTGAGTAGTCGTAAGGATGGAACGCCATGAACAGCCCCAGTATCTTACAGCCGAAAACACGAGATCACTGGTGGACGAAGAAAAATAGTCAGGCTCTCCGGCACATGATTTTTTGGGTCGTTGTCATCATGGTTGGAAATGTCCTGCTGCTGGACCTGATGTTGGCGCTGTCCGGCCAGGCTCGTGATACCGGCTTCGCCGAATATTTTGATGATCCCAGCTTGCCGGGCTGGGAGCGTGTCGGCAATGTGAAGGGCAGCAACGGTGTACTGCGGGTAGGCCCCGGAGAAGGAGCTTTTATTGGTTATGACTGGGGTAATGTGTCGTTATCGGTCCGGGCACGGCGCAGGGGAAATGGAGCATTGACCATCCGGTATCGCGCCGGAAATGGCGGCGGTTATGATGTTCATTTTGGCGATCTTGAGGTTTCTCTCACCCGGTTTGTTGGTGAGAATACGGTTGAGTTGGCCTCGGTGCCGGTTTCAGTCCCCGATGGAGTCTGGGTGACCGTGCACGTGATGGCCGTTGGGAACTTCCACGCGGTCAGCCTGGACGGGAAAACCATCCTCAAATACGATGACCCCAATCCCTTTTCGACCAGCATGATCGGGCTGCTTAATATCGGTCCGGGCAGGCCGACCGGCGAGTTTGATGATCTGAAAATTCATGGCGACAGCAACCCGGAGGTGGTGGTCGATCTTCCCCTGGGCGCCGAAGAACCTTCTCCCAGTCCATGAGATGTATCAGGAGTGTCTGGAGCATGAACGACTATCGGACCAACCTCAAACTACTTCATATCCTGCTGGTGATCGTGCTGCTGCTCCCGCTGGGCGGGATCGTGCGCGCCCAGGACGGCAGTGGGTTTCAGGAAACTTTTGACGATCCCACCTTGCCCGGTTGGGAGTTCTCGCCCAATGTCAGTGTAGTCGATGGCGTGCTGCGCGTGGAGACGGACGGATTTGCCCTTCACAGCGGGCAGTGGTCGGACCTGACCCTTTCTCTCCGTACCCGCCGGACTGGAGTGGGTTACCTGACCATCCGCTACTCGGCCTCGGACGCGGGGTTCTACAACTTCGCCTTTGGTGACAAAGGGATGGTACTCCTAAGAGACGAGGGCGGCTCTGCGATGGAAATGGTGAACGCACCGACCCAGACCCCGGCGGATCAGTGGGTGCAGGTAACCATCACCGTAACCAGGGGGTCTCACACGATTTCCTTTGACGGGCAGACGGTGCTCACGATCACCGATCCCCGGTCGCTTTCCCCTGGCGGCATCACGCTACTGGCCGGCGGCTCGGCCACTGGCGAATTTGACGATCTCTCGCTGGTTTCAAGTGGCACAACTTCTGAGGTCACACCCACTACCGTGCCATCGTCAGGCTCTCCCTCCACGCTGACGGTATCCCTGGATGCCGCCGGGACCGGACAAGCCATCTCCCCATACGTCTACGGCATGTTCATCGAACACCAGGGCCGCTGCATCTACGGCGGCATCTGGGCGGAGATGATCCAGGATCGCAAATTCCTCTATTCGGTGAATAACTATTTCCCTTATGGTGAAGATAAAGGCCGAACACCCTGGCGAGCTACTCCCTACGATACGCTCGTCACCATGGACACTGAGTCTGCTTATGTAGGGGAACACAGTCCTCGTATCACGCTGGATGGACTGAAGCCGCGCGGGATCATGCAGGACGGGCTGGCGCTGCGCCAGGGCAAAGACTATACAGGCCGGATCATCCTGGTCAGCAGCAGTTCAGCTACCGTGGAAGTCAGTCTGGTCTGGGGACCGGCTGCCGAAGACCGGCAGACGATCACCATCGGCCCGTTGACCCAGGAATATGCCACCACGGCGTTGGCTTTCACGGCGAGTGGAGATACAGACGATGGCCGGTTGGAAATCGTCAGCCCGGATTCAGGCGACTTCACTATCGGTGCAGTCTCGCTGATGCCAGCCGACAACGTGGAAGGGATGCGCGCCGACACACTGCAACTGCTGAAGGAGTTGGGCGGGACCGTCTACCGCTGGCCCGGTGGAGTTTTCGCCCGTAACTACGACTGGCGCGACGGTGTGGGCGACCCGGACAAACGCCCCCCGCGGCTGAATATGTTCTATTGGTCGGAGGATGTGGAATCCAACGACTTCGGCCCGGACGAGTTCATGACGATGGTCGAAATGATAGGTGCCGAAGCGTATATCGCCGTCAGTGCCAACACCGCCGAAGATGCCCAAAAGGATGCCGACGAGGTGGAATACTTTAACGGCGCATCCGACACGACCATGGGCCAACTGCGGGCGGCGAATGGGCATCCCGAACCCTACAGCGTCAAATTCTGGGGAATCGGCAATGAGGAGTATTTTTTCACATTTCCGGTCGATCATGCCGCGCTGAACAATCAGATTGCTGCTGCCATGCGAGCAGTGGACCCCACCATCACCTTGATCGCAGTGGGAGGGCTTGGAAGTGGAGGCCAGGGGCAGCAAGTCGAGACGGGGCAGCCGGATTGGACGGAAGTGATGCTCACCAATTCAGCGGATTATATGGACCTGATCAGCGAGCACCTGTATGGTGACAGCAGCTACGAAGACGTCACCATGCACGCCTATATGTTGGCCTACGGAGTACTTGGCATCACCGATCCGCATCGCCAGTTTCGCCAGAAGCTTGCGTCGCTTCAAGGCAAAGACATCCGGCTGGCTCTGGATGAGTGGAATTATTCCTGGATGGGTCTTCCCGAAATCTACGGGGAGGCCGGGCCGCGCTACGCTTTTAAGAATGCCCTGGGGATCGCTATCGGGCTGCACGAGATGTTCCGCAGCAGTGACTTGATCTTCATGGCGAACACACACGCCGTCAATGTACACGGACACATCAAAACGACCGACACCGGCGCGGCTTTCGAAGTGACCGGCCTGGCCTGGATGCTCTACCGCTACCATTTCGGCACGCTGCCGATCACGCTCAGTCGCGGTGCCGCCGACCCTCTCGATGTGGCCGCTGCCTGGACCGAAGATCACCAGGCCCTGACTGTTGCCGTCGTGAATCCCACCGCCAACACATATACCCTCACGCTGAACCTGCAAAACGCCCAACTGACAGGTCCAGGGCAGTGGTGGCGTCTCGCCTCTGCTGATCCGCTGGTTTACAACGAGCCGGGTCAAGCGCCTCGCGTGGTAGTCGAAGCAGGAACGCTGACTGAGGTTTCGCTGGATCTGAGCATCGCGCCTTACAGCATTGTCCTGTATGAACTGCCCGCCCAGTAGGGAGAATGGCTTCTCGTTACAGAGGAGGAAGGCGTTAAACATGAAAATTCATTATATCAAACCCAAACCGCTTCATATCATGCTGGTGATGGCTCTGCTGTTCCTGCTCGTGGTGACCGTGCGTGCGCAGGATGGCGGCAGCTTTCAGGAGACCTTCGACGATCCTACCCTACTGGGTTGGGAGTACTCGCCCGGTGTCAGCGTAGTCGATGGTGTGCTGCGGGTGGAATCGGACGGATTTGCTTTTCACAGCGGGCAGTGGCCGGACCTGACCCTTTCCCTCCGTGCGCGCCGTACCGGAGCGGGATTCCTGACTATTCGCTACTCGGTCTCTGACACCGGTGCCTATAACTTCGGGTTTGGCGATAAAGGGATGGCACTACTTCGGAACGAAGGCGGCACGGGGACCGAACTGGCGGCTGCGCCAGTCCTGATTCCGGCAGACCAGTGGGTCCAGGTGAGCATCACCGTGGTTGGCGGTGTTCACACGATTTCGCTTGATGGGCAGACGGTGCTAACCGCCACCGCTTCCCAACCATTGCCTCCCGGTGGCATCGCGCTGCAAGCAGGGGGTTCAGCCACCGGAGAATTCGACGATCTTTCCCTCTCCTCTGGCGTCGTGACGTCCCCCCCGGCTGAAGTCACGCCCACCAGTGTGCCTGTGACCCAGGGGACCGAATCCTGGATTCGCCTGGGGGGACCCCCTGGCGGATTAGGGTACGACATTCGTTATAACTTCGCTGATCCCAACATCTGGTATGTCACCGATAGTAATGCGGGCGTCCATATCAGCACCGACAATGGGTACACCTGGATACCCACCAACGAAGGCATTGTTCAAAAAGCCGGGCAAAAAGTAGGCGTCTTCTGCCTGACCGTTGATCCTCACGATCCCCAGATTATCTGGATCGGCACTCAAAACACAGGCCATATCTACAAATCAACCGACGGCGGGCAGACCTGGGTCCCCAAAGAAGAGGGGATCACTATGGAGTACGATGCGATGAGCTTTCGCGGCTTCACTGTAGACCCGCGCACCTCGGATATTGTCTATGCCATGGCCGAAACCTCGCGGTTCGAGGCAGACTTTGGTGGAATCAATGGCGTTTGGGGACCGGGCACAGGCGGCGTCGTCTATAAAACCACCGACGGCGGCGAACACTGGCAAGAAATCTGGGATGGGGGAATGCCTTCCAGTCTGGCGCGGTATCTGTGGATCAACCCGCAGAATCCCGACATTCTTTATGTCTCCACCGGCATTTTTGACCGGGGGGCGGTTGGCGAACCCGCCGACGTCGATAATGCGACCGATCCGTTTGGAGGACTGGGTATCCTCAAATCGACCGATGGGGGGCAAACCTGGCGCATCTTGAATGAAGCCAACGGACTGGAGCATCTCTACATTGGCAGTCTCTACATGCACCCCGATGATCCCGATATTTTGCTGGCGGCGGCTGGCCATAGCGTGCCGGAACTCACCATCCGGCATTACGCCGACGTCGGCCACTCCCCGCTCGGCATCTATCGCACCACCGACGGTGGCGAAACCTGGACTCAGGTGCTTGAGCCACCCGCAGAGCGCAGTGCAGAAGTTTTTACCGCGGTCGAAATCTGCCCCTCGGACCACAATATCGCTTATGCAGGTAGCGAATTGGCGGTCTATCGCAGTGAAGATGCCGGCCAGACCTGGGCCCTGGTTTCAGGCGGAATTGATGGGTGGGGACCACCCGGTGTGAGGGCCGGTTGGCCGATTGATTTGCAGTGCGACCCACGTGATCCGAACCGGATTTTTGCCAATAACTACAGCGGTGGCAATTTCCTCAGCGAGGACGGCGGCCTGACCTGGAGCAATGCCAGCGATGGTTACAGCGGGGCTTTGATCATGAACGTTGATGTTGACCCCCTCGATCCATCCCATGTGATCTCGGCTGGACGCAATGGGGCGTGGGAATCATACGACAGTGGGCTGACCTGGCAGACCCTGCAAAATCTGCCCGATGACCTGTCACGCATCGGCGGCGAATGGGGCAGCGTAGCTTTCGACCGGTCCCGTCCCGGTCATATCCTGTTGGGATACGAGTCGGTCTTGGAGCATACGGATACAGGATGGCAGTTGCACCGTATGGAGAGTTTCTTCTTCCCGATGGCAAGCGATATGGTCTTTGCCCCTTCCGAGGCCTCGACGGTGTATCTGAGCGTCTCGACCTATATCTGCATGGCGCTTCATGCAAATTGCATTTCTCCGGGTGAGACAAGTCTGGTCGTGTCACACGACGGCGGGGCCACGTGGCAGGACATTACGGGGCAAACTCTGGCCAACACGGCGATGATGGATTTAGCCGTTGATCCGTTGGACGCCAACGTGGTCTATGCAGCGGCCACCAGCGGCCTGTTTAAGACTACCGACGGGGGAGCCAGTTGGGTCAAAATGTCCGGACTGCCTGATGGCGAATTCCGTACTGTGGCCGTAAGTCCGGTGAATTCGTCGTTCATCCTGACGAGTATCCACGAAGGAGGGTTTTATACCAGTGCCGATGGCGGGGTGAGCTGGCAGCAGGTGACAGCAGGATTGGAACCGAATGGTTCCCACCACCGGATAGTGTTTGATCCGTCCAATCCACAGATTGTGTACACCACCGATCTGTTTAGCGGACTCTATCGTTCTATGGACGGCGGCCTGACCTGGATGAAGCTCAATCCCGGGTATGAAATTCCGGTGACCGGTCTGGCGGTTTCGGCGGATGGTCAACACATTTACATAGGAACTTCAGGCAGTGGGGTTTACCGTCTCGATCTGAACGGTGTACCTCCCTCCGCTTCTCAGTGATTATTTGACGGGACAGAGACTATGAAACTACGCTGGCTCGTGCTATTAGGAGGAATCTGCTGGCTGGGAGCAGTCGTAGGGGTGGTGTGGCCCACCGCCCCAGCCGCCGGGTTATATGCTCAGGAATCCGGTACAGTATCCGGTGTTGTGAACGACGAAAATGGTCCGGTGTCCGGGGCGACGGTGCGTGTTCAAGGCACTTACCACGAAACCCTGACCGACGATGAAGGACGTTTTACGCTGACCGGCTTGGCGGAAGGGGTGCCGATCACGATCAGCGCCTGGAAGAACTTCTACTACTGTGCCAAAGTAGAAAATGTTGTTCCATCGGCCAGCGACATAACGATCACGCTGCGGCTGTACCAGACCACTGACAACCCCGACTATGAATGGATTTTGCCAGAGGGCGAGAACTCGTGTGCAAGCTGCAAGGCGGGAGTCACACAAATCTGGCTGGAGAACGATGCGCACGCCGGAGCCAGCACGAATCAGCGTTTCCTGACCATGTACAACGGTACCGACGTAGACGGTAACCAGAGTCCACTCACCCGCTACGTCTACAGCCGCGACTATGGCCGCTTTCCGCTGCTGCCTGATACATCCCAGCCGTACTACGGCCCCGGCTACAAGCTCGACTTTCCAGAAACAGCGGGGAACTGCGCCACCTGTCACACGCCAGGAGCCGCGATAAATGAGCCCTATGGCACCGATCCCAACACGGTGACTGGGGCAGATACTTACGGCGTGCACTGCGATTTCTGCCACAAGATCGCTGACGTCCAACTGAATCCGGCCACGAACCTGCCTTATCCGAATAGGCCCGGCGTGCTTTCGATGGACATCCGCCGCCCGTTCTCCGAAGATGAGGACCGCTACCAGCTTTTCTTCGGCACGTTCGACGATGACAATGTCCCCCAGGAAGATACCTATCTTCCGCTGCTTGAAGAGAGCCAGTTCTGCGCGCCGTGTCACTTCGGCGTGTTCTGGGATACCGTGATCTACAACTCGTATGGTGAATGGCTGGACAGCTCTTACAGCGTTCCCGCCACCGGCAAGACCTGCCAGCAGTGCCACATGCCCGCGCCGTCCGTGCTGGATGGCCAGGTGATGACCAATGTCGCGCCAGACCTGGGGGGTATCGAACGCGATCCGCTGACGCTTTATGCTCACACCAATCCCGGCGCGGCCAGCGCGTCGTTATTGCAGAACACTGCCGAACTGACTCTGTCCGCCGAGCGGCATGGCGGGGCACTTGAGGTGGTCGTCAATGTGACGAACACCGGCGCAGGCCATCACATCCCCACCGATTCACCGCTGCGCCAGATTTTTCTGGTCCTCACCGTCACCGATACAGACGGTAATCCGGTCTCCCTGCGTTATGGTCCGGTCCTGCCAAACTGGGCAGGCGATCTGGCGGGGCAGCCTGGGACGTATTTCGCGCTGATTTTGCAGGAAATCTGGACGGAAATCACACCGACGGGCGCCTATTGGAATCCGACGCGCGTCGTCGAGGATACGCGCCTCCCCGCGTTGGAAACCTCCTCAACCGTATTTCGTTTCGACATCCCGGAGAACGGAGGCACGATTGAAGCGCGGCTCGTTTTCCGGCGGGCCTTCTACGATTTGATGCAGCAGAAAGGGTGGGAGGTGCCGGACATTCTGATGGAGAATGTGGTGATCGACGTGCCGTGAGATAGGGCGCTGGGCGTGGGTGAAACTCGCCCCAGCAGCCCGTTATGCACCAACCGGCTTATTCCGCCAGCCGTTCCAGGGCCTCCACCATCGCAAGCTGGCTGGCTTCGGGGAGTCTGTCGAGCAGTTCGGTCAGGATCGAAAGCTGCGTAGCCTTCGCTTGAAAAGCGGCACGCTGAATCTGCCCGCCCAGCCGCAGACTGGGGGAGAGGTCCGGCGTCGAACGATCCAGCGCCAGCAGTCCCTTTTTCTCCATGCCGAGAATGAGATCCTTCGCCGCTGCCGGGGGCAGTTCCAGGCGCTTGATCACGTCATTCGCTCGAATGCCGGGTTCGTCGTGAACCAACAACAGGATACGAATCTGGGAAACATTCAGATCTTCGAACCCGCTGCCGGTCTGGTTGAAAGTCAGCGCGATATTCAGCTTCTGAAGCGCATAGAGGAACCGCGACGCGATCGCGAAAAGCTGTGAGCCTGAGGTTTGGTTGGCCATAGTTTCCTTTGCTAATCGACTATCCCGTAACGAAGGGCCAGGACGGCGGCCTGGGTGCGATCGGAAACGCCGAGTTTGGCAAACAGGGCGCTGATATAATTGCGGACCGTCCCCTCTGACAGGTGGAGCTGCTGCGCGATCTCCGCATTGGAAAATCCGTTGGCAATGAACTGCAAGACTTCGCGCTCGCGTTCGCTCAACTGGTCAGCGAGCGTCGAGTCCGGCTGTCCCATGCTTTCGTGGGCGATATGCTTGAACAGCTTCCCCGCGACCACCGGATCGATATGCGTCTTCCCGGCGACCGTCCCTTTGATCGCCGGAATGAGCTGGTCACGCGGGGTGTCTTTGAGCAAGTAGCCGGCGGCGCCGCTGCGAATGGCGTCAAAGACCCACTCGTCTGCATCATAGGTCGTCAGCACCAATACGCGCGTGTCAGGCAGTTTTTCACGGATCGCCTGGGTGGCCTGAATACCATTCATGCCCGGCATTTTCAGGTCCATCAACACCAGGTCCGGTTTAGTGGCCTGGGCCAATTCGACGGCCTGCGCGCCATGCGCAGCCAAACCGACCACTTCGATGTCGCCGTCGGTGCTCAGGATGGCTTCCAGCCCATCGCACACAATGGCTTGATCATCACAAATCAAAACACGTATCATGCGCCAATCCCTACCGAAAACATGACCAGGGTTCCCTGATCGGGCTGACTTTCGACTTCCAGGGAACCGCCGATCATGTCGGCGCGCTCCCGCATTCCTTGAATCCCAAAACGCCGCGCCCGGCTGTTGGCGGACGGATCAAACCCCGTACCGTCGTCCGAAACCACCAGGACCAGGTGGGCGTTGACACTCGTCAACTGCACCGTCAGGTGGTGGGCGCTGGCGTGATTGATCACGTTGGCGATGGCCTCCTGCGCGATGCGGTAGGTGGCCTGCTCGATGCTGGAGGGCACGGTGGGCAGGCGGTCGGCGATGTGCAGATCCAGCTTCAGGCCCCCCCGCAAGGCGGTGCCCTCGGCCAGATCGCGAATGGCCAGCGCCAGCCCCAAATCTTCCAGTGGACTGGCGCGCAAATCCTGCAAAGCACGCCGCGTTTCCGTCAGCCCGGAGCGGGTCGTCTCGATCGTTTTCCGCAGGCGCAGGTGCGCGTCGTCGGGCCGGGATGCCCACAGAGCGTCGATAGCCTCTAACTGCACCGCCACCGCGCTCAAGGTATGGGCCAGCGTATCGTGCAGCTCACGGGCCAGCCGGTTGCGCTCACGCGTGATGGCCAACTGCTCAAGCGTGGCGGCATGGTGAGTGAGCTTCTGGTTGGCGTCTTTTAGGGCGCGCCGCTGCTCGCGCTGATCGGACATCAGACGGACCACCAACCACCCGATGACCAGGAAGGTGGTCAGCCGGAACACAATCGATCCCATCACCAGCGGATCTCCGAACACCCGTCCATTCACCGTCCGGGCAATGAGCGCCATATTGATCGACGTCACACCCACGCTGAAAAAAAGGACCTGCCGGAAGCGATACTGCCAGGCACAGATGATGAGCGGCAGCAGCAGCACGATCATGCTGCCCCACGTCTCCAGGGCCAGCATCGACTCGATAGGCAGTTTCAGAGTTCGCTCATCCGACAGCGTTTCCGCCTGGGACAGCAGGGGACCCAATCCAGCCACGGCGAGGGCCACCGGCAGCACGATATGTTCATGCCGGGATCGCAGGGTTGGAACGGACAGGAGCACCATCAGCACGACCGGTTCAAGCAGATCCATGATCCGGGGAGCCTGGTCCGGGGCCGCGAGGCGCGTCAACGTCAGGATGACGGCGAAGACCAGGCGCAGGCCCGTGAAGAACCTGAAAACGGCCAGCAGCCCAGGTTCGAGATTTCGTTTTTCCATACGTTGATCATACGGGGTTCATCGCATAAAGAACATTGTGGCGCGTCATACATCCATATGACGCGTGTCACAACCCTCTGGCCCAATTCATGACAGCGATGAAACCGAGTGGTTACGCGCGTCACTGTCTGGCAAGGCTCCGGTGGGCATAGAGTCTAGGCTAGGCGTTTACATCGACCTACCAGAGGAACCGTTATGACCCATCCTTTCGTCATTACCCGTAACCTTGTCAAGCACTACCCGACCCCCACCGGTTCGTTAGAGGTGCTGCAAGGCATCGATCTTGAACTGCGACGCGGCGATTTCGTCGCGATTGTCGGCCCGTCCGGAGCGGGCAAAACCACACTGTTGAACATGATCACGGCGGTCGATCAACCCACCAGTGGAGAAGTGATCGTCGGCGACAGGTCCGTCACCCAGACGCCGCAGGCGCAGCTTACCAAGTGGCGGGCGCGCACTATCGGGATCGTGTTCCAGTTCTTCCAGCTCCTGCCTACCATCTCCGTCGTGGACAACATCATCTTCCCGATGGACTACGCCAACGTGCACAAGCCCTCGCAGCGCCGTGACTACGCCTTGAGCTGGCTGGCCCGGTTGGGAATCGAGGATCAGGCGCAAAAACGCCCCGATATGCTGTCCGGCGGGCAGCAGCAGCGCACCGCCATTGCGCGGGCGCTAGCCAACAATCCCCCCTTGATCATCAGCGACGAACCCACCGCCAACCTGGACCGTATGAGCACGCAGAACGTCTTCAACATTTTCCAGGAATTGGCCGACCAGGGCGCCACGGTGATCATCACGACCTACGACCGCGAGATCGTGGCGAATGTCCCGATTGTCTACGAACTGCAAAACGGGCGCTTAAAAGAAATCAAGAATGGCAAGCGGCTGTTAATTTAACGGCACACCAACCCATTGAGGATGAACATGAATCGATCAACGCTTCGCAAAATCTGGGGCGATCTCTGGATTCGGAAAGGTCGCACGCTGTTGGTCTCGCTCAGTATCTTCATCGGCGTGATGGGCGTCGTGACGCTGATCACCGCCGGGGATCTGCTGGTGAAGCAGCTTCAAAAGGACATTCAAGAAGCGGACCTGCCCATGCTGTCCATCTTCGTCAACGTTCCGCCGAGCGAAGGGGATGTCAAACTCGACAACCAGACCTACATCGCCGATCTGAAAGCCGCCTTCCCGGAAATCACCGCCATCGAAGGTGAGGCGAACAACCCGCTGTACTGGAAGTTCTCCGACGAAAACCGCTTCCACGAAGCCCGCCTGTTTTCTTACACCAGCGCGTTTGCCGACAAGGTGTTGGAACCGATGCGCCTGGTAGAGGGCGACTATCCGCAGCCGGGACGATTGGAAATCGCCGTCGAACAGCGCATGGCCGAAGACTTCGATCTCAAGGTCGGGGATACGATCGATCTGCGGATGGTCGGCCAGGACGGCGTCCCCACGGAGCAGTGGACGATTTCCGCCATCGTGTTCCACGCCTATAACGACGCCAGCAAGCAGGCCATGTATGCTCCGTATGAGGACGCGCAGGCGATCACCGGCATCGACGGCATCAATACCTTGAGCGTCCGGTTCAGCGACTTTGCGACGGCCAAGACCTCCCGCGAAGGCGTAGAAACGTTCATCAACGATCACACGCCCTATTCCGCCATGTTCGCGATGGCGGAAGATCCGGCGCAGAACTCGTCGATTCAGGGCACCCAAGAATTCCGGACGATTCTGTCCGCGCTGGCCGTGGTCGCGATGCTGGTCTCCGGCTTTCTGGTCTTGAACGTGGTGAGCAATCTCGTCACCGAGCAGCGCAAGCAGATCGGGGTCATGAAATCGTTGGGCGCGACGCGCGTCGAAACCTTCGTGATCTACGGCGGGATCGCCGTCTCCTATGGGCTGATCGGCATGATCCCCGGCGTGCTGGCCGGGATTCCGCTGGGGTACCAGATGGCCAGGCTCGTCGGCGACTTCGCCAACACCCTGATCGACTCGTTTGCCATCTCCCCGCTGGCCATCGTGATGGGCGTCGTCCTGGGGCTGGCCGTGCCGATCATCTCGTCGATCATCCCGGTCTACTTCGGCACGCGCGTCTCGATCCTGGAAGCGATGACCGACCTGGGGATCGGCGGCCATTACAGCATCGGCTTTCTGAACCGCCTGATCAAGACGCTGCCGCTCCCGCTGAATCTCAAGCAGTCCTTCAACAACCTGGTGCAGAAAAAAGCCCGCCTCGCCCTGACGGTGATCACCCTGACGCTGGCCCTGACGGCGTTCATGGGCGTCTCGGCGGTTTTCGTGAACATCAACGACGTCTTGCAGGACCTTCTCAACCAGTTCGAATATCAGGCCATCTTCCAGACCACCGACAGCCAGAAATTCGAGACGGTAGAGACGCTGTTGGTAGATAATGTCGCCGGGATCAAAGAAGTCTATCCCGGCTCGGCCTCCATCGTTCAACTGGAAGGGTACGTCGCCCCCCGTACGGAGACCAACCAGATCTTCATCAGCGGTGTGGCTACCGACCGCCCCAGCAAGGACAACTTCTATACCGCAGGGCGCGGCTGGCTGGACGATCCCGACCGTGACGGCATCGTGCTGTCCAACGAGATCACCACGGCCATAGGCAAACACCTGGGCGACAAGGTGACCGTCATTGCGAACGGGCAAGGCCAGGAACTGGAGATCATCGGCATCATCAACTTCCCGTTTCCGATTGGACTGATGCGCTGGCAGGATCTGGCGGAATTCACCGGCTATACGCTGGGTGCTCCTACCCCTAACCAGTACTTCACCGCCGTAGGCGTGGATGGCTATACCGGCTCCCTGCCGGGCAGCCGTCTGACCGCCTGGGGCATCGATGCCACGACTGCCGCCTACGTGCAGATGGTCGCGGGTGAGCCTGTGACGCCCGGCCAGCCCGGCGTAATGCTCAGCGAAACCGCCGCCAGCGATGGCCACTACGCCGTGGGGGACGAGATCACCGTCCATGCGGGTGCCTGTCTGAAGGCGAGCGCCGTCACAACCGTGTCCGACGCGGCGGCAGACTGCACCGCGACGCTGCCCGTGGTGGGCATCTTCACCCCGCCCGCCCAGTTGGCGGCGGCCCAGGTGCCGAGCGATCTGGCGGCGTTCTTCTGGAAAGACCTGGCCACCCTGGAAGACATCAGCCTGGAGGGCGAGCCGGTCCCGAATGCCTTCTTCGTGCTGTCCGACCAGAAAGATCCCAGCGCCCGCGAGGTCGATAAGCTAATCGAGCGCATCAACGACACGCTGGTGAGCAGCGGCATCACCGCCTCGTTCACCAACATGGTGGAAATCTCCGATCAAGCCTCGGATGCCATCCTGAGTATCGGGATCATCCTCAACATGGCGTCGCTCGTCATGGCGGCGGTGGGCGCGATTGGTCTGATCACCACGCTGTCCATCGCGGTCTTCGAACGCCAGAAGGAAATCGGCGTCATGCGCTCCGTCGGCGCCAAATCGCCCACCATCATCGTCCAGTTTTTGGCCGAGGGGGTGCTGGTCGGCGTGCTGGCCTGGATCGTCGCCGCCCCGCTGAGCATCGGGCTGGCCTGGGCGCTCACCGAGATTCTGCCCTTCGGCGACTTCATCGCGTTCGCCTATCCCTTCATCCTGCTGCCGATCGGCTTTGTGGGCATCCTGATCGTCGCCACCATTTCGAGCGTGTGGCCCTCGGTTTCCGCCGCCCGCAAGACCGTGTCGAACATCCTGCGCTACCAGTAGAGGACATCATGGACAAGCTGATTTCACTGCAAGCGGTCGAAAAAACCTACAAAATGAAAGGGGGGCTGGTTCATGCCCTGCGCGGCGTGAACTTCGAGATCTCGCCAGGCGAATTCGTGGCCCTGGTCGGTCCCTCGGGCAGCGGCAAGAGTACGCTCATCAACATGATCACGGGCATTGACCGTCCGACCCAGGGCGAAGTGTATGTAGCCGGACAACGGCTGACCCACATGGGCGAAGATCAGGTCGCCGGGTGGCGCGGGAAAAATGTGGGCGTCGTGTTTCAATTTTTCCAACTCCTGCCCTCGCTCACCGTGATGGAAAACGTGATGATGCCGATGGTCTACGCGCACACTTATTCCGGTCAGCGCCAGCAGCGCGCCCTGGAACTCCTCGATCTGGTCGATCTCGCCGAAGTGGCCGACAAATACCCCAGCCAGATCTCAGGGGGACAGCAGCAGCGGGCCGCGATTGCGCGGGCACTGGCCAACGATCCGCCACTGATCGTGGGGGATGAGCCGACCGGCAACCTCGATTCGGTGTCGGCAGGGCTGATGTTCGCGCTGTTCGAGGATCTGGTCGCTCAGGGAAAGACGATGGTGATGGTCACTCACGACAAGGATCTGGCGGGCAAGGTGCCGCGCGTCCACGAAGTGCGCGATGGACTGCTCCTGGATTCGTCGCAGGTTGACCGGCGCCTGTTGGCCCAGACCTCCAAAACTCCATAGACAAGTGAATTGAATCGCGAGCATATCCAGACCGGCTGGTAGAACAGGCCGGTTTTTGTTGATAGAAAAGGGGAGAATATGGTCAGTTCATGGTTCCACAGGTTGCCTCACTGCTGGTCGATGGTGAGCCACGACAGCCTGCCGTCCAGCCGCTCACAAGCCATGACCCGACAAACGCCCGTCGCAGCGCTGGCTCGAACTCAGCAAAGCAAGTGTCAGAAGCGCCGTTCGGTAATCCCTGGCACATAGTAGTGGCTCAAGTTGACGAAATATTCAAGCGACTCGGTAGGCTGCTCGTATTCGAGAGGAATGGCCAGGTTGGAGAATGTCTGGAAATAGAGCAGACAGGCGTCACGCCACCAACGGGCTTCCTTTTCTTGAATCTTGAGCAGCACTCTGACATGTTCGAACCGGGCGGGGTCAACAAACTCGGCCAGCGCCTCCCAGGTGCGCTGCATCTGGCGGACTGATTCGACGCCGTGGTTGTACTTGAAACAGAGTTCATCCCACAAGGTGCGTCCGGATTTCATCGTATGCTGCCAGGGCACGTGATGAAACCAGAGTAACAGGTTTTCCGGGCAGGTGTCCAGGTTGGAAACCAGCTCACGGTAGGGTGAAAAGTATTGGCTGACCGCATCGCTGCCGGTGGACGTGCGATCAAAACCGATCCCAATGGAATCCGCCCGGTGATAATAGAGCGACGTCCAATCCGCACGGCCCCCTTCCACCCAGGGGCCAGGGCCAAAGTGATGGTCGCGGGCCATGATATGATGCAGCCCCAGAGGAGTCATATACTCTACCACCGCCTCGCGCGATTCGATCATCATGGCCGTGGCCGGGCCAACAAACCGCTCATCTGGGGTGAACGTCATACGCAGCCAATCGTCCGCTATTTCCTCTGAGGAAATGCGATGATCCCAGGCCAACCGCCCAAAGGCAAACCAGTTGGCAGCCGCGAAGGGATGCCCGCACCAGTTGCGGTCGGAGCCACTATTCGCGATCCCCGCCATTCCCGATAAGCCGTGCCCATCCAAGCTGCCATCGATCACATTCGCCACCAGGGAACGAGCTCCGCGACAGTGGGTATCCGCGTCCAGGGTTTCCTTGAACAGTGGCGCCAGATAGACGAGGTGAGTCGCGCAGCCCAAATATTCCTGAGCCAACTGCACTTCGAGGCTCAACGGCGTTTGGGGCATAGCTCCCAATAAGGGGTGATACGGTTCTCGAGGTTGAAAGTCAATAGGTCCGTTTTTGGCCTGCAAAAGCACATTCGGTTGAAACATCCCATCCTGGGGAACCAGATCGTTATAAGCTTGTTTGGCCCGGTCCTCCGGGGTCTTGTCATCATAGATGAAGGCGCGCCAACTCACGACCCCTCCATAGGGAGCCAGCGCGCTGGCGAGCACATTTGCTCCCTCTGAGTGAGACCGGTGGTAGTCATGTGGGCCGGGCTGCCCTTCTGAATTCGCCTTGATGACAAAACCTCCAAAATCAGGGATAAGTTCGTAAATCTCGGCGACTTTGGTTTTCCACCAGGCGATCACCTCAGGCTCCAGAGGATCGGCTGTCGTCAGCCTGCCAAGCTCGATAGGGGCACTGAACCGGGCAGTAAGATAGATGCGTATCCCATAAGGTCGGAACACCTCCGCCAGTGCTGCCGCTTTGATGAGGTACTGCCGTGTCAAGATCAGCGGATTCGCATTCGTGTTGGTCAGGACCGTGCCATTGATCCCCACGGAAGCATTCGCGCGCGCATAATCCTTATACCGGGGGGAAATGTAGTCCGGCAGTTTATGCCAGTCCCAAAGCGAATACCCGGCATAACCGCGCTCGATTGTGCCGTCCAGATTGTCCCAATGATTGAGCATTCGGAGCTTGATTTTCGGGGCGCTGATGATACGCAGATTATCGAGCGATTTCCCGGTTTGAAGATAGCGCAGGAAATGAAAGACGCCGTAGAGTACGCCGACGTCCGTATTGGCGGCGATAGCGGTGCAATCTTGACCATGAACAGGCGTACGGACGATCACATAACCCTCGCTGCCCACCCCGGCCAGTTCGTGTTGAAGATTACAGGCGGCGATCAGCGGGGAACGGTGCGGCGTGCCCACCACCAGCGTCCCATGACGGCTGACCTGGTTTACCATGACGGCGGGCGTGCCGAGCAGACCCTCCAGGGCCAGCACCAGTTCTTCGCGTGCTGCCAGCAAGGTGGGCGAAGCAGCTTCAAAGGCCACACAGGTGAGCGCTTTTCGATACTTCACCAGGGTGCGCTCATCAGCGATTAACACATAGCGCATCCAGAGTTGGTAGCCGTCTTCAGGACTAAGCTTTTTCTTGGAGTTCTGGTCCATCAATACCCCCGCCTCAATTTTGAGATGTTTTCTAAAGGCAAAAATGTTTGAAAGAATCTAGAATGATCTTATTTCAACGTTAAGGTATATCGGGGACAGATGCAGCCCCCCAATATAATGGAGACTCCTTAACGGTTATTACGCCTACATCACCACTGACTTCGTCGTCGATGAGGGCTTCAGATAATCCCTCAACGCGTCCGCGATGAAGGCCGGGCCATTATCCGACAGCCGCCACGGACGATACTTAACCTGGATGTGTGGTACGGCCTTAGTTGCGTAAGCTATGAATGGGCGCGGGGATTTTTCCGCCGAAAGCGACGAATCGTTCAGATTTGCCCGCGTTACGAACGGGCATCACGACGGATTCCCCGAATAAGCCACCAAATGACACGAATTCGCCAGCATCCTTGCCTGGAACGGGAATTACACGGACGGCGGTAGTTTTATTGTTAATCATCCCGATCACCATTTCATCAGCGATAATGGCAGAAATGGTCGCGGCGTCGGTCGAGCCGGGGATGGCAATCATATCGAGGCCGACAGAGCAAACGCTGGTGATTGCTTCTAGTTTTTCCAGAACAAGACTGTCATCGGCCACGGCGTCGGCTAAGGCTTTGTCTTCGCAGACGGGGATAAATGCGCCACTTAACCCCCCAACACTCTGAGACGCGAATGCGCCGCCTTTTTTTACAGCGTCATTTAACAGCGCGACGATGGCAGTAGTACCGGGTGCGCCGATAGCATCAACGCCGAGAATTCGAATAATCTCTCCGACGCTATCGCCCACGTGGGGGGTCGGAGCCAGCGATAAATCCACGACACCAAACGGAATGTTGAGCGTTTCTGCGACACGGCGTCCGATGAGTTCGCCGCAGCGTGTGACGCGGAAAGCGGCGCGTTTAATTTCATCGGCGAGATCGTGTAAGCCGGGGAGCTTTCCATCGTTTTCGTTGAGTTTGCGCTGCAAGGCACGGTGAATGACACCGGGACCGCTGACGCCAACATTGATTAAGACTTCATGCTGACCAATCCCGTGAATAGCACCGGCCATGAAGGGATTATTGATAGGCTGGTTGGTGAAAACGACAAATTTCGCAGCGCCAAAACCACCCGAAGCGGCGCTGCGCTCCGCCAATCCCTTAATCATGTGCCCCACTTCGACGATGGCATCCATGTTGATACCTTCGCGGGTGGTGCCGACGTTGATAGAACCGCATACACGGTCAGTTTCGTTAAGCGCCTGAGGTATGGCGCGTATGAGCGCCTGGTCGGCGGCACTCATGCCGTTTTCAACTTTGGCGGAGAATCCGCCGACGAAATCAACACCGACTTCTTTGGCGGCCTGGTCCAGGGCGTGGGCTAATTGGATAAATTCAGTTTCACCACAGCTCGCGCCGACGTGGGCAATGGGGGTGATCGAAACCCGTTTGTTTACCACGGGGATGCCGTACTTGTGGCTGATTTCTTCGCAGGTCTCTACGAGGTTTCCCGCGTAGCGGTGGATTTTGGCTTTGATATTAGCGCAGGTGCGGTCAATGTCGTCGCTGCGACAGTCTAACAGGTCGATGCCCATCGTAACGGTGCGCACGTCCAGGTTTTCGTCCTGAATCATGGATACGGTATCTAGAATTTTCTCGGAGCGAATCATAAGGGCATACTCACTTCCTGGGTTGCCTGAAATACATCGTGGTGTTGTAGGGTTACGGACATGGTGTTTTCTGCACTGAATGTTTTCAGGGCGCTGTGGGTGTTTTTTAAGTCGGCACCATTTAAATCGACTAACAGGAGCATCATGTAGGTGCCGTCTACCGCGCGGGTGTCCAGGTCTAAAATGTTAATGCCGTGTTCGGCACAAAATCCGGTTACTGCGGCAACAAAACCGATGCGATCTTTGCCGCTAGCAGTGAGCACATAGGCGTTTTGCGCACTACCGGCATTGGGTTTGGTGGGTGGCAGTATGTCCAGCGTTTTGATGCTGATATCGAGTTCCACGCCCAGTTGGACACCTGCTTCTTTCAGCTTTGTGATGAGTTGGTCTTTGCTGACGGTATCTGGCAGGGACGTCAGCAAAATCATGGCGAAATAGCTTCTTAATACAGTTTGACTCAGATCCGCGATATCGCCGCCAAGCTCGCTTATTCTTTGTGAGACGGCGTGAATAATGCCAATGCGATCTTCTGCCATGACGGAAATTGCATAATTATTGGTCATAAGCTCTCCGAGGAAAAAAGTTGCCGCATTGTAGCAAAAAATAATGCTGCCCGCACCCCTCATGGATAGGCTGATTTCCGGTAAGGGTTAAAAAGTCGACCACTAACCAGTTCTTCGCCCAAGCCTTTCGGCATGAGCAGCGATCATTATGTGCGCTTCCCGTGCAGAATCTGGTTCACGCGCTGTTCCGAAATGTCGTAAGCCTGCGCGAGACTGGCACCTGTTTCACCGGCTTCATAAGGCGCAATGATCTCCGCATTCCGTTCGGTCTTTTCGATATGGTCTGTCTGCGCCTCAGTTCATGGGCGTATGAAGTTTTTAGACCATGCCATATTCTTCCCTTTTCCATCAACAAAAACCGGCCAATTCTACCAGCCGGTTTGGGATATGATCGCGATTCAATTTACTTGTCTATGGAGTTTTTAGGGGGTACGTGACTATTTGCCGGAATATTTATGGCATTTCACGAGTGTATCCTCAATGTGAATATCTGCGGGCACCACGCCTTTACATATTTCCATGACATCGGAGCACCGGCCTGCAAATTTACACCCCTGCCGCAAGTACTCTTCATGTTCTAATTCAGCAAGTGTGATCGTGGTGGTCCAGCGTTTTTTAGGATCGGCTTGGGGAATGGATTCCCGCAGAAGCTTTGAATAGGGATGCCTGGGATTCATCAACACCTGTTCCACCGATCCCATTTCAACGATATTACCCCGGAACATGATGGCGATACGGTCGCTGACGTAATAGGCGGTTGCCAGATCATGGGTGATGTAGAGGATGCTAACTCCCAATTCATCCCTGAGCTTTTTGAACAAGTTCACAATCGACATGCGCAGGGAAGCATCGACCATGGAAACCGGTTCATCAGCGATAATCAGTTTCGGATCAGTGACCAGTGCCCGTGCGATCGAGATGCGCTGGAGCTGCCCGCCGGAAAACTCACTTGGGTATTTTCTGGCAAATTCCTGGTAGGTCAGGCCCACCAGGCGCAGTTTCTGATCGATCAGATCAATGGCTTCCTGTTTTGAATGGGCCAGCCGGAAGTTCCGCACGGTTTCGTGAAAATAGGAATCGACTGTTCGTAGTGGGTTGAATGTGCTGAACGGATCTTGAAAGATCGCCTGCATACCTTCGGCAATCCAGGTTTTTCCCTTACGAGTCTGCGTTTTTCCGTTATGCAGCATTACCCCAGATGCGGTTTCTTCAAACCCGAGAACCAGCTTCGCCGTAGTAGTTTTCCCACAGCCGCTTTCGCCTGCCAACGTGAAGATTTCGGCTGGTTTGATATAAAAGCTGACATGGTCCACGGCGGTAAGTGTGACCTTGGCGAGCACATTGCCCTGAGAGTACCGTTTGGTTAGTTCGTTTACCTCAAGCAGCTTATCCATGTTGTCCTTCTTCGACTAACCAGCAGGCGACTTTGTGGTTTTCATCCACGGGACAGAAGTCAGGCATTTGCCGGCGGCAGATGTCTTTGACACGCGGGCAGCGCGGATGGAAAGGGCAGCCGTCAGGCAGGTCGACCAGGGAGGGGGGACTGCCGGGCACACTGTCGCGTATACTCTTATCGCCGAACTTGGGCAGCGAGTTGATCAAGAACTGGGTATAGGGGTGCAGCGGCTGGTTAAAGATTTGCTCCGTAGTCGCCTCTTCAATAATCTTCCCAGCATACATGATGCCAATTCGGTCAGCGATGTTGGCGTGCACGCCCATATCGTGCGTAACTAAGATGATCGTATTCTTTAAATTTTTCTGAATATCCTTCAACATCTGGATCACGCCGCGCTGTACCACCACGTCCAACGCGGTGGTGGGTTCATCGCCAATCATGACGCGCGGATCCAAGGAAGAGGCCAGGGCGATAGTCACCCGCTGCCGCATTCCACCCGACAACTGGTGGGGGTAAACGTTGAGGACATTTTTGGGGAGGCCCAGCTCCAGGATTCGCTTGCGAGCCAGATCGAAGATGGCGGCGCGGCTTTGCCCCTTGACGTGGCTGCCAATAAAGTCCGCGAAGGCCCCTTTTACCTTGAGCACCGGATTGAACACGCTCATCGAGCCTTGCGGAATGAAAGAGATGTACTCCATGCGCAGCTTTCGCTTTTCCGCCGTACCTAGTCGGGTGACGTCCACTTCTTCACCGTTGATACGGTAAAAGAGCTTGCCGTCGATCAGGCGTAGGGGGGGCACGACTTCGTTGAAGAGCGTCTTCAACAGGGTGGTCTTGCCGCAGCCGCTTTCACCCGCGATGCCGTAGATTTCGTTTTCGTAAATTTTCAAATTCACGTCGTTAACGGCTTTGGCAATCTTCTGAGTGCCTTGCATCTCCAGGACATAAAAAGCTTTGAGATGTTCAGTTCGTAGGATGGTTTGTTTCTGTTCTAGCATGGCGGCTTTTTCCTACGCTCCAACCCGCTGAATGCGTGTGCGGGGATCAAGGTATTCACTGATGCTGACTGAGAGCCAGTAGAGCGCAATAAACATGAGAAGCGATAAGATCACGGGCGTCAAGATCCACCACCAACGTTCCAGTAGAATAGCGTGCGAGAAGTACGCCCAATTGAGCATCGTGCCCAGGGTGGGTATGGTGAGATCGACCAATCCCAGGAGGGCGAGCGTGATCTCCAACCCAATCGCCCACGACATGTTGTTGATCAACGTTGAGAAGATCAACGGCATGGCAAAGGGTGTGTACTCTTTTAGCACCAGTTTGACCGTCCCCGTACCCGAAAGCATGGCCGTCTTGGTAAAGTCTCGCTCACGCAAACTTAAGACCATCGAACGGATCAGGCGCGCGTCCCACGCCCAGCCGAAGGCGGCCAGCATCAATCCCAGAACCACCAGATTCATATGTTCCCGCACCATCATCGTTATCATTACGAAGATCAGGAAGAGCGGGATGACCAGCAGACTATCACCCAAAAACATCAGTATCCGATCAATGGCGCCCCCCTTATAGCCAGCCACCATGCCCACCAGGATGGCAATCGCCCTTGAGACTAAGGCAGAGAGGAGGGACATAATCAAGGAATTGCGCACGGCGAACGTGGCCTGCCAGAAGACGTCCTGCCCGTTCGAATCGGTGCCCAGGATGTGATCCGTTGACGGCTTCAAATCTCGCGGAACGACGTGCCATAACGTCGGGTCATACGGCGAGAAAAGGGACAGGATAGCCATGATCACGATGATCACCAGTACGATGAAGGCGAAGCTGAAACGATAATCCTTGAACAGATCTCTGAGAGTCTTCACGGAACAGCTTCCTTATGTGTATCTTACCCGTGGGTCAAGCAAGGGATAGGTCAGATCGACGATCAGCATCGCCGTTGTGATACCAATGATAGAAAAAACAGTGATCCCCATGATCAGGTTGTAATCCCCATTAACGATGGCTCGATAAAGCAACCCTCCCACGCCAGGGTAACTGAAAACGATCTCTGTAATCAGTGCCCCGCTGAAGAGCTGCCCAAACGAAAGGGCCAGGCCAGTGATCTGCGGCAGTAGGGCGTTGCGAATGACGTATTTGGTTACGATACGGGTATCGGTAACGCCGCCCAACTTGGCATACTGGACGAAATCTTCTGCATTGACGTTCTGTACCAGCAGCTTCATGATTTGAAAGTTGACGGCTATCCCCAAGAGGCTTAGCGAGAGGCCAGGCAAGAACGAATGCCAGAGGACATCTTTGATATAAGCCCACGTGAACTCAGGTAAAGCTCCTAATGACGCCCCACCTGTAATCGGGAACCAGCGCCAGACGTAGGCAAAAAGGAGGAGCAATATAAAGGCGAAGATATAATACGGCATGGGGCGGATCACCATAGCGACGGCATCCAGCGCGCGCGACCAATTTCTGCGCGTGTAATAACCCGCCAGTCCGCCAATGATATTTCCTAATATCCACGAGATGGCGGTCGTGGTTATCAAAAGTCCCAAGGTCCACGGCAAAGCAGTGGAGATAAGGTCGGTAACAGGCGCCGGAAATTGGAAGAACGAAACGCCGAGATCGCCGTGGAACAGCTTGATCCAAAAGGTCCGGTACTGATCGAGCCAGGAGCCTTGCAACCCATACATCACTGTCAGATCATGGATGATGCCATCCATCGATCCCGGCTCCAGGGTCGAACCCCGCGCCCGCATCTGGTCAATCATTCGCATGACCGGGTCATTCGGGGTGAGTCGGGGGATGAAGAAAACAACGGTGATGCCCACCCAAATGACTAAAAAGTATTGAATGAGACGGGGGATAAGATATCGTTTTACAAATGTCACGGTTCTGCCCTCATGCGTCTATACCCCTAGAAACCACTAAGTGACTATCTGTAAGATTAGGCGCGGCGCTACTACGCATAGGTTGTGAGTGAGAAAACACGCGCCCCCTGGGCAGGGAAACCTGCCCAGGGGGAATACGAAGTAGACGCCGAAAGACCTTACGCCTTAGCGGATTTCAGGAATGGCGTCGTGTACTTGAAGTTGGGCCAGTGGGTATATGGCTCATTATACGGGTTGTCGCTGCCGGGCCAATTGGTCCAGTAGGTCTCGTCCCAGCCGACAAAGCCGATATAGCCGTAGGTGGGGAGGCCGGGCATGTTCTTGACGGCTTCCTTGAGACCTTCGATGCCGATGGCGATGACGGCTTCCGTATTGAAGGGGTCCGTCTCACGCAGCCGCTTGATGATGTCGTCCATCTCCGGAGTGGACCAGCGGCAGGAGTGCCCCTGGGTACGTTCACCAACAGGCCGGATGTAGGCCGAGTTCCAGCGGTCGAGCACGCGATACAGGTCGGGTCCCGCACCCCAGGGTTCCTGAGCAGGCCAGTCGCCGCTCACGTCAAAGTCGCCGACGGCGATCAGATCAGCACGGGCTTCCGAGGGGAATATTTCGGCATCGATGCCGAACTTTTTCCACTGCTGTACGGCAGCGGCGGCATTGCGCGCGCCCATGCCGGACAGTGTGGTTTCGCACAGGAAAGAGATCTTCCACGTGCTGCCATCGGGGAGCAGCCACTTGTCGTCCTTCTTCGAGAAGCCGTTCTTTACCAGCAGCTTCTCGGCGATGTCGGGAGCAAACTTGTACCAGCCCAGTCCGAACGCCTTTTCAAGGAACGCCTGATCGTCAGGGAAGCTATAACCACGGCTCTTGGCATAGTCTGCGACGCGCTGCGACGCGGTGGGATCATACACGGCAAACGTCTCGCCGTTGCCCACGTCGATGGTGAGTTCCTTCAGCCAGTCCTGTAGCGGCGCGATGTAATCCGCCGGGTATGGGCCAAGGTGCGGCACGTGCACCGGGCTTAACGTACCCGAAGAATCGACGGCGATGCTCGTGTACTCGACGATATCGATCGCCAGGGTAAGTGCCCAGCGAACGTCGAGGTTATCGAATGGCACTTTGGCCGTGTTGAAGTTTATGCCGGTGATGCAGGGGTCGTTATTGACCACGAAGGGGAAGGTCGGCTGGTAGGCGCGGCTGGTCTTGGACTGCGCCAACAACGCCTTGAGGCCATCGGCTGAGAGTTCCGACACATCCAGTTCATGCGTCAGTTGGGCCAGGATTTGCGCGCCTTCATCGGCGAAGAACTGATAGATGATGTACTTGGGTACCGGCTCGCCATACATGATCCCGGTCGGGCTTTTGTCCCAATCTTCGCGTTTTTCCCAGGCCGTCCAGCTCCCTTGCGGATCAAAGCTGTGCAGCTTGTAGGGACCGCAGCCCACATACGGATTGAAGGTGAACTGAACCGGATCTTCTTGCTGTTCGAAGATGTGCTTGGGGAAGATCCGGACGCAGCCCCAGCGGTCGAGGAAGGTGGTGTGGAACCGCGAGTTGGCCGCCTTCAGATCGAATTTGACAGTGTAATCATCGAGTGCGGTCACGGATTCAACGTTCTCCACAAAGAAGTTGTGGGTGTTGAATTGCTCATATTTCATTTCGGTCTCGACCGTATAGACCAGGTCGGCAGCGGTGAAGGGTACGCCATCCGACCAGGCGACGCCCTGGCGCAGCGTGACCGTGAGGCTCATGAAATCCGGGCTATACGTCGGGTCGCCAGCGGCGACACCATTGATGATGTTGCCCGTGGCAAAGTCGACCGACCAGAGCGGCTCGTCAGCCAGGTTCTGCATACCGCGGTCTTGACTCTTCCAGCCAACCCATTGGTTGAAGTTATCGGGGGTACCGACACGCCCGGTGAGGATTCTGGCAATCAGAGTCTCCTCACGAGGGAAAGTACCTGATTGAGCGGCGAACGCCTTGTCGGATTCGAGAAGTCCTTCGGGGATGGGCACTAGACCCGATTCGGTAAGTACGAAGCTGCCTGCACCGGCAACTAACAGCTTTATGAAATCGCGGCGATTAATTCCCTGAGACATTTTTCCCTCCAAAACTTTCTAGACGATAGTGAAAGGATCTGTTCGGGTGAAAAGGATGTTATTTATCCGCGATAGGCTGCCTCCTGTTCTTTTTAACGTTTCTCTAAGCTTATCTCTCTAGGTTTATAGGCCCGCATGAATCACGAATGATGAGTTGTGTCTCCAGCGCAACACGTTGGAACGGACGGTGCTGATCCTCGATCTGCTCAAAAAGCATCTTGACAGCAAGGCGCCCCATTTGTTCGAGCGGCTGGCGAACTGTTGTTAGTTTGGGATAGACGAAGGACGCCTGAGGAACATCATCAAATCCAATGATGGAGATGTCATCAGGAATACGGAAGCCACATTCACGCACAGCATCCATCGCGCCAAAAGCTGACAGATCATTGGAGGCAAAAATGGCCGTTGGCGGAGGTTCTACCTTTTGCAGCAGAGTTTTAGTGATCTCGTAAGCAGTTTGCTGCTGGTAATCGCCTTCGATGACATATTTGTCCTTGACGGGAATATCGCAGTCGATCAGCTCGGCTTTGTAGCCCCGAAGTCGGTCTACGGCGCTTCGAACGGCGAGCGCGCCCGTAATAAAAGCGATACGGGTATGGCCCAATTGGTTCAGATAATGTATGGCC